>NZ_LABX01000013.1 GCF_001043915.1 Methylobacterium aquaticum | reverse complement strand
CCTGGGCGAGAGGAGCACTTGGCGAGAGGAGCACTTGGCGAGAGGAGCACTTGGCGAGAGGAGCACTTGGCGAGAGGGGCATTTGGCGCGAGGGGCGCTTGGCGCGAGGCTCAGTCCGGCCCGGTTTCCTCGCGCATCGCCGCGAGGCCGAGGCGGACATGGTCGCGAAACAGCCGCACCCGGGCCGGCAGCTCCCGCCCGGCGAGGCTCACCGCGCGCAGGACGCCGCCGCGGCTCGCCCAGTCCGGCAGCACCGGCACGAGCGCGCCGTCCTTGAGCGCCCGGGCCGCCACCAGGCTCGGGATATGGCCGATGCCGGCGCCGGTCCGGGTCAGGCGCAGCACCGTCGCGTAGTCGGTGGCGCGGATCGCCGGGCGGGTGGTGATGTGGCCCTCGCGGCCCTGCCCGTCCGAGAGCCGCACCGGGGCCGCGCCGAGGCGCTCGCGCGACAGGATCAGATCGTGGCGCGCGAGGTCGTCGAGGCTGTCGGGGGCGCCGCGGGCGGCGAGGTAGGACGGTCCGGCGTAGAGGCCGATCATCAGGTTCGCCAGCACCGGCGCGCGGTAGCCGCCATCCTGGCTCTCGCCGCTGCCGAGGCGCAGCGCCAGGTCGATGCGGTTGGCCGCCAGGTCGAGCCGCGTGTCGGTGATGAGGAGGTCGATCGAGATCTGCGGATGGAGCGCCCGGAAGCCGGCGACCAGCTCGGGCATCACCTCGATGCCGAAATCGATCGAGGTGGTGACCCGCAGGTGGCCGCGGGGCAGGGTGCGGGCGTCCCGCGCCGTCTCCCGCGCCTCGTCGAGGAGGGCGAGGCTCTCCTGCGCCTTGGCGTGGAAGGCCAGCCCCTCCACGGTCGGAGACACCGCCCGCGGCGTGCGGGCCAGCAGGGTCACGCCGAGTTCCTGCTCCAGCCGCGAGATGCGGCGGCTGATGCTGCCCTTGGTCTCCCCCAGGACTTCCGCCGCCTGGGTCACGGTACCGTGATCGACCACGGCACAGAATGCCCTCACATCGGAGAGAGAACCCCGGAAGGTTTCCGAACCAGCAACCATGTGTCCCGGTTTAGCGGTCTTACGCCGGTGACGGAACCGGCTTAATTCGATCGCCGCAAGACGGGTGCGGTGCAGCGAGCCTGGTGCCAGGCCGAGCCCGCCCCCCGGAGGGCCCCCGGCCCCGACGTTACGGAGTGTTCTCGTGAAGCTGTCCGTCCTCGCCCTCGGCCTCGCCGCCGGTCTCGCCCTCGCCGCCCCGGCCAGCGCCCAGGCGACCCGCGACCCTGCCCAGATCCCGGCGGGCACCTACGTGGTCGACCCGAACCACACCCAGGCGCTGTTCACGGTCAACCATTTCGGCTTCTCGCCGTATACGGGCATCTTCTCGGACGTGTCCGGCACCCTGGACTTGCAGCCGGCCAAGCCCGCCGAGAGCCGCCTGAAGGTCAGCGTGCCGGTCAAGTCGCTCTACGCGCCGAGCCAGCACCTCGTCGACTCGCTGAAGAGCGACAAGTGGCTCGACGCCGCCCAGTTCCCCGAGATGACCTTCACCTCCACCAAGGTGACCCCCGAAGGCAAGGACAAGGCCAAGGTCACCGGCGACCTGACCCTGCACGGCGTGACCAAGCCCGTGACCCTCGAGGTGACGCTGGTCGGTGCCGGCGCCAACCCGATGAACAAGAAGGCCACGGTCGGCTTCGAGGCCAAGGGCACGATCAAGCGCTCGGATTTCGGCGTGAAGACCTTCGTGCCGGCGATCAGCGACGAGGTTCAGCTCGTCCTCAACGGCGCCTTCGAGCGCAAGGACTGATCCTCGCGGTCCTGAGGTTCCGAGCCATGTCCACGGTCGCGACGCCCCGTCGCTACACGCTCGTGGCGATCGTGCTGCACTGGCTGATCGCCCTCGGCATCCTGGCCCTGTTGGGTCTCGGCCTCGCGATGACGCGGGGCTCCCTGCCGCCGATGGACCGCTTCGCGTTCTACCAGTGGCACAAGTCCATCGGCCTCACGGTGCTGGTGCTGATGGTCCTGCGCGTCGTCTGGCGCCTGTTCCACCGCCCGCCGCCGTTGCCCGAGGCGATGCCGAAGGCCGAGCGGCGGGCGGCGGAGGCCGCGCATCTCGCGCTCTACGGCCTGCTTCTCGCCCTGCCGCTCGTCGGCTGGGCGATGGTCTCGGCCTCGCCCTACAACATTCCGACGGTGCTCTACGGGGTGATCCCGTGGCCGCATCTGCCGGTCCTGCCCGGATTGCCCAACAAGGCGGTCGTCGAGGGCGCGCTGAAGCTGGTCCACAGCTATGGCGCGTGGCTCCTGATCGCCCTTCTCCTGCTGCATGTCGGTGCGGCCCTGCGCCACCACCTCGTGCTGCGCGACGACACCCTGTGGCGGATGCTCCCCCTGGTGCCGCGCCCCGGCACGAAACCCGAGGTTTCCTCGCGATGACCCTCTTTCGCCTCGCCCTCGCCCTCGGCCTCTCCACCGCGTCTCTTGCCGCCGCGCCTCTCGCCGCGCAGGCCGCCGACTGGACCGTCGATCCGGGAAAGAGCCGCATCGGCTTCTCGGGCGTCCAGGTCGGCGCGCCGTTCAAGGGCCGCTTCACCCGCTACGATGCGCAGATCAGCTTCGATCCGCAGAAGCCGGAGGCCGGCAAGGCCGTGGTGCTGATCGATCTCACCAGCGCCGAGACCGGCGACAAGCAGCGCGACGAGGCCCTGCCGCAGGCCGATTGGTTCGATGCGGGCAAGACCAAGCAGGCCTGGTTCGAGGCGACCCGCTTCGTCGCCAAGGGGGGCGACGCCTATGATGCGGTCGGCACGCTGACGATCCGCGGCCTGCGCAAGGACGTGACCCTGCCGTTCACGCTCACCGTCTCGGGCGGGACGGCCCATGCGGTCGGCCGTCTCGATCTCGTGCGGACCGATTACGGCGTCGGCCAGGGCCCCTGGGCCAACGACTCGATGGTCGCCCTCCAGGTCGGGGTGGAGATCGACGTGACGGCGACCGCCAAGTCGGGCAGTTGAGCGACGGTTCGCGCGTTCGGCATCGGTCCCCACCCGCGATCTCGTCCTGCGGTCGCGGGTGGGCGTGCGTGCAAAGCTCGGAACTGCGGCACGGCGTGATACCAACGGTCGTTGAAAACGACCTTTGGTTCTGTTCTCGAATTTTCGCCAAGCCTCTGGCTTGACATCGAAAATTCGAGATGGGTCAACGGCCCGATGCGTCAGCATCTTGGGCCGTTGGTATGAAATCGCCTTTCGCCCGCCCGTCATCGGCTTGACCCTGGCCGCCGGGCGGCGGATGACCGCGCCGTCCCTGACCGAGCCTTGTGCCCCCGATGATCGTCCGTCCCCGCCCCGGCGCCCTCGCGATCCTGTTCGCGCTGCGCGGGTCGATCCTGCCGCAGATCGCCCCGCAGGTGATCGCCATCACGGCGCTCGCCTGCCTGGTGGTGGCGACGGAGCCGAGCTGGGCCCATGCGATCCCGCTCCATGCCGGGATCGGTCCGTTCACGCTGATCGGCCTGGCGCTCTCCATCTTCCTGAGCTTCCGCAACAACGCCTGCTACGACCGCTGGTGGGAGGCCCGGAAGGTCTGGGGCGCCCTGATCGTCGAGGCACGGGGCCTCGCCCGCCTCCTCGGGGCGCTCCTGCCCCCGGATGAAGCCGAGACCGAGACCGGGGCACGGCGCCGGCGCTGCCTTCGGCGGCTGGCCGGGTTCACCCATGCCCTGCATGCCCATCTGCGCGGGCGCGACGCGGCTTTGGCCGCCGCCCCGTTCCTGCCGCAAGCCGAGCGCGGGCGGCTGCCGTCCTGCGCGAGCCCGGCCGACGCGGCCCTGGCGTACCTCGCCGCCGATCTCGGTGCGGCGCTCCGGCAGGGGACCTTGAGCGACGTGTCGTTCGGGCTGATCGAGCAGAAGCTCGCCGGGCTGTCGGGCGTGCAGGCGGCCTGCGAGCGGATCAAGGGCACGCCTCTGCCCTTCGCCTATACGCTGCTCCTCTATCGCACCGCCTGGCTCTACTGCCTGCTCCTGCCCTTCGGGCTCGCCGAAACGCTCGGCTGGGGCACTCCGGTGGCGACGGCGCTCGTCGCCTACACGTTCTTCGGCCTCGACGCGCTCGGCGACGAGCTGGAGGAGCCGTTCGGCTCGGCGGCCAACGACCTGCCCCTCGACGCGCTCCTGCGCACCGTCGACGGCGTGGTGCAGGATGCCCTGGGCGCCCCTGTGCCGCCGCCGCTGGCGCCCGAGCGCTACTGGCTGCGGTGAGGCCGGCGGCCTACTGGCTCGGCATGGTGAGGACGAGCGGCCCGTTGCGGGTCGCCACCACCGTGTGCTCGTACTGGACCGTCAGCGCCTGCGGCCGGCTGTAGAGGGTCCAGGGGTCGTCGTCCCGGTTCTCGGCGAAATCGGCGCCCAGCGACAGGAACGGCTCGACGGTGAAGACCAGCCCCTCGGTCATGATCCGGCGCTCGGCGGCGTCGGGCCAGGTCGCGATCTCGGTCGGCTCCTCGTGCAGCGAGGCGCCGACGCCGTGGCTCGCGAGGTTGCGCACCAGGGTGTAGCCGTTCTTCCTCGCGAAAGCGCCGACCGCCTGCCCGATGCCGGCGAGCGGCTTGCCGGCCCCGACCTGACGCAGGCCGGTCCACATCGCCCGGCGCCCGTCCCGGCACAGCCGCTCGACTGCGCGGGTCACCGGCGGGACCGCGAAGGATGCGCCGGTATCGGAGAACCAGCCGTCCTTCTCGGCCGAGACGTCGATGTTGACGAGGTCGCCCGCCGCGATGCGGCGCTCGCCCGGGATGCCGTGGGCGATCTCCTCGTTGACGCTGATGCAGGTCGCGCCAGGAAAGCCGTAGACCGTCTCGGGCGCCGAACGGGCGCCTGCGCGCTCCAGGTGGTCGCGCCCGATCCGGTCGAGTTCGCGGGTGGTGATGCCGGGCTCGATCGCCCGGCCCATCGCCTCCAGGGCATCGGCGACGATGCGGCCGATCCGCCGCAGGCTCTCCAACTCGTCGTCGCTCGACACCGTCATCGCGTCATTCCTCGTGCGGCACGGCCGCAAGCGCTCACTCATACCATCGGCCCAGGATGCTGACGCATCGGGCCGATGAACCATCTCGAATTTTCGATACTAAGCCAAAGGCTTAGCGAAAATTGGAGAATGGAACCAACGGTCGTTTTCTTTCGACCGTTGGTATCAGTCGAGACCGGCAGGACGGTGCACGGCGGACCGGGATTGGCAAGCCACCCCGTTGCCGGCCCAAGCATTGGATCGCTGAAGGGTGTCGCAAAGCCGGCCACCCGCCCGCGCGAGAGCGGCGGAGCGGGGCCGTCAGGCCAGCGGGATATCTAGCACGAACCGCGCCCCGGGGCCGTCCGGGGCGGTGCTCAGGCGGCCGTCGAGCTGGCGGATCAGGCTGGCGATGATCTTCAAGCCGAGCGAGCGCTGGCGCATCGACACGTCGAAGCCCGGCGGCAGGCCGATGCCGTCGTCGCGGACGGTGAGGCACAGGCCGTCCGTCTTGACCGCGAGGGTCACCCGCACCGGGCCGGTGCCATGCGGATAGGCGTGCTTGACCGCGTTGGTCACCAACTCGTTGACCACGAGGCCGATCGGGATCGCCTGGTCGGCGCTGATCACCTTGGTGTCGGCCGCGCAGGCGAGCCGATGGCCCGGAGCCTCCTCCTGGAGCTTCGCCACCAGCTCGCGCAGGAACTCCGCCAGGTCGACCATGCCGAGCTGGTGGATGCCGCGCCAGAGATGGTCGTGCACCTCCGCCACGGTCGCGATGCGGGCGCCGGCATCCTCGAGGGCATGGCGTACCTCGTCCGATTGGGCGTCGCGGGCCTGGAGCCGCAGCAGGCCCGCCACCACCCCGAGGCTGTTCTTGACCCGGTGGCTCATCTCCCGGGTGAGCTGCACCTGGTGGTCGAGGGCGTCGCGCAGGCGCGCATCGCCCTGGTGGCGCTCGACCGCGATCCCGATCAGGCCGGCGAAGCCCGCGAGGCATTCCTGGTCCGCCCGGTCGAAGCCGTGGCCCCCGGTCCCCCACGCCTCGAGCACGCCATAGGCGCGCCGGCTCTCGTCGCCGAGCGCGATCGGCACGTTGACCGCATGCCAGGGGCCGGCGGGCGCGAGGGCGTCTTGCCGGTGCGGGATCTCTTGCCTGTGCGGGATCTCTTGCCGGTGCAAAGCCTCCGGCAGATGGAAGAGCGGGCCGTCCTGGTTGGCTCCGGCCTGGATCCCGTTGGCGAGCACGCCGGCCCCGGTGCGGAAGGCATAGGCGGCGGGCGTGGTCTCGTCGGCGGCCGTGAAGTCGGTTCCGACACGGTCATCCCCGAGGCCGGTGCAGGCCCGGATCACGAAGGCGTGGTCGCTGGCGCGATATTCCAGCACCTTGCAGCACGCGGCGCCCAGCGCCTCGGCGCAGAGTTCGCTTGCGCGCCGCAGCAATGCGTCGAGGTCCCGGGTCTGCAAGGCCATCCGGGCGAAGGCGCCCATCAGCGACTGCTGCCGCAGCCGATACGGAAGTTCCGCCCGGCCGTTCCCGGCCTCGTGCGCCTCACGGTTCGACCCGTCACTCGCCATGTACCGGGACTCTCGCAACACGGGGTAGTGGCCCCACCGCGCCTTCCCCTCGAGGCACGTCGGATGGCCGAACTCTTACGCCATCCTGCCCCGAGCACAAGCCGAGCCGGCGTCACGCGCCGCTACAGCAGGCGGCGCCGGCGCTCGACCAGCCGCAGGATCATCGGGGTCAGGATCAGCTGCATCGCGAGGTCGAGCTTGCCGCCGGGGATCACCACCGAGTTCGCCCGCGACATGAAGCTGCCGGCGATCATCGAGATCAGGTAGGGGAAATCGATGCCCTTCGGGTCGCGGAAGCGGATCACCACCATCGATTCGTCGGCGGTCGGGATCCAGCGGGCGACGAACGGGTTCGAGGTGTCGACCGTCGGGATGCGCTGGAAGTTGATGTCCGTGTTGGTGAATTGCGGGCAGATGGTGGTCACGTAGTCGGGCATCCGCCGCAGGATGACGTCGGTCACCGCCTCGATCGAGTAGCCGCGGGTGGCCTTGTCGCGGTGGAGCTTCTGGATCCATTCCAGGTTGATCACCGGCACGACGCCGATCTTGAGGTCGGCCTGACCGGCGATGTCGACCCGCTCATTGGTGAGCGCCCCGTGCAGGCCCTCGTAGAACAGGAGGTCGGAGCCCTCGGAAAACGGCTCCCAGGGGGTGAAGGTGCCGGGCTCGGCCTGGAAGCGCGCGGCATCCTCGGCATCGTGCACGTAGTGCCGGGTGCGGCCACGGCCCGAGGCGGCGTATTCGCGCAGCACCGCCTCGAGTTCGGCGAGCAGGTTCGCCCGCTCGCCGAAATGGCTCAGGGTCGGCTCCCGCGCCTCCGCCGCACGCATCGCCGCCCGGTCGAAGGCGTGGAAGGCGTCGCCCTCGATGAAGACCGCCTCGACGCCCTCGCGGCGAAAAATCTGCTCGAAGGTGTTGCGCACCGAGGTGGTGCCGGATCCCGACGACCCGGTGACCGATACGATAGGGTGAAGCGCCGACACCGCGGGTCAGCCCCGCAGCAGGCCGCGGGGCGCGAAGAGCGGCGAGCCGCCGGCGTCGCGGGCCGCCTCGAGGCGGCGGACGAGGTCCGCCACCTCCCGGGCCGGTCCGATGGCGAGGGAGGTGCGCCGGTCGAGGTCGCCGGCGGCCAGATCGAGGATCGCGCGCCCGCGCTTGTCCGTCGCGGCCCCGCCGGCGGCCTCGATCGCCAACGCGACCGGCGCCGCCTCGTGGACGAGCCGGATCCCGGCATCCGGGCGCGGATCCGTCGGGCAAAGATGCAGGCCGCCGCGGGTCAGCACCCGCTGCGCACCGGCCGCGAGGGAGGGGGAGGCCGCGGGGGAGCCGGGCGGCGCGGCGGCGCATCGGCCCAGGTCGGCTCGCGCGTCGTTCGCGCCGCGCAAGGCACCGCCGCCGGAGGGCGCTCGCGGCAGGCGCAGGAGCGAGGGCGGCCGGAAGCTGCCGCTCTGCGGGTCGAAGATCCGCGTCGTGGTCGTCGTGCCGTCGGTCAGGGTCAGGAGGGTGCGCGGTCCGTACACGACGAACCCCGCCGCCACCTGCGTCCGGCCGGGGGCCAGGAAGGCGGCTTCCGGGTCCGCCCCGGCGGGCCGCAGGGAGAACAGCGTGCCGGCGGGCAGGCCGGCGTCGAGGTCCTCGGCCCCTTCCATCGGACTGAGGGCGAGAACGAGATCGGCCCCGGCGACGCGACAATCCGGCCGGTCATCGTCCCGCCAGGCGATCGCCGCGATCTCGGCCCCCCGCAGGGCCTCGGTGAAGATCCGCCGGGCCGCCGCCGTCGGATCTCCCGGAATGGCCGCGATCACCCCGGCGGTCGCCGCGGCGGCCTCCGCCAGGGCGGCCAGAACCGACCCGGCGGCCGGCTGACGCCGGGGCGGGTGTGCATCGATGCGGGCGCTCAGAAGCATGTGCGATCCCCGAGAATGCCCCAAGACTGTCCTGCTTGGATGTCCTGCCCGGACCTGCCCGTGGTCTCGGAGGCAGTTTAGGCTGTCGGGGCGGGTTCCGTCATCCTGTCCCGAAGTACGGGATGCGCCGGGGCTTCCGGCGATGTCGGATCGGACTCTGTCTCACGCTTACGGCCGGCGGCCGAGGACCGGATGGCGCAGGACCGGATTCGCAATCTCTCCCTCAAGCAGCTCCACGCCGTCGCGGCGATCGCGCGGCTCGGCACCATGACGCGAGCGGCCCAGGAGCTGAACGTGACCCCGGCCGCCCTGACGGCGCGGATCAAGGGGCTCGAGGACGAGATCGGCCTGCTGCTGTTCGACCGCACCCATGCGGGCCTGAAGCCCACCGATGCCGGCCGCGAGCTGCTCTGGGCCATCGACAGCATCGGCACCGTGCTGGAGACCTGCACCGAGCGGCTGCGGACCCTGCGCGGCGGCCAGGGCGGGCGGGTGTCCCTGGGGGTGGTCTCGACCGCGAAATACTTCGCCCCCCGGATCGTCGGCGGCTTCGCGCGGGCCCATCCGGGGGTCGAGATCGACCTCGTGGTCGGCAACCGGGGCGCCACCGTCGAGGCGTTGCGCGACTACCGGGTCGACCTTGCCCTGATGGGCCGCCCGCCGCGGGACTTCCCCATCGCCGCCGAGAGTTTCGGCCCCCATCCCCTGGTGGTGATCGCCGCGCCCGACCACCGCTTCGCCGGACGGCGCGGGCTGACCCGGACGGAACTGGCCGAGGAGCCGTTCCTGGTGCGGGAATACGGCTCGGGCACCCGCACGGTGTTCGAGGAGTTCATGACCGGCCTGCTGATCCGGCGCGCCCGCATCGGCATCGACAGCGGCTCGAACGAGACCATCAAGCAGACCGTGATGGCGGGCTTAGGGGTCGCGCTGATCTCGGGCCACACCGTCGCTTCCGAGGTGGCGGATGGCCGCCTGGTGCTCCTCGACGTCGAGGGCCTGCCGATCCGCCGCGACTGGTTCTCGGTGCGGCGGGCCGACAAGGTGCTGAGCCCCGCCGGCCAGGCTTTCTGGGATTTCCTGGTGGGGGAGGGGGCCGCCTGGCTTCCCGCCCTGCCGGACCCGGCCGCGTAAATCGAAACTGTCTCCATAAGCTTGATTTCGCACACACATCCGAGGCGCTCGATCGGCCTCACGAGCGCCCTGGCGCGGGTGTCGGCGCAGGCGCGCGTGAGATCAAATCTCAATGACGCGCTCCGGGGCTGGCCCGAGGACCGGCCCGTGACGCAAGCGAGGGGACTGAAGAGGAGACCGGATCCAACTGATACACGGGGTCTGGCACACCAAAGACAAACCGATCTCGCCGCCGATGGCACGCCCACGATGCCATAAGTTTTCATCCGCGAGGGACGGCAAGGCCGGTGTGCAACGGACGCGCCATCCGGACGATCACGGCCGGATGGCGTATCGCAAGCCCGCGCGGCGATTGAGCGACGCTGGTTTCCGCATCGCGAAGCGATCCATCGGAAGCCGTGTGACACCGACCTCGGAGGCGGCATCGGCGTCCGCCCGGCGCGACGCAAAACCGTGCAGGCCATGCCCGCAAGGGGAGGCGAGGCGGCGTCCCGCTCGGGTCTCGCCAAGACGAAACCGGCCTATACCGACAGGAACAAGGACCGGGGGAGGATCATGGACGCGTTCGACGTCGTCATCGTCGGCGGAGGCACGGCGGGCTGCGTGCTCGCCAATCGCCTGAGCGAGGATGCCCGCACCCGGGTGCTGCTGCTCGAAGCGGGCGGGGAGGGGACCGGGTTCTGGGTCGGCATCCCGGCCGGGTTCCCGAAGCTCCTCACCGGCTCCGCCTTCAACTGGCGCTTCGTCACCGAGCCGGAGCCCACCACCCACGATCGCACCATCGTGGTGCCCCGCGGCAAGGGGCTCGGCGGCTCGACGCTCATCAACGGCATGATCTTCGTGCGGGGCCAGCCGCAGGATTTCGACACCTGGGCGCAGAGCGGCAACCGCGGCTGGGGCTGGGACGACGTCCTGCCCTATTTCCGCAAGCTCGAGCGTTTCGAGGGCGGCGACCCCGCCCTGCGCGGCCGGGACGGGCCCCTCCACGTCACCCGGGTCGGGGTGCGGAACCCCCTGGCCGATGCCTTCATCCGCGCCGGGACCGAGGCCGGCTACCCCGAGAACCCGGACTATAACGGCGCCTCGCAGGAGGGGTTCGGCTATTACCAGGCCAACCAGCGCAACGGCCGGCGCTGGAGCGCCCGGGACGCCTATCTGCAACCGGCCCGACGGCGCCCGAACCTGACGGTGCGGACCAACGCCCACGTCCTGCGCCTCGACCTCGACGGCCCCCGCGTGACCGGCGTCACCTATCGGCGCGACGGGCGCGAGGAGCGGGCGAGCGCGCGCGCCGAGGTGATCCTGGCGGCCGGCGCCGTGCAGTCGCCCCACCTCCTCGAACTGTCCGGCATCGGCCGGCCTGAGGTGTTGGCCCGCGCCGGAATCCCGGTCCGCCACGCCCTGCCAGGGGTGGGCGAGAACTATCGCGACCATTACGCGACGCGGATGAACTGGCGCGTGACGCAGCCGGTGACCCTCAACGAGGCGACCCGCGGCTGGCGCCTCGGCCTCGCGGTCGGGCAATACTTCCTCACGCGCCGCGGCATCCTGACCCTCGGCACCGGCCTTGCCCACGGCTTCGTGCGGACGCGGCCGGACCTCGCCGGCCCCGACGTGCAGTACTTCTTCATGCATGCGAGCTACGCCAACGCCGCCGACCGCACCCTCGACCGCGAGCCCGGCATGACGATCGGCGTGACGCAGCTACGGCCCGAGTCCCGCGGCACCATCCATGCGGTCTCGGGCGATCCGTTCCGCCCCCCGGCGATCCGCCCCAATTTCCTGAGCGTGCGCGGCGACCAGGAGGCGCTGATCGCGGGCATGCGGATCGCCCGCCGGGTGATCGCGCAAGCGGCGATGGATCCCTTCCGCGCCCACGAATTGAATCCAGGGGCGGCGGTCCAATCGGACGACGAGTGGCTCGATTTCGCCCGCCGCAACGGCCAGACCATCTACCACCCGGTCGGCACGTGCAGCATGGGCCGGGGCCCGGAGGCGGTGGTGGACGAGCGCCTGCGGGTGCACGGCCTGGACGGTCTGCGGGTGATCGACGCCGCCGTGATGCCGACTGAGGTCTCGGCCAATACCCAGGCCGCCGTGATGATGATCGCCGAGAAGGGGGCGGACCTGATACGGGAGGATCGCCGCTGAGGGGGGCGACCCGGATCGGCGGCTGATGGGGAGCCGACGCGATGCACACCCTTCCGATCGAGCCGATCACCGCCGAGGCTTTCGCGCCGTTCGGCACCCTGCTGGTCGGCCCGGCCGCCGGCCCGCGGCAGGACCGGGCGGCCGAGATCGAGAACGGACGCCCGGGCGTGGCCCTCAACCTCGCCCTCGTCCGCAGCGAGCCCTTCGCCGCGTCCCTGCCCCTGCGCCGGCTCGAACGGCACCCGCACTCGGCGCAAGCCTTCCTGCCGCTCGCCGTCGGGGAGTACCTGGTGGTGGTGGCGCCCGATGTCGGCGGGGCTCCGGACGAAACCGCCCTGCGCGCCTTCCGGGTGCCGGCCGGTACGGGCATCGTCTATCGCAGCGGGGCCTGGCACGCCCACATGACCACGCTGTCGGCCCCCGGCACCTTCGCGATGCTCGTCCACGAGGATGGCGGGCCGGAGGATTGCGTGTTCGCCGCCATCGCTCCGGTCACGCCGGAGGCGTGAGCCGACGGTCCCGGATCCCCTCGGCTGGACCGCCCGCCCGGCATGGATCAGGCGGCTTTGGCCCGGCCGTATCGCACGATCGCATTCTCGGGGATCGACGGTGCGCGCGCCTTGGCCGGGATGCCGGGCGCGTCTTGCTGAAGGATCGCCCCGGCCTTGAGCATGCTGTCGACCTCCTCTTTCGGCATCGGCTTGCCGAACAGGTAGCCCTGGCCGAAATCGCAGCCTTGGCCGGAGAGCCAATCGACGCTGGCATCCGTCTCGATCCCCTCGGCCGTCGTCACCAGACCGAGGCTCCGGCCCAGGCTGATGATCGCATCGACGAGCTTGGCCCGCTCCTCGCTCAGCGTGATGGTATCGACATAGGAGCGGTCGATCTTGAGCTTGTCGAACTTCAGCTCGCGCAGGTGGTAGAGGCTCGAATAGCCGGTGCCGAAATCGTCGAGGGCGATCCGCACGCCGAGATTCTGAAGCGAGGTCAGGGTTGCCCGGGCCGCCTCCAGATCCTGGACGAGGGCGCTCTCCGTGATCTCGACCTCCAGGCGCTGCGGCGAGAATCCGGTCTCGGCCAGGATCCCCAGGATGCGCTGGGCCAGGCCGCGGTCCTGGAACTGCTGCGGCGCGATGTTCACGGCGAGCTGGAGATGGGGGGGCCAGGAGACCGCATCCCGGCACGCCTGCCGCAGGAGCCGGTAGCTCAGATCGGCGATCATGCCGGTTTCTTCGGCGATCGCGATGAAGTGGTTCGGCCCGAGCAGGCCCCGGGTCGGATGGCGCCAGCGGGCCAGAACCTCGAAGCCGACGCAGTCGCGACCCGGCAACGACACGACCGGCTGATAGAACGGCTCGATCTCGCCGCTTTCGACGGCCTCGCGCAATTCCGCCTCGAGCGCGGCCCTCTCCCGCAACTCGGTATCCATCGAGTCCTCGAACACCCGGAACGTCCCGCGCCCTTCCCGTTTCCCCTGGTACATCGCGAGATCGGCGGCATGCAGGAGCGCATCCGCATCGTCGTCGCCCGTCACGAGCGCGATGCCGACCGTCGCTCCGATCTTCACCTCGCCGTCATTCCAGGCGATCGGCGCCGTCAGGCTCGCGATCATCTGTTGCGCCAGCCGCTTGATGTTCTCGCTGCTGCCGGTGAAGGGGACCAGCAGGGCGAATTCGTCGCCACCCAGGCGCGCGGCGACGCCGCCGGCGGGAAGCAGGGCCTCGAGGCGCTCGGCCACGGTGCAGAGGACCGCGTTGCCGGCGGCGTGGCCGTACAGGTCGTTGACGGGCTTGAAGCGGTCGAGGTCGATGAGAAGCACGGCGCCGCGCCGGCCCTCGGTCATCCGTCCGCGCAGGGTCTCCAGCGCCTCGACGAAGTAGCGTCGATTGGTCAGGCCCGTCAGCGCATCGTGGCGCGCGATCGCCTCGGCTTGCCGGGCGGCGGCATCGCGCTCCAGCATGGCACGGCGCAGGGTCAGCGACTTGCGGATGATGGCTCCCAACAGCGCGACGCCCATGCAACTCGTCAGCAAGACGAGATCCAGCAGGCCGTAACGCAGGAAGAAGGCGATCGCGATTTCGAACAGGCCCAGCACACTGCCGATCAGGTAGCAACCTGCCCCAATGACCAGCAGGCAGAGCGTCTCATACAGCTCGCCCTGGCCCCATGACCCACGCCACGCCTTTGCCATCGACCGCCCCCGGTTCGGCGCCACGGGTCGATGTTATGGCGCATCGACCTGACCGCACTGTTAACTCGCCCGTTCAGGATTGCGGCCCGGCCATCGCGGGCCGTGCGCCTCCGGCGGCCCGCGATGGCCGGGCCGATCGCCAGGGTCCCTGTGGATCTCATCCCATCGGCCCACGATGCGGACGCATCGGGCCGATCAACCGTCTCGAATTTTCGATTTCAAGCCAAAGGTTTGGCGACAATTCGAGAACGGAACCAAAGATCGTTTTCAACGACCGTCGGTCTCAGTTCACCGACGGCTCGTCGAGCCGGAACGCGAAGGTCGCGGTGTAGACATCCTCGTCGGCGAGGGTCGGGGTGGCCGACGGGCTCACCGTCTGGGTCACCGTGAGCACCTGGCTGCCGGCCTTGCGGATCGGCACCGTGGCGATGCCCTCCGCATCGGTGGTGTAGGCCGGCATTCCGGCCCGCTCCGGTTCCATGCCGCTGTCGCCGTAAAGGAGATCGGCCCCCGGCAGGGGGGCGCCGCGGAACAGCACCCGCACCCGGATCGCTCCCGCGGTCGGGCCCGGGACCTCGACCGGCACGATCTCCAGCATGTGGCCGACCACCCGCAGCCACGGCGCCCCGGGGCCGAAGGCGGCCTTGGCGTATTTCACCGACCAGCGGCCCTCGCGGGCATCGGGCACCAGGCGCCGGCTGGCCTGGAGGCGGGTGCCGTCGCGCAGAGTCGTCCAGAAGCCGGCATCGTAGGTCGCGGCGGCCAGAAAGCGGCCTGGCTTCGTGCCGAGCGGCGCCAGCAGGGCCGGGGGCACGTCCGCCGGGGCGGGCTTGAGGCCGGCGCGCAGGTCCGTGCTCCCGTCCTGCGTCAGGGCGACGAGCTGGATGAGCTGAGGCGCATGCGGCGCCTCGCGCTTCGAGGCCCGGCCGTAATTGACCCGGACCTGCGGGACCGGCTCGACGGTGCTGAGCGTCAGCCACAGCTCGTGCGCGCCGCCGGGCCGCGAGGCCCCGAGGAGAAGGGCGGCGGCCAGGGCGGGACGGAGCAGAGGCAGCATCGGTCGTCGGTCTCCATCAGGCGGCACCGCGGGCCGGGGCTCCGGGGCGCCTCGCGCGGCTGTAAGGGCGACGCACGAAGCGGGCCCGCGGCGGCCAGGCATCATAACCCATCCGGCGGCAAACCGATCCCCTCCGGAACGTCCCGAGGGGGATTCCCCGGACGGCCGCCTCGCGGCTCGGCCATGCCGCGCGGCCGGCCCGGCCTCGACCGGGTCTGGTCAGGTCCGCGTCGGTCACGGTGGTTTGGCCTGCTGCCTCTGGCGCGCCCCGTTCGCCAGGCGGGACAGGGCCGCCGGCCTGAACACCATCGCGATCCGCGTCATCCCGGTCCTCTCCCCGGGCGAGCCCGGCAATGTTATACCAACGGCCGAAAATGCTGACGCATCGATTCGATCTCGGGCAGGCCCGAGATCGACGCGGCCGTTGCTCCATCGCGAAGTGTCGATGCCAAGCCCAGATGTCCGGGACCTTGGGCTTGGCGAAAATTCGAGAACGGGACCAAAGGTCGTTGTCAACGACCGTTGGTATTAGTTCTTGAAAGGAGGCGAACGGGGGGCGTCTTCCGGGGTTCCGCCGGCGGCCGCGAGGGCGACCGCGCGCAGATGCGCCGCGGCTTCCGCGTCCGTCGGGCATCCCTGCGCGAGCCAGGCTCGGCGCGCCGCCGCGAGGCCCAGGCCGAGGCTGCGGCCGGGCCGGGCGCCCGCCGCGACCAGACCCGCCCCGGTGACCGGCAGGACCGGCACCGGGTCGGCCCCGGCGGCGAGGCGCGCCAAGGCGTCGGCGGCCTCCGGCGTCAGCACCGGCCGCGGCTCCCCCGTCAGCGCCAGGGTGGCATCGACCGCCGCCTCCGCTCCGTGCACCGCTACGAGGCGGCGCAGATCCGCGACCGTGAGGGGATCACACGCGCCGTGGAGGGACGCCTCGGCCCCCGCATAAGCGGCGAGCCGCGCATGCTCGGCCTTCGACAGGCGCAAACCCTCCCGCAGGCGCTCGGCATCGGAAGCGGAGCGCACCGCCAGGGCGGCGAGGCGGCGCACCGGGTCCGGCCTGGCGTCCCCGGCTTCGTCGGTTTCCGCACCCGCGAGGCGGGCAAGGCGGCCGAGATCGCCGATCCCGCCGATCAGCCGCTGCAACAGGCCGGTCTGCGACAGGACGGCGGTGACGGCGGGCGCGCCCGGGGCGGCAAGGAGCTTCAGGAGTTCCCCCCGCACCCGTTCGCGGGAGAGGAGCGCCAGCCCGTCCCGCGCCTCGATCGACGCGGCGAGCCCCGCCGGATCGGGCGCGCCGGCGCCATAGCGGGCGTGGAAGCGGAAGAAGCGCAGGACCCGCAGGTAATCCTCGCGGATGCGCTGGCGCGCCTCGCCGATGAACCGCACCCGGGATGCCGCCAGGTCGGCGAGGCCCCCCACCGTGTCGTGCACGCGGCCATCCGGCGTGACCGAGAGGGCGTTGATGGTGAAGTCGCGCCGGGCGGCGTCACGGGCGAAGTCGCGGCCGAAGCGCACCACGGCGTGGCGTCCGTCGGTCTCGATGTCCTCGCGCAGGGTCGTCACCTCGAACGGCTCTCCCTCCACCACCACCGTCACGGTGCCGTGGGCGATGCCGGTCGGCACGGGCTTGAGGCCGGCAGCATTCGCCTGCGCCACCACCGCCTCGGGCAGCAGCGTGGTGGCAAGGTCGATATCGGCGACCGGTCGGCCGAGCAGCGCGTCGCGCACCGCGCCGCCGACGAGGCGGGTCTCCTCGGCCGCAGCATCGAGGGCGACGAACACCCGGGCGAGGCGCGGCTGCGCCAGCACCGCCCGCAACGCGGCCTCGTCGAGGGACTGGCTCACCGGAACTGCCCTGGCACCACCCGGCCGTTCTCGAGATGGGTCGGCACGAAGCCGTCCCGGTGCCGCTCGGCGGTGAGCGCCACCCCCAGGATGGAGGCGATGACCAGGGCGGCTCCCGCGATGGCGAGCCGCACGGCCTGGTCGCTCCAATGGATCCAGCGCAGCGGGCTGCGCTGGCGCAGGACCAGCCATGCCCCGAACAGCGCGAAGGGGAGCAGGAACAGCAGGATGTCGTCGATCAGCGCGCGGGCCATCGGTCTTTGCTCGGGATCTTCACTCGTCCGCGTCGCGGAGCCGGTCGTAGAGGTTGCGCACGATGCCGGCGGTCACTCCCCAGATGTAGCGCTCGCCGAACGGAATCGCATAGTAGCGCCGCTGGCGCCCGCGCCATTCCCGGCTGTGCAGGGCGTGGTTGGCGACGTTCATCAGGAAGTCCAGCGGCACCTCGAATGCCTCCGCCACCTCCTGCGGGTTGAGGCGCAAGGCGGCGTCCGGCGCCACCAGCCCGACCACCGGCGTCACCAGGAAGCCCGTGCCCGACAGGTAGGGGTCGAGGTAGCCGAGCGGCGTCACGGCCGCCGGGTCGAGGCCGATCTCCTCGTGGGCCTCCCGCAGGGCCGCCGCCAGCGGCGAGGGATCGCCGGGATCGATCTTGCCGCCCGGGAAGGCGATCTGGCCGGAATGGTCGCGCAGATGCGCCGCGCGCAGGGTGAACAGCACCGCGACGCCCGCCGCCCGCGGCACCACCGGAACCAGTACCGCGGCGAGCCGGGGCGGGCGCGACAGGGCGGCTTCCAGCACGTCGGGTTCGAGGTCGTGGTCGCCCCGGGGGTTCGAGGTGTCGTCATGCGGGCCCGGCGGCGCCGACCGCAACCGGTCGCGGGCGCGGGCCAGGAAGGCGTCGAGGGCGGACGATCCCAGGACGTGAGACCCTGGAACTTGAGTCCCTGGGACTTGCGGCCCTGGGACTTGCGGTGCGGCGAGATCGGTCACGACAGGTCGGCCGCGTCGAGATCGGTCGCTTTGGCGAGGCGGTGGAAGCGCCCGCCGGCGGCAAGGCCGAGCCAGCGTTCGCCCGCCTCCTCGCGCTCCTCGCAGAGGTCCACGAGGTCGTAGGCCAGCGCCCGGGTGAGACGGGCCCAGAGGCCGTGGCGCACCGCGATGGCGGGCTTGAACCCGCCCTCCCGGTCGCGTTCGACCCGCAAGGGATGGGCGTCGTCGAGGGGCACGACGTCGTCGAGGTTGGTGCGGAAGGCGATGGCGCGGGTCTCGCCCTTGCCCTCCACCGCCATCTCGACCGCCAGGAAGGCCGTGTCCTCGACCTCGATCCCGACCCGTTCCACCGGGGTCACCAGCACGGTGCGTCCGTCGGGGTCGCGGCGCAGGATCGTCGAGAAGAGCTTGACCAGGGCCGGTCGGGTGATCGGGCTGCCATTGTAGTGCCAGGTCCCGTCCGCGGCGATGCGCAGCGGGATTTCGCCGCAATAATCCGGGTTCCAGCGGTCGACCGGCGGTGGGCCGCGCCGGCTCCCCTCCGCGCCGAGGGCAGCGGTCAGGCGTTCGAGGACCCCGGCGGCCGGGGCACCGTTCGGATCGTGCGTCATCGGTCCCTACATAGCGGATCCGGGCGGGTTGTGCAGGCGCGCCGGCGCAGGAGAGTGGCCGCCGGCTCCCGTTCGATGGCCGTCTTGCGCGGTCCTGCCCTGCGCGGGGGTCTCCTGCGGCGCGGCAGTTGCGGTCGGCTCGGTGTGCACCCCTGTCTCAGGTCGTCGCTCTGTCAGTCTCGACAGACTTGGATCGGTAAAATTTGATTCGGTTCCCGTTATTAGGATAACCTGAGGTTGAATTCACCGGTTGTGTCTCTTTGACGATTGCGGTCATGTTAATGTTGCCTTTACGGAATGATTCCTAGTGTGAGGGCTCCATGGAACAAGATGCTGATGTGTCGGGCCCTCGTCGTTAAAGTCGCAGCTTTCTGCTGTCATCGCGGAGGAGGAGTCGCCTTCGTGCTCGCGATCCTGTTTCCCATCGTGATGGGAAGCGTCGGATTTGGCGTCGATTATGCGACGTGGCTGGTCCGCAAGCAGCAGCTCCAGGCCATCGTCGACGCGACGGCGCTCGCCGTCGTCTCCGACATGCAGGTCGCCGGTTTCGACCGGGGCCGGGCGCAGGCCGTCGCGGAAGGCCAGGTGCGCAGCCTGGCGGCGGACAAGCTCGGCGGAGATCCGATCGCGGTGGCGACCGAGCCGGTCTATCGCAAGCCGGTGGCGAACCCGGACGATCCCTACACGACGACCCTGGCCAACGACCGCGACCTGCCGCCCACGGGCGTGACGGTGACCCTGTCGCAGCGCAAGCGCGCGATCATGACCAAGTTCGTCACGCCGTATCTGACGGACATCTCCGTCCAGGCGACGGCCGAGATCGTCGGGACGTCCCGGGTCTGCGTCGTGGCGCTGGACGGGTCGTCGGCGGACGCCATCGGTCTGCGCGACAGCGCCCGGATCTCGGCGAGCAATTGCTCGGTCTACGCGATGTCCAGCGCCGCCGCGGCGATCGACGCGCGCGACGCCTCACAACTCGCCGCGCTGAAGTCGTGCGCCGTCGGGGGCTATGCCGGTCCCTCGCAGCGCTACCAGCCGGTGCCGATCACTGGTTGTCCGGCCATCAAGGATCCGCTCGCGGGACGCGCCGCCCCTCCGGTGGGGGGCTGCACGTACAACAACAAGCTGGTGGGAAGCTGGAGCGAGGTTCTCAATCCCGGGACGTATTGCGGCGGGCTCATCCTCACATCGGGCGCGGTCGTCAAGCTCAATCCCGGCATTTACGTCATGAAGGACGGACCCCTCGTGGTCGGGACGGACAGCCTGGTGCCAGGGCACCCCGAGCACGGGCAAGCCTCGTGCCTGTGCTATCACAACGATGTTCCTCCGCCTGTCAAATCTCAACTGCATTGCCCGATGGGGCCTTCATCTCTCCCGCCGGCGTCGCTGAACGGTGACGGCGTGGGCTTCTACTTCACCGGTACGGTCCCGCCGGACTACGACGGCGTCGCCCGCCCGCTGCAGTTTATGCCCCGCTCAAGCGTCTCGCTCAGCGCACCGACGGACGACGCGCTGGCGGGCCTGCTGTTCTTCGAGGATCGCAGCGCTCCGGCAGGCCGGTCGTTCGAGGTCATGAGCGACAACGCGCGCCGCCTCGTCGGCACGATCTACATGCCGCGCGGCACCTTCGTGGTCTCCGCCAACCAGGTCGTCGCCGATCAGTCGGAATACACCGCCATCGTCGTCCGCAAGGTGGCGCTGTCGCAGGCGCCGCGCCTTGTCGTCAACGCGAATTACAATGCCAGCAAGGTGCCGGTGCCGCAGGGGCTCGGTCCCACCAGCGCCCGCCCGGCGCTCACCAACTGACGCCAACGTCAGGCCGGGTTCGACTCGGGCCTGCGGCGCAGGATCTTCCAGATTCCGGTGGCGGTGGCGACGATGCGCCCGCCGCACACCGCGTCGCCGCGCAGGAAGACCAGGCTCTGCGTGCGCTGCACCACCTCGGGCGTCATCGTGATCGTCTCGCCGATCCGGCCGGCCGAGATGAACTGCATCTCGAACTGCACCGTGACGCAGTTCGCCCCACCGGCGGCCCGCATGGCGGCAAAGCCGAGAGCCCGGTCGGCGAAGGTCATCATCATGCCGCCCTGCACCACGCCGATCAGGTTGGCGTGCTTGGGCTCGGCCCGGAACGCGAAGCTGACCGCCTCGCCCTCCTCGCGCAGCAGGACCGGGCCGACCAGGGAGAGGAAACCCGGATCGTCGAAGGGGCGCCAGCCGGCCGGATCGGAATCGGGGAGGGTCATGAGCGTCTCGGAAATTGGGCGCTGGACAGGGCGGGCGCGGCCATGCCTCAACCGTCCCTTACCAAGAAATCGACAGGGAGGGGCCCGTGACCGACCAGACACCCGAGGCGCGCGTGCGCGCGAGCTTCGAGAGGCAGGGCCTGATGCGGACCCTCGGGGCCAGCCTCGGCACCGTGTCGCCCGGCACGGTCGAGATCGCGCTCGTCCCCGGGCCGGCGGTGTCGCAGCAGCACGGCTTCGTCCATGCCGGGGCGGTGAGTGCCATCGCCGACAGCGCAGCGGGCTACGCCGCCCTGACCCTGATGCCGCCCGGTGCCGGCGTGCTCACGGCGGAGTTCAAGATCAACCTGCTCGCCCCGGCGGCTGGAACGCGCATCCTGGCCCGGGGCCGGGTGGTGAAGGCCGGACGCACCCTGACCCTGGCGCAGGCCGAGGTCTTCGCCGAGGCGCAAGGGGGCGAGCGGCTCGTCGCGCTCCTCACCGCCACCCTGATGGCCGTCCAGGGCCGGGACGGCATCGGCGACTAGAAGGCGGGAGGCCCCGGCGGACGCCGCCGGGGCCGGGCCCCGTCTTACTTCTGGGTCTCGAGGTAGGCTTCCAGATCCTTGATCTTCTTGTCGTCCTTCACGCCGGCGAAGATCATCTTGTTGCCGGGCACCTTGGCCTTCGGGTCCTTGATGTAGTCCATGAAGGTGGCCGAGTCCCAGGTCAGCCCGGAATTCTTCATCGCGGCCGAATAGTTGTAGCCCTCGTGGGTGCCGGCCTTGCGGCCGATGACGCCCTTGAGATCCGGGCCGACGCCGTTCTTGCCGAAAGCGTGGCAGGCCTTGCACGTGGCAAAGACCTTCTCGCCGGCGGCGGCGTCCTGCGCCTGGGCGGCGAAGGGGGCGAGGATCGCCAGGGCGGCACCGAGGATGAGCTGACGCATGAGGTTCCCTCCAACGGACGTCGTTCGCGACGGGCCACCGGGATATGGCCCAGCCTGCAATTTGGTACAGTTAAAAACGCAGACTGCTCGCGACGGGTCCCGTGCGGCGAAAAGAAGCTGTGCCGCGGCTTCGCGCAATCGGACCAAGGTGCGGGGCGCACCGATGGATGGGCGCCCTCCCTCGCTTCCCGTATGATGAGGCACGAGCGACCGCCCGCCGGTCGGACACGATCGAGACGAGACGCCGAGGATACGCCATGACCATCGCCTTCCCGCTCCCCGACCCTGCGATCCTCGCCCGCCGCGATGCGATCGTGGAGGGCTTGCGCGGCCTCGTGGCACCGGAGGCGCTGGTGACGAGCGAAGACGAGCGCCGCGCCTTCGAGACCGACGGGCTCACCGCCTACCGCAAGATGCCGCTTGCCGTGGTTCTGCCCTCGACGACCGAGGAGGTCGCCGCGGTGATGCGCTATTGCCACGAGAACGGGGTCAAGGTGGTGCCGCGCGGCGCCGGCACGTCGCTGGCCGGCGGCGCCATCGCGCAGGAGGATGCGGTGATCCTCGGCATCGCCAAGATGAACCGGGTGCTCGACGTCGATTTCGGGAACCGCATCGCCCGGGTCCAGGCCGGCATCACCAACCTGGCGATCAGCGCGGCGGTGGCTCACGAGGGCTTCTTCTACGCGCCCGACCCGTCGAGCCAGCTCGCCTGCACCATCGCGGGCAACATCGCGATGAACTCGGGCGGCGCCCACTGCCTCAAATACGGGGTCACCACCAACAACCTGATGGGCGTGACCCTGGTCCTGGTCGACGGCACGGTGGTGGAGATCGGGGGCGATCACCTCGATTCCGCCGGCTATGACCTGCTCGGCCTCGTCTGCGGTTCGGAAGGCCAGCTCGGCATCGTGACCGAGGCGACCGTCAGGATCCTGCGGGCCGCCGAGGGCGCGCGGCCGGCCCTGATGGGCTTCGGCACGGTCGAGGCGGCGGGGGCCTGCACGGCGGCGATCATCGGCGCCGGCATCATCCCGGTGGCGATCGAGTACATGGACCGCGAGGCGATCACGATCTGCGAAGCCTTCGCGCATGCGGGCTACCCGCTCGATGCCGAGGCGATGCTGATCATCGAGGTCGAGGGCTGCCAGGAGGAATGCGACGCGATGCTCGCCCGCATCGTCGAGATCGCCAAGCCCTTCAACCCGACGAGCCTGAAGGTCTCGCAATCGGAGGCCGAGAGCGCCGCGATCTGGAAGGGCCGCAAGTCGGCCTTCGGCGCGACGGGGCGCATCTCCGACTACATCTGCATGGACGGCACCATCCCGACCGGGCAATTGCCGCGCGTGCTGGAGCGCATCGGCGAGATCACCCAATCCTACGGCCTGCGCTGCGCCAACGTCTTCCATGCCGGCGACGGCAACCTGCATCCCTTGATCCTGTTCGACATCAACACGCCCGGCGAGATGGAGAAGGCCGAGGCGGCGGGCGAAGAGATGCTGAAGCTCTGCGTCGAGGTCGGCGGCTGCCTCACCGGCGAGCACGGCGTCGGCATCGAGAAGCGCGACCTGATGACCGTCCAGTACAACCCGGAGGACCTCCACCAGCAGATGCGGGTGCGGGCGGTGTTCGATCCGGCCTGGCTGATGAACCCGGCCAAGGTCTTTCCGCTCGAAGGACGGATCGCCGCGTGAGCACGAAGCGGGTCGGCAAGACGGGCCCTGCGGCGAGCCTGCCCGGCGAGGCGGCGGTCAAGGCGCTCGCCGACCCGAAGGTGGTCGAGCGCGGCCGCGACATGGTCCGCTCGGGCGCCGTCTCCGATCTCGTGCGGCGGGGCGACCAGCTCACCGCCGCGGTCGCGGGCAGCGAGGACGAGCCCTACCGGGTCGCGATCCGGCTGAAGGACGGCGACGTCGCGGATTTCCGCTGCACCTGCCCCTACGAATGGGGCGGCGCCTGCAAGCACGTCGTCGCGACCCTGCTCGCGGCGTCGAAGCCCGGCGCCGTCGCCGAGCGCCCGACCCTGCGCCGGCTCCTCGACGACCTGCCGCGCGAGGCCCTGGCCGACCTGCTCGTGCGCCGGGCCGAGGCCGATCCCGACCTCGCCGGCTGGATCGACGTGGAACTCGCCGCAGTCCCGGGACGCGGCCCGGTCGATCCGGCCCCGATCGCCGCGCAGGCCCGCACCCTCCTCGCCCGCAAGGCGCGGACCTATTGGGACGATGACCACGCCACCGGCCCGTCCGGCGAGCTGCACGCGCTGGCCGAGAAGGCGGTGCCGTTCCTGGAGGCCGGCGACGGGCGCAACGCCCTGCGTGTCCTCGTGGCTGTGGCCGAGCCGTTCATCGAGCAATGGCTCGGCGAGATGGCCGAGACCGACGACGACATGGACCTCCTGTTCGAGGATCTCGGGCGGATGATGGCCGAGGCGGTGCTGATGAGCGACCTCTCGGAGGAGGAGCGCGACGCGCTGTTCGAGACGGTCGCGGGCTGGCACGCCGAGCTCAGCGAGTACGGGCCGGCGGGATTCTCCGTCACCCTCGCGGCGCTCGCCGCCGGCTGGGAGGTGCCCGCGCTCCAGGCGGTGCTCGCCGGCGGGACGGCGGCCCTTCCTGAGACCGAAAAGGATCTCGTCGCCGTGCGCCTGCGGGTGCTCGCCGCCTCGGAGCGCACCGACGAATATCTGAACCTCGCCCGCGCCGCCGGGGACGAGGCGTCTTATGCCGGGATGCTGGTGCGCCTCGGCCGGATCGACGAGGCCCTGGCCCACGCGGCCGAGCACCTCACGGATCCGGATGACGTTCTCACCCTCGCCCGGCGCCTGCGCGAGGCCGGGCACCCGGACCAGGCGCTCGACCTCGCGCGGTCCCATCTGCGCCGCCCCGACTTGGAGGAGAGCGGCCTGACCGCTGTCCTGGCGCGCTGGCTGCGCGACGAGGCCGTTGCGCTCAAGCGCCGGGACCTCGCCCTCGAAGGGGCCCGCACCGCCTTCGCGAAGACCCACGCCCTCGACGACTACAAAGCGGCCCGGACGATCGCCGGCAAGGGCTGGGATGCCCTCCGCGACGACCTCCTGACGATCCTCGCCGGCGCCGATTTCGCCGACGACCGGATCGCGATCCTGCTCGAGGAGGGGCTGGTCGGGGACGCCATGCGGGCGGCCGAGCAGAGCCGCGAGGATTACCTCAACCCGGCGGTGTTGCACCGCCTGGCGGAGGCGGCTCTGGAGCGGGATCCGGTTTGGGTTGCGCATTTCGCCGAGTCGCAGGCCGAGCCGTTCCTGAAAGGCGGTTCGTCGCGCCAGTACGAGAAGGCCGCCGCCTGGCTCGCCCATGCCAGGACAGCGTACTTGGCGCAGGGTCGGCAGCGGGAATGGGCGACGCGGATCGAGGCGCTGATCGTCGAGAACAAGCGGCGCCACTCGCTCAGGCCGTTGCTGGAGTCGCTGCGGTAATCATACCATCGGCCGTTGAAGACGGCGTTTGGTTCCGCTTTCGGATGTTCGCCAAGCCTCTGGCTTAGAGCATTTTCCGACGAAGTGGATACCGGTTCGTCGTAGAAAATGCGGCAAAATCAAAGAGCGAGAGAAGCTTCGCGATGGCAACGCGATCGTGAAGCTTTTCTAGCATCGGAAATTCTAGAAGGGTCAACGGCCTCGTCGATCTCGGACTTGCCTGAGGCCGAATCGAGGCGTCCGCGTCGTGAGCCCGATGGGGCGAGACCGAGAGGACGGGGCTGGCGAGGGCCGGGGTGCCGGCGTCGCACCCCGCAGCGAGAATCGACGGTCCCACGCCTCGCTCCGGTCC
The DNA here is from genome assembly GCF_001043915.1 of Methylobacterium aquaticum. Lineage (GTDB taxonomy): Bacteria > Pseudomonadota > Alphaproteobacteria > Rhizobiales > Beijerinckiaceae > Methylobacterium > Methylobacterium aquaticum. Next base: position 11,900 of record NZ_LABX01000013.1, on the reverse strand, counting down.
TGGCCCGCGCAGGGAGCGCTGACGCCCCTTGAATTAACCGACCGGTCGGTTAACAACACGGTGGTCGGGCCGGTGCCAACGCCGCCGGACCGGCCTGTTGAACCAGGGACCCTCGCGCCGGTACCTCTTGCACCGGTAACTCTTCCACCGGGGACATCGTCGCGGGCAGCCCGTTTCGATCGAGGGCCGGACGGGCCCACGCGAAGGTCTCGGCCGAGGGGCAAGCCAGGAACCGGACACCGGCCCGGCCGCATGCCCCTGAAACATCGCTCTTGAGGAGGAAACGATGTCCCACGCCTATATCTGCGACTTCGCCCGCACGCCGATCGGCCGCTACGGCGGCGCGCTCAAGGATGTCCGCGCCGACGACCTGGCGGCCCACCCGATCCGCGTGCTCAAGGAGCGCAATCCCGGCATCGACTGGGAGGCGGTGGACGACGTGGTGCTCGGCTGCGCCAACCAGGCCGGAGAGGACAACCGCGACGTCGCCCGCATGGCGGCCCTCCTCGCCGGCCTGCCGGTGAGCGCGCCGGGCACGACGGTCAACCGGCTCTGCGGCTCGGGCCTCGACGCGGTCGGGATCGCCGCGCGGGCGATCATGACCGGCGACGCCGATCTCGTCCTGGCTGGCGGCGTCGAGAGCATGACGCGCGCCCCCTTCGTGATGGGCAAGGCGACCGAAGCCTTCTCCCGCCAGGCGGAGGTGTTCGACACCACCATCGGCTGGCGCTTCGTCAACCCGCTGATGAAGGCCCAGTACGGCATCGATTCGATGCCCGAGACGGGCGAGAACGTCGCCGAGGCGTTCGGGATCTCGCGGCAGGACCAGGACCTCTTCGCGCTCCGCTCGCAACGGCGCGCGGCGGCGGCCGAGGCGGCGGGGTTCTTCGCCCGGGAGATCGCGCCCCTGGAGGTGAAGGGCAAGAAGGGGGCGCTCGTCCGCGTCGAGCGGGACGAGCATCCGCGCCCCGACACCACGCTGGAGCAGCTCGCCGCCCTCAAGACCCCGTTCCGCCGGGAGGGCGGCACCGTGACCGCCGGGAACGCCTCCGGGGTGAATGACGGGGCCGCGGCGCTCATCGTCGCGTCGGAGGCGGCGATCCGGAAATACGGCCTCACGCCGCGGGCACGGGTCGTGTCGGTCGTCCAGGCCGGCGTGGCGCCGCGGATCATGGGCATCGGCCCGGCGCCGGCCACCCGCAAGCTCCTGGCCCGGACCGGGCTCACCCTCGGCGAGCTCGACCTCGTCGAACTCAACGAAGCCTTCGCCTCGCAGGCGCTGGCGGTTCTGCGCGACCTCGGCCTGCCGGACGATGCCGAGCACGTGAACCCGCATGGCGGCGGCATCGCGCTCGGCCATCCGCTCGGCATGTCGGGGGCGCGGCTCGCGATGACGGCGGTGAGCGCGCTCGAGGTGCGTGGCGCCCGGCGCGCGGTCGTCACGATGTGCATCGGCGTCGGCCAGGGCATCGCCGGCCTCATCGAGCGCGTCTGAGCGCCCGCGATCTCCCGTCGACAAGGACGATCTTCGATGACCCGACCCCTCAGCAGCTACGTCCTCGACCGCTGGTTCGTCCCGGAGGAGGGACTGGCGGACATCCCGAGCGCCATCGACGGCCGGATCGTGGCGCGCGCCTCGACCCTCGGGATCGACATGGCGGCGGTGGTGCATCACGGCCGCACCGTCGGCGGTCCGGCCCTGCGCGCGATGACGTTCCACGAGCGCGCCGACCGGCTGCGCGCGCTCGCCGCCCACCTCTCGGCCCACAAGGACGCCCTGGCGGCGCTCGCCGCCGAGACTGGCGCGACCCGGCGCGACAACGTCTTCGACATCGATGGCGGCATCGGCACCCTGTTCGCCTATGCCTCGCGCGGCCGGCGCGAGCTGCCGGCCGAGCGCTTCGTGATGGAGGGCGGGACCGAGCCGCTGTCGAAGGACGGCTCGTTCCTCGGCCTGCACGTGATGACGCCGCTGCGCGGGGTCGCCGTGCACGTCAACGCCTTCAACTTCCCCTGCTGGGGCATGCTGGAGAAGCTGGCCCCGGCCCTCCTTGCCGGGGTGCCGGTCATCACCAAGCCGGCCACCGCCACCGCCTACGTGGCGGAGGCGGTGATGCGGCTGATCGTCGAGGCGGACCTCCTGCCGAAGGGCGCGCTCCAGTTCCTGTGCGGCGCGGCCGGGACCCTGCTCGATCACCTCACCGGCCAGGACGTCCTCAGCTTCACCGGATCGGCGGCGACCTCGCGCGCCTTGCGCGACCACCCGGCGGTCTCGCGCCATGCGGTCCGCTTCATCGCCGAGCGGGATTCGCTCAACGCCGCGGTGCTCGGGCCGGATGCCGTCGCGGGCACGCCGGAATTCGATCTCTTCGTCAAGGAGGTCGTGCGCGAGATGACGGTGAAGGCCGGCCAGAAATGCACCGCCATCCGCCGCGTCATCGTCCCGCGTGCCCAGGAAGCGGCGGTGATCGGCGCGCTCGCCAAGCAGCTCTCCGCCGTGGCGATCGGCGATCCCCGGCGCGAGGACGTGCGTATGGGGCCGCTGGCGAGCCTGAGCCAGCGCGCCGCGACCCGTGCGGCGGTCCGGGAGATCGCCCGGGAGGCGGAGATCGTGTTCGGGGATCCCGATTCCGTCGCCATCGTCGGGGGCGATGCCGCGGCCGGGGCCTTCATGGGCCCGGTGCTGTTGCGTTGCCCGGATCCCCTGCGGGCGGTCGCCCCGCACGCGGTCGAGGCGTTCGGACCGGTCGCGACGGTGATGGCCTATGACGACCTCGACGACGCCGTGACCCTGGTGGCCAAGGGCGAGGGGAGCCTCGTCGCCTCGGTGGTCACCGCCGATGACGGGCATGCCGACGCGCTCGTATTCGGCATCGCCGCCCATCACGGCCGGGTCCACGTGCTCGACCGCGACAGCGCCAAGGCGTCCACCGGCCACGGCTCGCCGATGCCGGGACTCGTCCATGGCGGGCCCGGCCGGGCCGGCGGCGGTGAGGAGCTGGGCGGCCTGCGCGGCGTGTTCCACTATCTCCAGCGCACCGCGATCCAGGGCTCGCCCCGACGCCTGTCGGCCCTCACCCGGACCTGGCTCCCGGGCGCCCCGGCCGCGGTCACGGCCGAGCATCCGTTCCGGCGTGATTTCGACGCCCTCGCCGTCGGCGACACGGTCGAGACTCCGTCGCGAACGATCACGGTCGCCGACATCGAGCATTTTGCAGGCTTCACCGGCGACACCTTCTACGCCCACATGGACGAGGACGCCGCGGCCGCCAATCCGTTCTTTCCCGGACGGGTGGCGCATGGCTACCTCATCCTGTCCTTCGCGGCGGGCCTGTTCGTCGATCCGGCGCCGGGACCGCTCCTGGCCAATTACGGGCTCGATGCCTTGCGCTTCCTCAAGCCGGTCTCGCCGGGCGACGCGATCCGCGTCCGGCTCACGGTCAAGCACAAGCAGCCCGCCCGCAAGCCCGAATACGGCGAGGTGCGCTGGGACGTGGAGGTGTTCAACCAGGACGGCGACACGGTCGCCCGCTACGACCTCCTCACGATGAGCGCCCGGACCGGCGCCGCGCCGGCCGCCTGAGACCCACCCGGCCGGCCGGTTGTGCTGTCGGCGGTTTCGACGTAAGTCGCTGCGCCCGCTTCGCTTCGGTCGAGACCGGGGCGGCGGCGGTGGGCGGCGGTGCCGCGCTCGCCCGGACGGGGGGCTGTGTGAGCGACGCATACGGATCCTCTGCGGATCGCAGGGACGGGCTTTTGGGGAACGCCCTGATCCCGCGTCTCCTGGACAGGATGCCGCTGCGCTCCGGCGGCTTCATCGTGACCCTGTACGGCGACGTGGTCGAGCCGCGCGGCGGCCGGCTGTGGATGGGCAACATCGTCGAGACCTGCCGGATGGTCGGCATCAGCGAGACGCTGGTGCGGACCGCCGTGTCCCGGCTGGTGGCCGCCGGGCAGCTCACCGGCGAGCGCCAGGGCCGGCGCAGCTTCTATCGGCTCACCGATGGGGCACGGCACGAGTTCCTGTCCGCCGCCCGGACCCTGTTCGCGCCGCAAGCAGAGGCCCGCTGGCTGTTCGTCTGGCTCGGATCCGAGCAGGCCGGCGAGGCCGTGCCGCCGCTGGAGCGGGCGGGCTTCGTCCGGCTCGGGCCGCACTGGCTGCTCGGACCGGCCCACCACCGGCCGGCGGATCCCACCCTCGTGGTGTTCGAGGCCGGCACTGCGGCGGGCCCGAGGCTCCGTGACCTCGCCGCCGCGCATTGGGACCTCGCCGCCTTCGCGGCGGCCTATGACGCTTTCCTGGCCGCCTTCGCGGGCATCACGGAGGCGCTCGATGCGGGTCTCCGCCTGTCGGATGCCGAGGCGCTGCAACTCCGCCTCCTCCTCGTCCACGCCTATCGCCACGCGGCGCTCCGGGATGCGCGCCTGCCGGCGGAAACCCTGCCGCCTGCCTGGAGCGGGCAGCGCGCCCGCCGGCTGTTCGCCGATCTCTACCTGCGCCTCTCGCCCGCCGCCGACCGCTATGTCGGGCAGCACCTCCTGGCCGGCGATGACCTGCTGCCGGCGCAGACGGCGGAGACGCTCGGCCGGACGGCCTCCCTCGCCCGGATCCGCGACGACGCCTGACCGGTTCGCAGACCGTGACGCCCGCGGACGGCGCCCGATCAAGACATCACAGAAATACGCAAAACAGGCGTTGTGATGTGATGCTTTCGATGATAGACAATCGGGCAGACGATCGAATCGACCGGCATGGCCGCCGCACAACCCGGCGGCGCGACGCCGGTATGCGGCGGAGCCAAGAGCTTCGGGCGATGTCCCGGACCGGGTTCGCGTCCTGACGGGAGGGTCTCGCATGTATGCGCAGCTGGTGAAGACGGACAGCACGCATGTCCGCGGCCCCGACGAGATGTCGGCCGAGGAGCGCGCCTTCCAGGAGCGGATCGACCGTGGCGAGAAGATCGAGCCGAAGGAGTGGATGCCCGAGGGCTACCGCAAGACCCTGATCCGGCAGATCGGCCAGCACGCCCATTCGGAGATCGTCGGGCAATTGCCGGAGGGCAACTGGATCACCCGGGCGCCGACGCTGGAGCGCAAGGCGATCCTGCTCGCCAAGGTCCAGGACGAGGCCGGCCACGGGCTCTACCTTTATTGCGCCGCCGAGACTCTCGGCGTCAGCCGCGACGAGCTGATGGCGCTGCTTCACGCCGGCAAGATGAAGTATTCGTCGATCTTCAACTACCCGACCCTGACCTGGGCCGACATGGGTGCGGTCGGCTGGCTGGTCGACGGAGCGGCGATCATGAACCAGGTCCCGCTGCAACGGACCTCCTACGGGCCTTACAGCCGGGCGATGATCCGGATCTGCAAGGAGGAGAGCTTCCACCAGCGCCAGGGCTACGACATCATGAGGACGATGGCGCGCGGCACGCCGGCGCAGAAGCACATGGCGCAGGATGCCCTCAACCGCTTCTGGTACCCGGCGCTGATGATGTTCGGGCCCTCCGACAAGGATTCGGTCCATTCGGCCCAGTCGATGGCCTGGAAGATCAAGATGAACACCAACGACGAGCTGCGCCAGAAATTCGTCGACCAGACCGTGCCGCAGGCCGAGCATCTCGGCCTGACGGTCCCGGACGAGAACCTGCGCTGGAACGAGGAGAAGGGCGGCTACGACTTCTCCGAGCCCGACTGGAGCGAGTTTTTCGAAGTTATCGCCGGCAACGGACCGTGCAACCGCGAGCGGCTCGGGGCCCGGGTGAAAGCCTGGGAGGACGGCGCCTGGTTCCGCGACGGGCTCAAGGCCCATGCCGACAAGGCGGCACGCCGCTCCGCCATGGCCGTCGCGGCGGAGTAATCGTCCGACGGGCGACCATCAATCGTCCGACGATAAAAGCGTTCGGGAGGATCGAGCATGTCCAGCGAATGGCCGTTATGGGAGATCTTCATCCGCGGTCAGCACGGCCTGAACCATCGCCACGTCGGCAGCCTGCACGCGCCCGACGCGGCCCTCGCGATCAAGAACGCCCGCGACGTCTATACGCGCCGCAACGAGGGCGTGAGCATCTGGGCGGTGCGGTCGAGCGACATCGTGGCGTCGAGCCCGAGCGACAAGGGCCCGCTGTTCGAGCCGGCGAACAGCAAGGTCTACCGGCATCCGACCTTCTACGACATCCCGGCCGACGTGGGGCATATGTGATGCCGTCCCTGCCCGACGTGATGACGCCGGACGCTGCCGCCCTTGCCGCGGCGGCTGCGGCCTATCCGGCCCCCGATACGCACCAGGACGCGCCCCTCGCGCCGGCCCGCGCCGCCCTGGTCGAGTTCCTCACCCGGATGGGCGACACCACCCTCGTGCTCGGCCACCGCCTGTCGGAATGGTGCGGCCACGGCCCGGTGCTGGAGGAGGATATCGGCGTCGCCAACGTCGCCCTCGACTTGATCGGCCAGACCCAGTTCTGGCTCGGCCTTGCCGGCGAGATCGAGGGCAGGGGGCGCAAAGCCGACGACCTCGCCTTCCTGCGCGACGTCTGGGAGTTTCGCAATGTCCTCCTGGTCGAACTGCCGAACGGCGATTTCGGCCAGACGATCATGCGCCAGTTCCTGTTCGACGCCTGGCACGTCGCGATGCTGCGGGCCCTGACGTCGTCCTCGGAGCCGCGCGTGGCCGAGATCGCCGTCAAGGCCATCAAGGAGGCGCATTACCACCTCGAGAAATCGGCCGATCTCGTCGTGCGCCTCGGCGACGGCACCGAGGAGAGCCACCGCCGGATGCAGGCCGCCCTCGACCTGCTCTGGCCCTATGCCGGCGAGTTCTTCCTCGGCGACGCCACCGACGCGGTCCTGGCCGAGGCCGGCATCGCGCCCGACCCGGCAAGCCTTCGCTCCGCCTTCGACGCCACGGTCGGGCCGGTCCTCGCCGAGGCGACGCTCGCGGTGCCGGCCGGGTCCTTCGCCCAGAAGGGCGGCCGGCGGGGCATCCATACCGAGCATCTCGGACGGATGCTGGCCGAGATGCAGTTCCTCCAGCGCGCCTATCCGGGCGCGACCTGGTAGGGCGCCATGGAGGCTCACGCCCGGCCGGCGCCCGACGAGATCCGCCGCTGGCTCGCCGATGTGCCCGATCCCGAGATCCCGGTGATCTCGGTGGTCGATCTCGGGATCGTCCGCGACCTCGCCTGGGACGGCGACACCCTGGTGGTCACGGTGACGCCGACCTATTCGGGCTGTCCCGCGACGGCGGTCATCAACCTGGCGATCGAGGCGGCGCTGCGCGCCCGCGGGATCGCGGACCTGCGCATCGTGCGCGCGCTGACGCCGCCCTGGACCAGCGACTGGATCGGCGACGCCGCCCGCGACAAGCTGCGGGCCTACGGCATCGCCCCGCCGATCGACGGGACGGCGGCGGATGGCCGGATGCTCGGGCGGATCGGCCGGCTGACCGGGGCTTCGAATCTCACCGTGGCCTGCCCGCGTTGTGCCTCGAACCGGACCGAGAGGGTCAGCCAGTTCGGCTCGACCCCCTGCAAGGCGAGCTGGCGCTGCACGGACTGCCTCGAACCGTTCGACTACTTCAAGTGCATCTAAGCAGACTAGAGCATTTTCCGACGAAGTGGATACCGGTTCGTCGCAGAAAATGCGGCAAAATAAAAGAGCTAGAGAAGCTTCGCGATTGCAACGCGATCGTGAAGCGCTCTAGTGTTGGCGGGTCACGCTTCGTCCGCTTAGGTTCTTGTCTTGTCGCAGACTCTTTTGCCGCCGAACCGATGACCGCGTCGGCGAATTCTGCTGAAGGATCGCGCGCGTTCGCGCGCCGTTCCGATCTTCGATGCGACGGCATGATCCGCGGCGACGGGGTGTCGACCTCGGCGGACATTGCTCCAAACTGGGACGACCGGCGGTCATGGCACGCTTCTATCCTCTCGACGTCGCGGATGTCCGGCGTGAAACCCGGGACGCGGTGGTTCTCACCCTCAAGCCCCGGGACGGCGACGCCGAGGTCTTCGCCTTCACCCAAGGCCAGTATCTGACGTTCCGGCGCGCCTTCGACGGCGTCGAGCTGCGCCGCTCCTACTCGATCTGCGCCGGCCGGGACGAGGGCGCGCTTCGGGTCGGCATCAAGCGCGTCGAGGGCGGCGCCTTCTCGACCTGGGCCAACCAGGAGCTGAAGCCCGGCGACGTGCTGGAGGCGATGCCGCCGATGGGGGCGTTCCACACCCCGATCGAGCCGGAAGCCGCCAAGCACTATCTCGGATTCGCCGGGGGCAGCGGCATCACGCCGCTTCTGTCGATCCTCAAGACGGTGCTCGCCCGCGAGCCGCGCTCGCGCTTCACGCTGGTCTACGCCAACCGTCAGATCGCCTCGATCATGTTCCGCGAGGAACTCGACGACCTCAAGAACACCTATCTCGGCCGGCTGGCGATCGTGCACGTCCTGGAGAGCGAGACGCAGGACATCGATTTGTTCACCGGGCGAATCGATGCCGCGAAATGCGCCGCGCTGTTCCGCCTCTGGGTCGACGTCGCCTCCGTCGATACCGCCTTCATCTGCGGGCCCGAGCCGATGATGCTCAGCATCGCGGCCTCCTTGCGCGAGCACGGCCTGTCGGAGGCGCAAATCAAGTTCGAGCTGTTCGCCTCGGGCCAGCCGGGCCGGGCCACGGCGCGTGCGGCCTCGTCTTCGGTCTCGGCCTCCGACGCGCAATGCGCGGTGACGGTGACCCTCGACGGCGCCACCCGCACCTTCCGGATGCCGAAGCAAGGCGAGAGCCTGCTCGACGCGGCGCTCGCCAACTCCATGGACGCGCCCTACGCCTGCAAGGCCGGCGTCTGCTCGACCTGCCGCGCCAAGGTGCTGGAGGGCGAGGCCGAGATGATCACGAACCATGCGCTCGAAGATTACGAGGTGCGCCAGGGCTACGTCCTGACCTGCCAATGCTACCCGACGACGGACACGCTGGTCGTCAGCTACGATCAATAGACGGGCCGGGAGGCAGCGATGTCGGAGACGATGACGATCGACGATTACCTGGCGCAGGGCGGCGTCCTGACCAACCCGTCCAACGCACCGCCGCGCTATCGCGGCGAGCTGCTGCGACTGATGGCGACCTTCGTCGACAGCGAGCTGGCCGGCTCGGCGGGATTCGCCGAGGTGATCAACGACGCCCCCAGCCTCAAGGCGCGGATCGCCGCCTCGCGGATCGTGCTCGAGAAGACCGACCACGCCGAGCGCGTGCTCGACCTGATGGGCACCTTCGGGGCCGATACCGCCCGCTACGCCGTCCACCACCCCTGGGCGGCCCGCCTCGCGCGCGATGCCGAGATCGGCGCGGCGCGCCACGGCGCGGATCGCCGCCTCTCGGTGTTCCACTACCCGCTCCAGGGATGGATCGACGCCGTGGTGATGAACGTGCTCATGGGCCGGGCCGTCGGCATCCAGCTTCAGGAATTCTCGCGCCTGTCCTACGCGCCTCTGGCGGAGGTGTTCCGCGAGATCGCCCCGCGCGAGGCGCGGCACGCCGAACTCGGCGAGGAGGGCCTCGCCCGCATCGTCGCCACAGAGGGCGGGCGCGAGGCGGCGCAGCGGAGCGTCGATTTCTGGCGGCCCCGCGTCGCCGCGAGCTTCGGCCGCGAGGATTCCCCCCGCTTCGACACCCTCAGACGCTTCGGCCTGCGCCGCCGCACGAACCACGAGCAGGTGACGGCCTGGATGGCCGAGATGGCGGCTCGCCTGCCGGCATTCGGGCTGGCTTGACGTCTGGCCTGCCCAGCCACGCGGTCACCGCGCAGACGCTCCCTGGGTGATCGCCGACCGGCCCCGCGGATATGCGGCGGCCAGGGATCTCGTCGCGGCGCATCGGATGGTGATAGGGCCTCCTGCGCCGCCTCTCATGCGGGACGGCGAGACGAGGACCGGACGACCCGTGAATTACCGCCACGCCTTCCACGCCGGCAACCACGCCGACGTGCTCAAGCATTGGGTACTGACCCGGGTGCTGGCGCATCTCCAGCGCAAGGCGACGCCGTTCCGGGCGATCGACACCCATGCGGGCCTCGGCTTCTACGACCTGACCGCCGACGAGGCGGGCCGCACCGGCGAGTGGCAGGACGGCATCGGCCGGCTCGATACCCCCTTCGCCGCGGATGTGGAGGCGCTGCTCGCCCCCTACCGGGAGGCGGTGGCCGCCGTCCGGGCGCGCCACGGCGAGACGGTGTATCCGGGCTCGCCGGCCCTGATCCGCGAGTTCCTGCGCCCCGGCGACCAGGGCGTGTTCGTGGAGCTGCACCCGGCCGACGGCGCGGTGCTGCATGCCCGCTACAACCAGGATTCCCGGACCAAGGTGCTGGCCCTCGACGGCTGGACCGCGCTCCCCGCCCTGATCCCCCCGAAGGAGCGCCGCGGCCTCGTCCTGATCGACCCGCCCTACGAGGTGCCGGGCGAGATCGAACGCCTCGGCCGCGAGCTGCTGAAGGCGGTGGGCAAGTGGGCGACCGGCACCTACCTCGCCTGGTACCCGATCAAGGACGTGGCGGCGGTCGACCGTCTTGCCGCCGGCCTCGACGCCGCCCTCCCCCGCCCGGCCCTGCGCCTCGATCTCCTGATCCAACGGCCCGACCCGACGCGCCTTTGCGGCAGCGGGCTCATCGTGGTCAACCCGCCCTGGACCCTGCGCGAGGAGGCCGACACGGTCCTGCCGGCGCTCGCCGAGCGCCTGGCGCAAGCCGGCTACGGCGCCTTCCGCTGCGTCCCGCTCGGGCCGCCGGCCTGAGGCAGCGGTGTTAAGCTGCGGCCGACGAAGGCGACGACCGCGGCGTTGAAGCGGGCATGGAACGCGGTCCGGTCGAAGCCGGGGGGCCTGTCGCCGATCGTGGGATGGGATTGCCCCGGATTGGTGTGGACACCGAGAGCGCTTTCGCGTGAGATGTTTTTGCCATGCCGAGAACCCGTCCCCCGTAACCGGTGGAGTTCTGCCGCCAGATGGTCGAGCTGGTGCGTGCCGGGCGCGATCCAACCGACCTCGCCCGTGAAATTCGAAAGAAGTTCGCGTCGTGGCCGAGCGACTCGACCTCGATCGGCAGCGTCCCCGATCGGGAACGGGCCGGCCGGAGGCCGAGACGGGCACGGGCATATATGCGGGAAAGTGGGATGCGATGGGCGAGCCCGAACCCGTCCAGGCCACTTGTTCCGGATCAGGGACGCCGGCCCCGCGACAGCCAGGGCATCGGGCCTGGCTCAGGCCACCCACCACTCACAGTGTTAACCCTGCCTCTCTGAGGCAAGAGTCGGTGGCATCGATGCTCCACACCCGGCGTTGGGGGTCCCCTGGGCCATGGTCGAACGTGCGAGTAGGGTGGCCGTAGGCGGCGCGTTGTGGCTCAGCCTTGCAGATAGAGTTCACCGGATCGATCCGAAATTCTGGCAAGCTGCAACAAACTGCAAGATGACCGGTCTTGCGGAGAGGGCTTCCCCCTCACCATCCATCAGTTTTTGTTGTGCGCAAGGGTTTTTTGTCCACAAAGGAGGAATGGATGTGGCGGTCACGATTAGCCTGACGATGCAGCGCAAGCCTCTGGTAAAGAGGGAGGATCGAGAGCGTTCGAGTTTTCGTGGTCGTTGATCGCTGAGTTTTTTCGGCAGGACTTGGATTGACGGTGGCATCCCACTGGCCTGTCGATACAGCAACGTAGAGAGCCAGGGCCATGACGATGACCAGCCGTGAGAGCCGATCTGGATACGAGATCTGACTGTCTTCGAGACCGAACCCCCACGACTTGAAGTCGGAAAACATCGGCTCGATTGCCCAACGCGCAGAGTAGTCCATCGTCGTCAGAAAGCCAGGCTTGGCCGGCATGGCGATGATCCACGGTTCGGCATGCCCGGATCCTGGACGATCCCGAGA
>NZ_LABX01000129.1 GCF_001043915.1 Methylobacterium aquaticum | reverse complement strand
CTCGAACGCCGAGGCCGACGACCCGCGCCTCGTCGGCCTGTTCGACACCGCCGAGGCGGCCGGAGTGCCGGAGGTGATCGTGGCCCAGGACCGGATCCCGGCCGAGGCGCCGCTGCCGTCCCACTCCCTGCGCAAGACGGGGTGAGGCTGGCGCCGGGACCGTCCTCAGGCACGCCGACGGCACGGGATCGCCCGGCGCGGGGATCCCCGCCCGATCTTGTGTCGTCTCGGGCAAGCCCGAGATCGCCCTGGGAGACGAGGTCACGGGCCGAGCCCGTCCCCTCCCCTCAGAACCCGCACCAGCGCCTCGGCGTCGCCGCTCTGGAGGAGCGGCACCAGGGCCCGCACCCGCTCCGGCGGCTGGTCCCACCAGGCGGTCGCGACGAGAGCCGCCACGGTCTCCGGCGGGAAGCGGGACCGGATCACCCGGGCCGGGTTGCCGGCGACGATGGCGTAAGCAGGCACATCCCGGGTGACGACGGCGCGGGCCGCCACCACGGCGCCGGGGCCGACCGTGACGCCCGACAGGATCAGGCAGCCGGAACCGAGCCAGACATCGGCGCCGATCGCCACGTCGCCCCGGGAGGCGTGGTAATCGTCGGGCGCATCGAGGTCCGGCCACAGGCCCCGCATCGCCGCGAAGGGATAGGTCGAGACCCAGTCGGTGCGGTGGTTGCCGCCGAGCAGAATCTCGACCTTGTCGGCGATCGAGCAATAGGGGCCGATCGACAGCCGGGCGCCGGATTCGGGGAAGCGGACCTTCGGCCTGCCGTAGGAGTAGGGGCCGATCCGGAAGCCGTGGCGGGAAGCGAGCTTGGCAAGGTGCAGGCGGGTCTCGTTGTGAGGGTTGCGCCCCTGTCGCAGGCGGTGCAGGAAACCCCTCACCCGCAGGCTCCGCGACGAGCCGCGGGCAGGCTGGCAAGCCCGACCTTTCGGGCGATCCGGGGAGACAGCGCGGTGAGCAGCAACATTTCGGACGATCTGAAGAGCGGCGCACTGTTCTATCACCGCAATCCGAGGCCCGGGAAGCTGGAGATCCAGCCGACGAAGCCGCTGGGGAACCAGCGCGACCTGGCCTTGGCCTATTCTCCCGGGGTCGCTGCCGCCTGCGAGGCGATCGCCGCCGATCCGGAGGAGGCCGCGACCCTCACCGCGCGCCAGAACCTCGTCGCGGTGGTCTCGAACGGCACCGCGGTGCTCGGCCTCGGCGATATCGGCCCGCTCGCCTCCAAGCCCGTGATGGAGGGCAAGGCGGTCCTGTTCAAGAAATTCGCCGGCATCGACGTCTTCGACATCGAACTGAACGAGAAGAACGTCGACAAGCTCGTCGACGTGGTGGCGGCGCTGGAGCCGACCTTCGGCGGCATCAACCTCGAGGACATCAAGGCGCCCGAGTGCTTCGAGGTCGAGGAGCGCTGCCGGGCCCGGATGAACATCCCGGTGTTCCACGACGACCAGCACGGCACCGCGATCATCGTCGCCGCCGCCGTCCTCAACGGGCTCGAATTCGCCGGCAAGCAGATCTCCGACGTCAAGATCGTGACCTCGGGCGCGGGTGCGGCGGCGCTCGCCTGCCTCAACCAGCTCGTCTCGCTCGGCGCGCGCCGCGAAAACATCTTCGTCACCGACATCGAGGGCGTGGTCTACCGGGGCCGTGAGACGCTCATGGACCGCTGGAAGTCGGTCTATGCCCAGGAGACCCAGGCCCGTACCCTCGCGGAGGTGATCCCGGGCGCCGACGTGTTCCTCGGCCTCTCGGCCGGCGGCGTGCTCAAGCCCGAGATGCTCGAGCGGATGGCCGAGAAGCCGCTGATCATGGCGCTCGCCAACCCCTATCCGGAGATCATGCCGAACGTCGCCGAGGAGAAGCGGCCGGACGCGATGATCTGCACCGGGCGGTCGGACTTCCCCAACCAGGTCAACAACGTCCTGTGCTTCCCCTACATCTTCCGGGGTGCGCTCGATGTCGGGGCGACCACGATCAACGAGGCGATGAAGGCGGCGGCCGTGAAGGCGATCGCCGGGCTCGCCCGCGAGACCCCGTCCGACGTGGTGGCGCGCGCCTATGGCGGCGAGGCGCGGCCCTTCGGCCCCCACTCGCTGATCCCGAGTCCGTTCGACCCGCGCCTGATCCTGCGCATCGCTCCCGCCGTCGCGCAAGCCGCGATGGAGTCCGGCGTCGCCAAGCGGCCGCTGCCGGACGTGCACGCCTATGCCGAATCCCTCGACCGGTTCGTGCACCGCTCCGGCTTCATCATGAAGCCGGTCTTCACCAAGGCCAAGGAAGATCCGCGCCGGGTCATCTACGCCGAGGGCGAGGACGAGCGGGTGCTGCGCGCCGTGCAGGCGATCGTCGAGGAGGGGCTGGCGAAGCCCATCCTGGTCGGCCGCCCGAGCGTGATCGAGACCCGGCTGAAGCGCTTCGGCCTGGCGATCCAGCCGGGCCGCGACTTCGAGCTGATCAACCCCGACGACGATCCGCGCTACCGCACCTACGTCCAGACCTATATCGATCTCGCCGGGCGCCGCGGCATCACGCCGGACGCCGCCCGCACGCTGGTGCGGACCAACAACGCGGTGATCGGCGCGCTGGCCGTCCGCCGCGGCGAGGCCGACGCGCTGATCTGCGGCCTCGAAGGCCGCTTCGAGACCAAGCTCAAGGTGATCCGCGACATCATCGGGCTCGCGCCGAACGCCCGGGACTTTGCGGCGCTCAGCCTCATCGTCACCTCGAAGGGCGCCTACTTCCTGGCCGACACCCATGTCCGGCCCGATCCGAGCGCCGAGGAGATCGCCGACGTCGCCATCGCCTGCGGCGACACCGCCCGCCGCTTCGGCCTGTCGCCGAAGATCGCGCTGGTCAGCCACGCCGATTTCGGCTCGTTCGACACCGCCTCGGCCCGCAAGATGCGCCAGGCCCTGCATCTCCTGCGCGAGCGTGCCCCCGACCTCGAAGTCGATGGCGAGATGGCCGCCGACACCGCCCTGTCGCAGGCGATCCGCGACAAGGTGCTGCCCGGCTCGCGCCTCAAGGGCGAGGCCAATGTCCTGATCATGCCGAACCTGGACGCGGCCAACATCGCGTTCCAGTTCTCGAAGATGCTGGCCGACGCGCTGCCGGTCGGCCCGCTGCTGCTCGGCCCGGCCAAGCCCGCCCATATCCTGACCCCGTCGGTGACGGCCCGCGGCATCGTCAACATCACGGCCGCCGCCGTGGTCGAGGCGCAGGGACAGGAGACTCTGACGGTCGGGGCCGACAGCACGGCGGAAGCCGGCACACCGCTGGTCTCGGCCTGATCGACGGACGGGGCCTCGCGGGACGCGCCGCCGGGCTCCCTCCTGGCGCACGCCTCGCGCGCCACCCTTGATCTGCCTGCTTGCCCGCCCACGACCTCGTCGTGAGGTCGTGGGCTGGATCGACGACGATGCCGACGAGATGGGAGGCATGGGCCGAACAGTCTCCCCGCGACTTCCGCGGGTCCCTGGCACTCCCGGCCCCGTCCCCAAGCCACCACCGGCGCAGACGTTCGACGTCCTGCATCGCCCAGGAGCACGGGCGCGCCCCTCGGCCCCTAAGCGGGCTCGCGTTGTCAGGCCAACGCTTCGCCCGCTTAGGCTCTTGTTTCGTCGCAGATTTTTATCGCCGAACCGGTGACCACTTCGGCGAAATCTGCTCAGGCCCTCCGCGGCACGCCCGGTCTAAACCTGGACGCGCCGGCCCTCCCGTGGCACCCTGCCCGGGAGTGCCACGAAAAGCGGTTCACGCCTCACACGATTTCGTCGTAGTCAGCTTGGCTGCCCTCCCGCATCCTGCGTCGGTCCGCAGCGGCATGGTGACGTGAAGACCTGCGCGGCACCGCCTCTGCTGTCCCGAAACTTGACGTGAGCCGAATTCTTCGGCGCACCCGACCGGTGCTGGCCCTTGGCCGGGATCTGGTCTGTCGATTGCATACCCCGCCCCGCGGGCATCGTGCCCCGCCCCCGATGGCAGCGCGCAGCAATGGCGCGACTGCGAGGAGACAGCTTGATGGCGTTTCGTCGGTCCGTACTCGGCCTCGTCGTGGCAACGGCGGCCCTGCTCGCCCCCGGACTCGCACCGGCGCAGACGCTCAAGGCGGTGATGCATTCGGACGTCAAGATCGTCGATCCGATCTGGACCACCGCCTACATCGTCCGCAACCACGGCTACATGATCTACGACACGCTGTTTGCGCTCGACGCGAAGGGCGAGATCAAGCCGCAGATGGTCGACACCTACACTGTGTCGCCCGACAACCTGACCTACACGTTCACCTTGCGCGACGGCCTGACATGGCATGACGGCAAGCCGGTGACGGCGGAGGATTGCGTCGCCTCGATCAAGCGCTGGTCCGCCCGGGATTCCCTCGGCCAGAAGCTGATGAGCTTCGTCGAGGGGATGAGCACCAACGGCGCCAAGAGCTTCACCGTCACGCTCAAGTCGCCGACCGGCCTGCTGCTGTTCGGCCTCGCCAAGCCGTCCTCGAACGTGCCGTTCATGATGCCGAAGCGGGTCGCCGACACCGACCCGAACCAGCAGATCTCGGACTTCACCGGCTCCGGCCCGTTCGTGATGAAGACCGACGAGTGGAAGCCCGGCGACAAGATCGTCTACACCAAGTTCAAGGACTACAAGCCGCGCTCCGAGCCGGCCTCGGGGCTGGCCGGCGGCAAGGTGGTCAAGCTCGACCGGGTCGAGTGGCTGGCGATCTCGGACCAGCAGCAGGCGGTGAACGCGCTCCTCGCCGGCGAGATCGACGTGATCGAGCAGCCGGCCTACGACCTCATCCCGCTGCTCAAGGGCGACGACGGGGTGAAGCTCGTCGACTACAATCCCCTCGGCCTGCAATACGCGATGCGGCCGAACCACCTGATCAAGCCTTTCGACAACCCGAAGGTGCGCCAGGCCCTGACCTACGCCCTCAACCAGACCGACTTTCTCCAGGCGGTGGTGGGCGATCCCGACTATTACAAGCCGTGCAAGGCCCTGTTCGTCTGCGGCTCGCCGCTCGCCACCGACAAGGGGATGGACGGGCTGCTGGAATCGAACGCCGCCAAGTCGAAGCAATTGCTGAAGGATGCGGGCTATGACGGCACGCCGATCGTCCTGCTGCAATCGACCGATCTCCAGACCCTGACCAATCTCGGTCCCGTCGCCAAGCAGCTTCTCGAGAAAGGCGGCTTCAAGGTCGATATGCAATCCTCCGACTGGCAGACCGTGGTGTCGCGCCGGGTGCGCAAGGATCCGGTCGACAAGGGCGGCTGGAACCTGATGAACACGTCCTGGGTCTCGGCCGACATCCTGAACCCGGTGATGTCGAGCTTCATGAACATGAGCTGCGACAAGGCCCCGTTCGGCTGGCCCTGCGATGCCGAGATGGAGAAGTTGCGCGACGATTTCGCCCGCGAGGTCGATCCGGTGAAGCAGAAGGCGATCGCCGAAGCGGTGCAGATGCGCTGGCGCGAGGTCGTGCCCTACATCCCGCTCGGCCAGTATTACATCCCGATCGCGGCCCGCAAGACCATCACCGGCATCCTGACCGCACCGGCACCGGTGTTCTGGAACGTCGAGAAGAAGAAGTAAGCCTCACGCCATGCTCGGCTACGTCCTGCGGCGGTTGCTCGCCGCCATCCCGGTCCTGGCGATCGTCGCGGTGCTGGTCTTCCTGATGCTGCGGCTCACCCCCGGCGATCCGGCGGCGGTGATCGCCGGGGACAACGCCTCGAGCGAGCAGATCGCGCAGGTGCGCCAGCAGCTCGGCCTCGACCAGCCCCTGCTGGTCCAGTTCCTGATCTGGATCGGCAACCTGCTGAAGGGCAATCTCGGCGAGTCGTTCTTCTTCAAGAAGAGCATCGGCGAGCTGATCCTCGGGCGGATCGAGCCGACCCTGTCCCTCGCCGCCGCCACGATGCTGATCGCGGTCTGCGTGGCGATCCCGCTGGGAGTCGTGGCGGCCTACCGCCACGGCTCCTGGCTCGACCGGATCGTGATGGGCGTGTCGGTGCTGGGCTTCTCGGTGCCGGTCTTCGTGATCGGCTACGGGATGATCTACGTGTTTTCGATCACGCTCGGCTGGTTCCCGGTCCAGGGCTACCAGCCGCTCTCCGGCGGTCTCGGCGGCTACCTGCACCGGCTGGTCCTGCCCTCGGTCACCCTGTCGGTCGTCTACATCGCGCTGATCGCCCGGATGACCCGGGCGAGCGTGCTGGAGGTGCTGAACGAGGACTATATCCGCACCGCCCGGGCCAAGGGCCAGGTCGAGCGAAAAATCCTCTTCCGCCACGCCCTCAAGAACGCCGCGGTGCCGATCGTCACCGTGGTCGGCATCGGCATCGCGCTCCTGATCGGCGGGGTGGTGGTGACCGAGAGCGTGTTCGCGATTCCCGGCCTCGGCCGCCTCACCGTCGATGCGGTGCTGGCCCGCGACTACCCGACGATCCAGGCGCTGATCCTGCTGTTCTCGGGCGTCTACGTCCTCATCAACCTCCTGATCGACCTGAGCTACAGCCTGTTCGACCCGAGGATCCGCCATTGAGGTCCGACCCATGAGTGCCGAGCCGACCCTGCTGGCGCCCGCCATCGCGACCCTGCCGCCGCCCAAGACCCTGGCCGCGCGCCTGCTGCGCAACCCCGTCGTGGCGATCGGCGCCGGATTCCTGCTGCTGATGGCACTGGTCGGGCTCCTCGCCCCGTTCCTCGGCACGATCGATCCGACCGCGATCAACCCGGCGACCCGCAACCGCCCGCCGGGCTTCGAGCGCACGATTCGGAACGATGATGGAGGCACCACCACCTACCGCCACCGGATGGGCACCGACAGCCTGGGGCGCGACGTCTACAGCCGGGTCCTCTACGGCGCCCGGGTGTCGCTGGTGATCGCCGTCACGGTGGCGGTCCTGGCGCTGGCGATCGGCCTGCTGCTCGGGCTGGTCGCCGGGTATATCCGCCCCCTCGACGGGCCGATCATGCGGCTGATGGACGGGCTGATGGCGATCCCCGGCATCCTGCTCGCCATCGCGGTGGTGTCGCTGTTCCGGGCCGGGCTGCCTGCCGTCATCGCGGCGATCGTGGTCCCGGAGATTCCCCGGGTGGTGCGGCTGGTGCGCTCCATCGTGCTCTCGGTGCGGGAGGAGCCCTATGTCGAGGCCGCGATCATGGCGGGCACCCGCCTGCCGCTGCTGATGGCGCGCCACATCCTGCCCAATACCGTCGCGCCGCTGATCGTGCAGGGCACCTTCATCGCCGCCTCGGCGATCCTGGTCGAGGCGGTGCTCTCGTTCCTCGGCATCGGCATCCCGCCGGAGACGCCGAGCTGGGGCAACATCATGGCGGAGGGCCGCAACCTGTTCCGGGTCTACCCGCACAACATCCTGTATCCCGGGATCTTTCTCGGCCTGACGGTGCTCGCCGTGAACATGCTGGGCGACGGCCTGCGCGACACCCTCGATCCGAAGATGACAGGCCGGTGACCTTGCCGATGACCTTGCCGATGAGCACCGTCCCCGCTCCCGTCCTCGAGGTCGAGAACCTCGCCATCGCGCTGCCGGGCGGCGGCGACCGGCTCCGCGCCGTCGACGGCGTCTCCTTCACGGTCGCCCCCGGCGAGATCGTCTGCGTCGTCGGCGAATCGGGCTCCGGCAAGTCGGTCACCGCCTTCTCGGTGATGGGGCTGCTCGCCCGGGTGCTCAAGCCCGTCGCCGGGGCGATCCGGCTGCTGGGCGAGGACGTGCTGACGGCGAGCCCGCAGCGCCTGCGGGCCCTGCGCGGCGACCGCATGGCGATGATCTTCCAGGAGCCGATGACGGCTTTGAACCCGGTGCTGACCGTCGGCGACCAGATCGAGGAGGTGCTGCGGATCCACACCGATCTCGGGCCGAAGGAGCGCCGCGCCAAGGTCCTGGCGATGCTGGAGGCGATGCACCTGCCCGATCCGGAGCGGATGCACGCCTCCTATCCGCACCAGCTCTCCGGCGGCCAGCGGCAGCGGGTGATGATCGCCGCCGCCCTGATCCTCGATCCCGCCCTGCTCATCGCCGACGAACCGACGACGGCCCTCGACGTCACCACCCAGGCCCAGATCCTGCGGCTGATCCGCGAGATGCAGGAGCGCCGCAGCACCGGCGTCCTGTTCATCACCCACGATTTCGGCGTGGTGGCCGAGATCGCCGACCGGGTGGTGGTGATGCAGAGCGGCCGCATCGTCGAGCAGGGGCCGGCGATGCAGGTCCTCGACGCTCCGCAGCACCCCTATACGAAGATGCTGATCGCGGCGGTGCCGACCATGAGTCCGGCCCGGCGCACCCCGGTGACCGGCGCCCTGGCGCTGGAGACCGCGGGCCTGGGCAAGACCTATCGCAGCCGCAGCCTGTTCAAGAAGGAGCGGGTGGTTCAGGCCGCCGCCGACGTGGCGTTGCGCATCCGTCGCGGCGAGACGGTCGGCATCGTCGGCGAATCGGGCTCGGGCAAGTCCACCGTCGCCCGCTGCATCGCCCGGCTGATCGCCCCGAGCGAGGGACAGATCATGGTGGGTGACCAGGACATCGCCCGCCTGCCCGAACGCCGGCTCCGGCCCCTGCGGCAGAAGATCCAGGTCGTGTTCCAGGACCCGTTCCGCTCCCTCAACCCGCGCCGGTCGGTCGGCGCCTCGATCATCGAGGGGCCGGTGAATTTCGGCACGAGCCCCTCCGCCGCGATGGCCCGGGCCGGGGAGCTGATGCGCCTCGTCGGCCTCGATCCCGCGGCGCTCGCCCGCTTCCCGCACCAATTCTCCGGCGGCCAGCGCCAGCGCATCGCGCTCGCCCGGGCGCTGGCCATGGAGCCCGAGATCCTGATCGCCGACGAGGCGGTCTCGGCCCTCGACGTCTCGGTGCAGAAGCAGGTTCTCGCCCTCCTCGACGACGTGCAGAGGCGCTTCGACCTCGCGATCCTGTTCATCACCCACGACCTGCGGGTGGCGGCCCAGATCTGCGACCGGCTGATCGTGATGCAGCGCGGCCGGATCATCGAGGAAGGCCCGACGGCGGAGATCTTCGCCCGGCCGGCGGCCCCCTATACCCGGGCCCTGATCGAGGCGGCGCCGGGGCGGGATTTCGGGCGCGGCGCGGAGCGCTTTCGGGAAGCGGCCTCCGCCTGATGCGGACGAACGACGATGAAGCCCCTCCCCTTGTGGGAAGGGGCACGGGCCTCGTCGTGAAACGAAAACTGAAACGATAACAGGATCGAGACAATGACCCTCGCCATGACGTGGGAGGAATGGGCGCAGCACGATGCCTGCGCGCTCGCCGCGCGGGTGCGCGCCGGCGAGGTGACGGCGGCCGAACTCGCCGCCCAGGCGGCGGCCGGGGTGGCGCTGACGAACCCGGCGACGAGCGCCGTGATCGAGCTGTTCGACGATTGCATCGCCGACCCGGCGACGGACGGGACCGATCTGGATGGCGCCTTCGCGGGCGTGCCGTTCCTGATGAAGGATCTCGGCCCGACCCTGAAGGGCCGCTTGCAGGAGATGGGCTCGCGGCTGATGCGGGGCCATCGCGCCGCGAGCGACAGCTACCTGACCGGGCGGATGCGGAAGGCCGGGCTCAACCTCGTCGGCCGCACCACCACGCCGGAATTCGGCGTGTGCAGCTCGGCCGAGAACCCGGCGGTCTACGTCACCCGCAACCCCTGGAACCTCGACTACACCACCTGCGGCTCCTCGGCCGGCGCGGCGGCGGCGGTGGCCGCCGGCGTGGTGCCGATGGCGCATTCCACCGATGGCGGCGGCTCGATCCGCATCCCGGCCGGCGTCAACGGCAATCTCGGGCTCAAGCCCTCCCGCGGCGTGTTCTCGATCGCGCCCTACGGCTCGGATCTCACCAGCGTCGTGTCGATCCAGGGGTGCCAGTCGCGCAGCGTGCGCGACACCGCGACCTTCGTCGATCAGTGCCGCGGCGGCGCACCGGGCGAGTTCATGCCCTACTGGACCGCGCCCGAGCCCTATGCCACCCTGATCGCGCGGGATCCCGGCCGCTTGCGCATCGCGCTGTCGCACGAATGGGGCGATTACCGCGCCGTGCCCCACCACGTCGCCGAGCTGGAGCGGATCGGCCGCGTCCTCGAAGGGCTCGGCCATCACGTCGACTGGGCGCTGCCGGCGGTCGACATCCGGGCCGCCTTCCAGGCCCAGACCACCTGCTACATCACCAACTTCGCCCAGACCATCAACGGGCTGATCGCCCTGAAGGGACTCGAGCGCCCGCCCGAAGACCTGATCGAGCCGATGAACATCCGGATCTGGGAGGCCGGGCGCCACACGAGCTACGCCGAGCGCGCGGCGATGCAGGCGGCGTTCAACACCACGGCGCGCGGCTTCGGCGCCTTCTTCGAGGAGTGGGACATCATCCTGACCCCGATCACCGCCGTGCCGACGCCGCGCGTCGGCACCACCGAGTACCTGACGATCAGCGACAACCCGTCGGTCCACGACTGGTTCGAGAACCTGTGGCGCAACTTCGCCTATACGCCGCTCGCCAACCTGTGCGGCCTGCCGGCCCTGTCCATGCCGCTGGCCTGGAACGAGCACGGCCTGCCGCTGGGCATCCAGGCCCAGTCGCGCCAGGGCGCCGACGGCCTGCTGCTGCAACTCGCCGCGCAGGTCGAGCGGGCGATCGGGGGCCGGTGGAACGACGGCAAGCGACCCGGCGTGCACGTGACGGCGGGAGGCTGACAGGTCGCGCGAACGAGCCAAAACGAAGAACCGACGTCATTCCATCCGCCGAGCCGGCGTCGCGGGCGCCCGAGTGGCGACGCTCGACACGGTCCGTGCCAGCCGGCCATCAGGAGACCCGCCCGTGAAGCTCTTCATCGCCGCGCTCGGCACCGAGACCAACACCTTCTCGCCGATCCCGACCGGGCGCGCGGCGTTCCTCGAGGATCTCTACGTCGAGACGAACGCCTCCCGCACCTCCGACCATTGGTTTGCCGGGCCGCTCAAGGTCTGGCGGGCGCTCGGCGAGGCCGGCGGCTATGAGGTGGTCGAGAGCCTGGCGGCCTTCGCGCCGCCCGGCGGGCCGACGCGCCAGGACATCTGGATCTGGCTGCGCGACCGCATCCTGACCGACCTCACGGCGGCCGGCCCGGTCGACATGGTCCTGTTCGATCTCCACGGCGCGATGATCGCCGAGGGCCAGGACGATTGCGAGGGCGAGCTGGTCGCCGCGGCCCGGGAGATCGTGGGGAGCGGGGTGACGATCGGCGTCGAACTCGACCTGCATTGCCACCTGACCGATCGGATCGTCGACGCCTGCGACGTGCTGCTCACCTACAAGGAATATCCGCATATCGACGTCGACGACCGGGCCCGCGACCTGTTCCGCCTGTGCGAGGACGCCAGGACCGGCCGCACCCGGCCGACCATCGCCGTCGCCGACTGCCGGATGCTGGCGGTGTGGCGCACGCCCAACCAACCGACCCGTGGCTTCGTCGACCGGATGATCGCGGCGGAGGGGCGGGACGGCATCCTGTCCCTGTCGCTCGCGCACGGCTTTCCCTGGGCCGACATCCCGGATGTCGGCGCCAAGGTGGTGGCGGTGACCGACGGCGACCCCGACCTGGCGCAACGGACCGCCGACGCGCTCGCCCGCGAGCTGTGGCAGATGCGGGAGGCGACTACGGACCGGCTGCTGACCCTCGACGAGGCCGTGCAGGTGGCGCTCGCGCCCCCGGCGGGCGTGACGGTGCTGGCCGACGTCTCCGACAATGCCGGGGCCGGCTCGGCGAGCGATTCGACCTTCCTGCTGCGGGCGCTGGTCGCGGCCGGCGCGACCCGTTGCGCCATCGGCAGCATCTGGGATCCGGTCGCGGTCCGGCTCTGCCGCGAGGCCGGCGAGGGCGCTCGCCTGCCCTTGCGGATCGGCGGCAAGACCGGGCCGATGTCGGGCGACCCCGTCGACCTCACCGTGCGGGTGATGGGCATCCGGCCCGACGCGGTCCAGACCTACGGCAACGGCAAGCAGCCGATGGGCGATTGCGTGATGGTCGAGGCCGGGGGCCTGCACATCGTGCTCAACGCCTTGCGCACCCAGGTCTTCCAGCCGAGCGTGTTCGAGCAGTTCGGCGTGCGGCTGACCGACTACGCCACCGTGTTCGTCAAGTCGGCCCAGCACTTCAATGCCGGCTTCGCGCCGCGGGCCGACCGCATCCTGCACGTCGCCGTGCCGGGCAGCGCCAATCCCGACTTCGCGCGGCTACGCCTGCCGAAGGCCGCCCGTCCGCTCTGGCCGATCGTCGCCGACCCGTTCTGACGGGCGGGATCGGATCGACGCTCCGGGGCGAGGCGCCGCCGCGTCGCCCCACCCACCGTCTTGACCGGGGTTCACCGCGCGACCGCCACGAGCCGCCCGTCCTCGCCCATCCGGCAGCGGACCCACTCGCCGTTGGCGAGGCTGCATCCCGTGACCGCCATGATGAATCCCCAGTGGCACACGACCAGGGTCTGAGCCCAATCGGGATCGTCGGCCATCCCGGCCCGGAAGGACGCGGTGCGCGCCGCGAACAGGTGGTCAGGCTCCTCCTCCGCCTCGTCCTCGGCCTCGCGCCACCAGACCTCGTCGATGTGGCTCAGGTCGAGCTGCGGCCAGGCGCGGGCGAGGTCGGTGCGGCAGGTGCCGATGTCGCAACTCGCCCCCCGGCGCTCCCGCACCGCCGGCGTGACCAGGACCGGCAGATCGAGGCGGGAGGCGACCGGGGCGGCGGTCTGGAGCGCGCGGGTGAGCGGCGAGCAGAGGATGCGCCGCAATCCCTGCGCCGCCAGGGCGCGGGCGGCCGCCTCCGCCTGCTGGTGCCCGAGCGGCGTCAGCGGCGCATCGACGATGCCGGGATCCATGCCGGTGGCATGGAAATGGAGGTTGAACTGGCTCTGGCCGTGGCGAAGCAGGATCATGGCCGAGAAGGTAGGGCGCGGCGTCACGCCGGGCTCGCGACGCGGAGCCGCGCCGCGAGGTGCCGGCGGTAGCGCGCGGCCTCGGCCATGAGCCTTGGCCGCTCCGCGGCGTCGGCACTGTCGCCGGCCATCGTCGCCGCACCGAGCTGGAAGGCCGCGTAGGCGATCTCCAGCCAGGCGACCAGGCCGGGATCCAGGTCCCGACCGGTCCGGTGCGCGATGACCGCGCGCAGGTGCCGCCCGGCCGCGCCCTCCAGCCCCAGCTCGATCGCGGCCCCGGCCACGTCCCAGGCGATGTCCTGGCAGCCGACGAGATCGTGGGCGGCGTGGTGGTCGACGGCATCGGTCTTCAGGATCGTGCCGTCCGGCAGGACGAGCCATTCCCACAGGTGAAGGCGGTTGTCGGTCTCGACCGGCCGCACCCGGGTGGCAAAGCCCGGCACAGCCGTGCGCCAGCCGTCGATCGCCCGCACCGCGGGGTCGCCCAGAGCCTGCGCCGCGTTGTGCCGCGCCATCTCCCACATCTCCTCGACGGACGCCCCGCGCCCGGGCCCACAGGCGAAGGCCGTGGCGCGAAACCCGAGATAGTCGCCGACCCGCTCGGCGAGGCGAAGGGGATCAGGCTGAGTGCGGTCGAGCGGCGTCGCCCCCTCGATCCAGCGTTCGACCAGGAAGCCATGGCAGAATCCGGCAACCTCGGGAGTGAAGCCGGCTCTGTGCAGAGCCCGGCCGCGCGCGACCTTCCGCTCGCCCTCCGCCCCGAGGCCGACGAACTTGGCGAGCCAGGTCCCGCTCGCAGTCCGGGCCAGGACCTTGCGGCGCTCCTGCATCGGGTTGGCGGGCGGCCAGGCCGCCCGGTCATCCTGATGATGGGCCCGCCAGGCTCCGCCCGAGATCTCTTCGAGCGGCGCGGTCAGCGGCCCGACGAGCGGGGCGAGCCAGGTCTCCAGGCGGTGCTCCGGCCGCTCCGCCCGGAGCACGAGATCGTCGAAGGTGCGGATGTGGCGCCGGGCCTGCCCGTAACGCCGCCGCGTCGCCTCGTCCGCGGCGTGACCCGGCTCGCCGCCGTGGCTGGGGAACAGCGCGACGCGCTCAGCGGGAACTCCCCGCTCGTCCAGCACGCCGAGCACCGCCCCGAAGGAACTGCCCGACAGCCCCGGTCCCTCGTCGGCGACGGCAAAATCGCGGCGCGGGCCGAGCCGGTCGCGCAGCGTCTCCGACAGGCACAGCACGCGCCGGAACGGGTGGCCGGTCGGCCGCACGGTGACCAGATCGGTCGCCCCGATTCCGGCCGTCACCATCGCGCCGAGGGTCGTCCCGATGCTGCGCAGGCCGATCACCGTCGTGCCGGCACCGAGCCCCGAGGCGGAGGCGGCCCAGGCATAGGCTTCCGGGTAGACGGCATAGAAGGCAAAGCCCTCGGGCAGACGGATCTCCAGGGGATCGGGCGCCAGCCCCGCGCAGGCGAGGGCGATCGCGTGGCGATCCGGAATGTCTGCCGCCGCAAAGCCGCTCCGCCACGACGCCCAGACGCTGCCGGCGAGCCGCACCAGCAGCCCGGTGAGCCGGGCCGTCGCGCCGTCCGGCGCGTCGACGCCGGTCTCCCGGAACGCCGCATCCGCCACGCCCTGGACCAGTTCGCCCGCTCCGATCAGCGCACCCACCAGCGCGGCGTGGCGCGTAAGGCCGGGGGCGAGATAGCGGGCGGCGTCGAGGGAGTCCTTGAGGCGGGCGATCGCGTCGCGGGGATCGGCCTGGCGTCGAGCATCGCCGTAGACGAGCATGAGGGGAATGCACCTCGTGGCGAGGATGAGCAGGTGGCGATCCGACCGCCGGCAATATTCGAGTGGCAATCAGGTTTCACATTCAGAGGGCCATCCCGGTGCTCGTCGAAAGCAAGAGCCCGGAATGACGATGGGGGGCGAAATTTCTCCCGTCCAACTCGGATCCTCTGCCGAGACAACTCGCCCTGATCCCCACTCACGGCGCCACCGCCCGATCCGGCGCCTCCGCCGCTTCACACCCCACCCCCGGGCTCATCAATTCCCGCAGGGTGGCCGCCAGGTCGGCCATGCCCAGGCCCGCCTTCGGGAGGATGCGGTCGGCCTGGCCGGCGAGGCGGCGGCGGTCCTCGGCGGTGACGTCCTTGGCGGTCAGGACGACAACCGGGATGTCGCGCCAGTCCGGCCGGTCGCGCAAGGCACGCAGGAAGCCGAACCCGTCCAGCTCCGGCATCATCAGGTCGAGGAGGATCAGGCCCGGCTTGCGCACACCGACCGCCTCCAGGCCGGCCAACCCGTTCTCGGCGCTCGCCACCCGCCAGCCCTCGCGGGTCAGCATGGTGGTCATGCGCTCGCGCACGTCCGGGTCGTCGTCGACCACCAGGACCGGTCCCTCGTGGATGGCGGGGCGGAAGCGCTCCATCGCCTCCTTGAGCGCCCCCCATTCGACCGGCTTGTGCAGGTAGTCGGTGGCGCCCAGCGAGAAGGCGAGATTCTGTTCGTCGAGCACCGTGACCATGATGACGGGCGTCGCGCCGAAATCGGGATCGGCGCGCAGCGCCCGCAACACCGCCCAGCCATCCATGCGCGGCATCGTCACGTCGAGGAGGACGACGCGGGGACGCAAACGCCGCGCCTGCTCCAGGCCGGCGCGGCCATCCGCGGCGGTCGCGACCGTGAAGCCGTCCCGACGCAGGAAGCGGGCGAGGAGGTCGCGGGTCGCCGGATCGTCGTCGACGACGAGGACGAGGTTTGAGCCAGGCTCGGGATGTGGCCCGGCCCCGGCCGGTGCCTCGGGCACGATCGGGCCGGCGGGCTCGGCCGGGCTGTCCTCCTGGTAGAGGGCCGGCAGTTCCAGGGTGAAGGTGGTGCCCTCCCCGAGCCGGCTCGCCACCGAGATCTCGCCGCCGAGCATCCGCGCGAAGGCGCGGGTGATGGCAAGGCCAAGCCCGGTGCCGCCGAAGCGGCGGGTGGTCGAGGCATCGGCCTGGGTGAAGCGCTGGAACAGCCGGGCCTGCTGCTCCTCGCTCATGCCGATGCCGGTATCGGTGACGGTGAACGACAACCGGTCGCCGCCCTCCCGGTGCTCGCGGCTTGCGGCAAGCGTGATGCTGCCGCCCTCGGTGAACTTGGCGGCGTTGCTCAGCAAGTTGATCAGGCATTGCCGCAGCTTCGTCGCGTCGGTCCGCGCCCGCCCGAGGCCGTCGCCGAGAGTCAGGCTCAAGCGATTGCCCTTCTTCACCACCAGGGCGTCGACCGTGGTGGCAACCTCCCGGACGGTCTCGGCGACGTCGATCTCCTCGGCGAAGACCTCCATCCGCTCCGCCTCGATCTTCGAGAGGTCGAGCACGTCGTTGATGAGGCCGAGCAGGTGGCGGGCATTCGCCTCGATCTTGCGCATGTCGGCGAGCAGGCTCTCCTCGCCGAGATCCTCCAGCTCCTCCTGCAACATCTCCGAATAGCCGATCACCGCCGAGAGCGGCGTGCGCAATTCGTGGCTCATATTGGCGAGGAACTGGCTCTTGGCGCGGTTGGCCTCCTCGGCCGCCTCCTTGGCGGCTTCGAGCGCCAGTTCGGCCTCCTTGCGGGCGGTCACGTCCGCATGCGCCCCGACCCATTCGCGCACCCGCCCGTCCTCCTCCAGGATCGGGACCGCGCGCCCCTCCATGTGGCGCCAGACGCCGTCATGGCGGCGCAAGCGGTGCGCGATGGCGTAGAGCCTGCGCGACGCCACCGCCTGCTCCCAGGCGTCCCGCGTCGCCTCCCGGTCGTCGGGGTGGATCGCCGCCAGGAAACCCTGGCCGGCGGCCTCGGCGGGAGCCTGGCCGGTGAAGCGGGTCCATTCCGAGGTGGCCAGCCGGAAGGCGCCGTCCGGCGTGGTGGTCCAGACGATGGCCGAGGTAGCCTCGATCAGGGAGCGGAACCGCTCCTCGCTGTCGGCAAGCCGGCGCTCGGCGAGCTTGCCCAGGGTCACGTCGTCCATGACGATGCCGACGCCGTCGGCCCGCTCGCTCTCGGGGCCGCTGCCGCGGCGGCGGAGAGGAAAGAAGCTCGCCTCGAAATGGCGGATGCCGCCCGGCGCGCTCGGGGCCGGCACTGCGACCGCGACATTGGCGGTGACGAGCCCGCTGTCGCGGGCGGCCGCGAGCTTCGGCCCGAGTTCGTCGCGCAAGGAGGGCAGCAGCGCCCAGATCGGCGCGCCGAGATCGGCGCCGAAGCCGCGCTCGCTCATGTTGCCGAGCGCCCGGTTCATGTGCCGGAGATTCAGGTCGCGGTCGAGGAAGCCGAGGCCGACCGGGGCGTTCTCCAGAACGCTCTCCAAAAGGTCGGCCATGCGCTGGCTCTCGCGGCGGCGCATCAGGGCGAGGCGGGCCAGAAGGGCGAACGCCGCGAGCGCGCCGGCGAGGGCGACGAGGGACAGGAGCGGCGAGCGCAGGGCCTCGGCCTCGGCGAGGCGGCGCAGCTCGGTGGCGGCCCGGTCCTGGACCTCCCGCGTCGTCTCGCGCACGGCATCCATGACGCGCTTGCCCTCCCCGGTCTGGATCAGCGCCAGGGCCGCGTCCGGGCCGCCGGTCCGGCGCGCCGTGACGACGCGGGCGGCATAATCCTGCTCGGCCGCGATGACGCCGCGGCGCCTCTCGCGCACGGCCCGGTCGGGCGTGACGGCGTCGAGGGCCGCGAGTTCGCCGTCGATCCGACCGAGCGCCGCCGCATAGGGTTCGAGGTAATCCTCGCGGCCGGTCAGCACGTAGCCGCGCTGGCCGGTTTCGAGATCCTTCATGCTCGACAGCACGTGCTCGCTCAGCGCCATCACGCGCCCCAGCCGCTCGGCCTCGGCCCGGCTGCGGGCGCCCGCGGCGTAGTTCCAGCCGCCGGCCGCGACCGCGACGGCGAGGAGGAGGACGGCCAGCGGCGAACCCGGCAGGCGCCGTCCGGGGGCGAGGAAGCGCCAGCGTTGCGTGGAGGCGGTCGTGCTGCTCATGTCACCATGCTCTCGCGGCCCCGGGCGGGGTCCGCGTTGTCCCTGTATCCGTCATGAAACGCCCGAGGACCGGCATCGCCCCCGCCCTTCGGGCTTCGGTCCGGCGGAATTGTCCCAGAGGAGCGACGGCGCGCGCGGGGCACCGTCGCGGGCGCTCACCACCGTGACCCCGCCCCGTCGGAGACCCGAACCGCCGGCGGCGCCGGACGTTCCGAGCGGGCATCGCTCCACCCGCGGCGGCGTGGCGAGCCGGGCGGGACCGGCCTATACGGCACACCACCCGCTCCCGAAGGAACCGCCGCCGTGCCTCACTCCCCGCCCGCCCCCCTCTCCCGCCGAGGCCGGCACCAAGACTGAGCGGCGTGCCGGCTTCCTGGCCGGATGCGGAGCGGAGACGCAGCGCATCCACGCGCCGATCGTCGACCTCATGGCCTGCTGCGGCCACCTCAACCCGAGCGGCCTCGGGGAGGCTCGCGCCTTCTCGGATCTCGGCTCCCTCGGCCAGAGCAGCGTCGGCTTCGAGACGCTCGGCGAGTACGCGGCGGCCGACGCGACCGGCCGCGCGCCCTATGGCGGCGCCGAATACGGCGTCGTCCTGTCGCCGGAGGCGGAGGCGGTGTGCACCAAGTTCACCCACCTGCATGGCGGTGCCGGCGCGATCGTCTGCGCCTCCGGCCTGGCGGCGATCGCCACCGTCATCGATGCCTTCGCCCCGAAGGCCGTGCTGATCCCGGACGGGATCTATTCTCCGGCCTGGCGCTACCTGTCCGAGACCGGGCGCGCCGCGCTCCTGATCTATCCGGCCGGCGCCTCGGGCGCGGAGGTCGATGCCCTGATCCGCGAGGCCGGGACGCGCGTCGCGCCCGCCGAGACAATGATCTACCTCGAGGCGCCGGCAAGCGGCACCTTCGAGATCCCGGACATCGCCGGCATCGTCGCGGCGGCGAAGCGGGCCGGGATCCGCACGGTGATGGACAACACCTGGGCGAGCCACGTCCGCTTCCGGCCCCTCGACCATGGCATCGGCGTGGCGATCCAGGCGACGACGAAATACGAGGGCGGCTACGGCGACACGCCGAGCGGCATCGTGGTGGCGCGCGACGAGGCCGACATCGCCCGCCTGCGGCGTCAGGTGCGGATCAGCGGGACCGGCGCGGTCTCGCCGCAGACCTGCGCCCGCCTGTTCCACCGGGTCGACAGTGCGGACACCCGCCTGGAGCGGCACGCCGCCACCGCCGCTGCGCTGATGCGGTGGTTCGAGGACAAGCCCTTCACCGCCGACATCCTGAACCCGGCCCGGGCGGCAAGCCCGTACCATGCCCGCTTCCGGCAGTATTTCGGCGCCGGCAACAGCCTGTTCACGGTGGTGTTCGACGAAAGCCTTCCGACAGAGCGGGTCCACGCCTTCGTCGATGCGCTGCTGATGTTCCGCGTGGCCGAGAGCTGGGGCGGCCACGTCTCGCTGGTGCTGCCGGTCCATCCGCGCCGCGATCCGGCCGGTCTCTCCAAGAGATCTCTGCCGAACGGCGCGATGTTTCGCTTCAATGCCGGCCTGGAGGAGGCCGACGACCTGATCGCCGACCTGGAGCAGGCATCGCGGGCGACGCTGGCTTGACCTCCTACGGGTAGCCGTAGCGCGACTTGGCGGCGGCCAGCAGGTGCAGGGCCTCACCCTCGCGGCCGGCCGCGCAGGCGGCGGAGGCATTGGCGAGATCGGCCGAGAAGCGCTTGCCGACCGGAGCGTTGAGGTTGCCGGTGGCGACGTCGCTGTCGACGATCCCTTGCGTGCGGGCGATGGCGGGGCCGCAGCCGGTGCCGGCGGGGAGAGCCCCGGCGGGCAGCGCGGCGACCGGGCCGAGGGCGGCGGGCGGCGGCACGGCCGGCTTCGACTGGCAGGCGGCGAGGGCGAGGAGGGCCGCGAGGGCGAGCCCAGGCTTCCAGGACGACACGGGAAGGCTCCACCTTGATGAGCACGTAAGGCCGAGCTTGTCGCAAGCATGGACGGGACGGTCAATCGCGAGACGATGCAGGGGCCTGGCTGCGGATCGTCATCGCTCCCGCGTCACCATGCCCTTGTCATCGATCCTCCGGGCCGGTACACAGGCCACCCTCGCCCCGGGTCCAGCACCCTTCAGGAGACGCGAGCCGTGGCTCATGCCGGCTCCCCGCTGACGCTTCCGACGACCGCCCTTTCGGCGGCGCGGGCGCGCGCGCTCCTCCTCGGCGGCCTTCTTCTCCTTATCAGCCCCTGAGGGCCGTCCGGGCGTGCGCCTGGGCCCTTGGGGGATCGAGGACCAAGACACCGTTTCCGATTGCGCGCCCGCGCGACCCCTGATCCCGGGCGAACCAGGATTCCCGACCATGACCGACCAGGCTAGCCGCACCACGACCGCCGCCGAGCGCGTACTGATCTTCGACACCACCCTGCGCGATGGCGAGCAATGCCCCGGCGCCACCATGACGCTGGAGGAGAAGCTGGCGGTGGCCGAGATGCTCGATGCGATGGGCGTCGACATCATCGAGGCCGGCTTCCCGATCGCCTCCAACGGCGATTTCGAGGCGGTGGCGGAGATCGCACGCCGGTCCAAGTCGGCGGTGATCGCCGGCCTCGCCCGCGCGATTCCCGCCGACATCGTCCGGGCCGGCGAGGCGGTGAAGTTCGCCCGCCGCGGGCGCATCCACACCTTCGTGTCGACCTCACCGATCCATCTGGCCCACCAGATGCGCAAGACCGAGGACGAGGTCCTGGAGATCATCCTGAAGACCGTCGCCCAGGCCCGCGACCTCGTCGAGGACGTCGAGTGGTCGGCGATGGACGCGACCCGCACGCCGATCGACTATCTGTGCCGCTGCGTCGAGGCGGCGATCCGGGTCGGCGCCACCACCATCAACCTGCCCGACACGGTCGGCTACGCCACGCCTGACGAGTACCGGGCGATGTTCCGCAGCGTGCGCGAGCGGGTGCCGAATTCCGACAAGGCGGTGTTCTCGGTCCATTGCCACAACGACCTGGGGTTGGCGGTGGCCAACTCGCTCGCCGGCCTCGAGGGCGGCGCGCGCCAGATCGAGTGCACCATCAACGGCATCGGCGAGCGGGCCGGCAATGCCGCGCTGGAGGAGATCGTGATGGCGATCAAGACCCGCGCCGACGTGCTGCCCTACGAGACCTCCATCGACACCACCCAGCTCGTGCGCGCCTCGAAGCTGGTAGCCGGCGCCACTCACTTCCCGGTGCAGTACAACAAGGCGATCGTCGGCCGGAACGCCTTCGCCCACGAGAGCGGCATCCACCAGGACGGGATGCTGAAGAACCAGACCACCTACGAGATCATGACGCCGGAATCGGTCGGCGTGCACAAGACCTCGCTGGTGATGGGCAAGCATTCGGGCCGGGCCGCCTTCCGCTCGAAGCTCGATGACATGGGCTACCGGCTGTCCGACAACCAGTTCCAGGACGCCTTCGAGCGGTTCAAGGCGCTGGCCGATCGCAAGAAGCACGTCTACGACGAGGACATCGAGGCCCTGGTCGACGAGAACCTGGCCACCGCCCATGACCGCATCCGGCTCGTCTCCCTGACGGTGATCGCCGGCACCCGCGGCCCGCAGCGGGCGACGCTGCGGCTCGACATCGACGGCCGCACCGTCACCGAGGAGACGGACGGCAACGGCCCGGTCGATGCGGTGTTCAACGCCATCAAGGCCCTGGTGCCGCACGAGGCCGCCCTGGAGCTCTACGACGTCCACGCCGTCACCGAGGGCACCGACGCCCAGGCCGAGGTCTCGGTGCGCCTGCGCCAGGACGACCGGATCGTCACCGCCCGCGGCGCCGACCCGGACACCCTGGTCGCCTCGGCGAAGGCCTACCTCGCCGCGCTGAACAAGCTGATGGCCGGCGCCAGTCGCCTGCACGCCCAGCACGCCGCCGCCGAGTAACCTGGGCCGGGGGACCATCCCAGCAGAGTCAGGGGCCAGCCGGCAAAAAATCGACGGGGCGGCGGGATCGGGACTGGACAGCCCCCCGCCGTCCCATTAAACGACCCTCACCGCCGGGGCGGTTTGGTGGCTTCCCCGGACGCGCTCTTGTGAGAGCGGGCGCATAGCTCAGTTGGTAGAGCAGCTGACTCTTAATCAGCGGGTCCTAGGTTCGAGCCCTAGTGCGCCCACCACACAAAGCCAGGTTACTCTTGCGGTAACTTGATCCGGATGCTCCCAGGAGCACCCGACCCATCAGGAACGGTTGGTGGCCGTTCCCCTTTCGCCTCCGGGCGATGGGCGCATAGCTCAGTTGGTAGAGCAGCTGACTCTTAATCAGCGGGTCCTAGGTTCGAGCCCTAGTGCGCCCACCACTCCCCTCCCCTTGCGATGACGAAGGCCGGCCGGCGGCAGCCCCGACCAGAGACCATGCCCGAGGCACACGGGATCGTCGTGCTGTTGCACGGCCTGGGACGCACCCGCCGCAGCATGGCGCGACTGGCGTCACGCCTCACGGCGGCGGGTTACCGTGTCGAGACCCTGGATTACCCGTCGCGCCGCCTCGGCATCGCGGCCTGCGCTGCACATCTGCGTCCCACCGTCTCGGCGATCCGGCAGCGGGCCGGCGGCCCGATCGTCCTCGTCGGGCATTCCATGGGCGGCCTCGTCGCCCGGCACCTGGCGGCACCGGATCCGGCCCTGGCGGCCGGCCTCGTGATGCTCGGCACGCCGAACCGCGGCAGCGAGGCAGCCGACTGCGTGTCGGCCTCCCGCCTCGGCCGGGTGGTGTTCGGCCCGGCGCTCCGCGATCTGCGCACCGATGCCTCCGCGGCGATTCCCGTGCCACACTGCCCGATGGCAGTCGTGGCGGGCACGCGGGCGCTCATCCCGTTCTTCCGCAGCCGGATCCCCCGGCCTCATGACGGGCTGGTCAGCGTGGCGCGCGCGGGGCTCGGGGCCGGCGAGCGCTCGTGCACGGTGCCGGCCCATCACACCCGGCTGATGGACCATCCCGCGACGGTCGCGGCGGTGCTGGAGACCCTGTCGGCCTGGTTCCCGGCGGCCGGCCGGGCCGGGTGACCACGATCCGGCCGCGAAGGCCCACCGTCCCGTGAACGCCGCGGCGCGCGGCCGCCGTGCCAGTCGTATCGGACTGCCCCTCCGTCAATCGATCAGGATTAAGAGAGCGCTGACGAAAAGATGGGAGAGTGCGAGGCCCACGCGGGACAATCCGGGACAATGTGTGCAAAGCCATGCCGTCGAATGCGTTTTCCCGCCACGCTCGCAAATCTGTGCCTCCCTGTGCGTCAGGCGAGCCGGGGCAGCGGCCGGCAGGTGACGGGCGGCGCGCGCGCGCCGTCGGGCGAGCCGTGAGACCAACCCTGCCGGGGCCCACGACGCGCATCCTGCTCACCCTGATCCCCCTGGCCGGCTTCGCCGCCGACGCCCTCGCGGCGGATCTGACCCGCCGGGCGGCCCTGCCTGATCCGAGCCTGCCCGTGTTCACCTGGACCGGGATCTATAGCGGCCTCTTCACCGGCTATGGCCGTCTCGACAACCGGACGAGCCCCGCCTGCATCGGCGCCGATGGCCGCACGAACGGCCTGCAATGCCCGGTGCGATCGGCGTTCTCGCCCAAGGCCGACGATGTCGTCGCCGGCAGCGAGGTCGGCTACACCTACCAGCTCTCGCCGGGGCCGAGCCTCGTCGTCGGCGCGGCGGGCGATTACCAGTTCACGCCGATCCGCTCCTACGGCGTCCGGACTGGGGCCTTCGCGCAAGCGGGCCAGCCCGGCGCCGTCTATCCGGGCGGCGTCTACCAGGCCGGTCAGCGCCTGGACTGGCTCGGCACGGCCCGGGGCAAGATCGGCTACGCCTTCGACCGCGTCTTCATCTACGGGACCGGCGGCGTCGCCTTCGGCAGCGTGCGCCTCGACACCGCCACGACGGCGGATGGCGGCGCCTTCGGCGAGCGCGTGAACCGGCCCGATTTCGACGCCCGGAAGAGCGCCTTGCGGGTCGGCTGGGTGGCCGGCGGCGGCGTGGAATACGCCATCAGCCCGCATCTCTCGATCAAGGGCGAGGCGCTGTACTACGATCTCGGCGCCCGCACCGTCCTTGCCGGGGATGCGAGCGGCTTGCGGCCCGGCGTGGCCGCCGGCACCCGCGTCGAGACGAGCGGCGTCCTCGGCCGGATCGGGCTCAACTACCGCTTCGACCGCGGCCTGCCGGTCATCGGCCCGTTCGTCGATGTCGGGAAGGCGCTGATCGACCCGGTCCCCTACGTCCCGCCGGTCGCGCAGACCTGGGACTTCGAGATCGGCAACCGCTACGTCTACAATTCGGGGAGCTTCAGCAAGGCGCTCTATCGGCCGGGCAACGAGCCGATGGCCTCGCGCCTGAGCTATCGCGACGTGGCGGCCCATTCCACCGAGACCTTCGCCCGCCTCGACCACAACCCGACCGGCCTGTTCGCCAAGGGCTTCCTCGGCTCGGGCTTCGTCACCTCCGGCGGGCGGGTCACCAACGAGGACGATCCGCCGGGCCTGCGCGGCAACGCTCCCTCGAACACGCTGTCGCGGATCCGGGACGGCGGCGTCGTGATCTCGGCCGTGGATGCCGGCTACCATGTCCTGCGCACCGACACGTTCCGGCTCGGCGCCTTCGTCGGCTACCAATCGGCGATCGAGCGGGTCAATGCGGCCGGGCTGGTCCAGACGGCGGCGAACCCGGTCATCGGCGCCGGCGGCGTGCCGAACAGCGTCGTGGTGGCGAGCCAGGATAACCACTGGACTGCGTTGCGCGTCGGCCTCGTTGGCGAGGCCCGCTTCGACCGGTTCACGCTGTCCCTGGAGGGCGCCTATCTCCCGGTCGTCGGCCTCGACGGCTACGGCCGGCACTGGCTGCGGCCGGACATCACTCCGCAAGCCGAGCACGGCACCGGCAGCGGCTACTTCCTGCAAGGCATGATCGCCTACGATCTCACCTCGAAGATCAGCATCGGCGTCGGCGCCCGCACCTGGCGCATGACGGTCGACCGGCAGGACGGAACGGCGCAGCTCCCCGCCCTGGCCCAGCCGGCCAAGTTCGTCAGCGAGCGCTACGGCGCCTTCGCGCAGATCTCGTACCGGTTCACCGAGTCGGATCTCGACCTGGGCGGGCTGATGGCAAAATAGCCGGCCGTCGCGAAAGCCGCGGGCCGGTCGACGATCCGCTTGACGGTGAAGGCGGGGGGCGACAAGGTCGAGAGCGATGATCGGAAACCGGACCCTGTGCGATCGACGCCGACGCCGCCTGCCAGCGGCGGCCGTGCGGCTGCGCGTCGATCAGCGTCCTTCCGCGGGGTGACGGCGTCACGTCCGTCCGGCCCGGAAGCCGCCCGGCCCGCATCTCCGAAACAGCCCCCGCAGCCACCGGCTCCGGGGGTTTTCTTTTGCCTGCCTTCCGAAAAAAGGACACCACACCCATGAGCCTGCGCGTCGGCATCGTCGGGATCAGCGGCTTCGGCGGCGGCGAGGCATTGCGCCTGATCGCCGGCCACCCCTCTTTCGATCTGGTCTATGCCGCGGGCGACGGCAGCGCCGGCCGCCGTCTGGTAGACCGGTTCCCCGGCGTGGCGCCCCGGCTGGCCGACCTCGTGATCGAGAGGTGGGTCCCTGAATCGCTGCCGCCGCTCGACGTGCTGTTAGCGTCGCTGCCCACCGGCACCTCGGCCGCGGCGTTGGCGCGCGTCCCGCCGGAGGTGAAGATCGTCGATCTCGGCGGCGACCACCGCTATGCCGAGGGCTGGACCTACGGCCTCGCCGATATCTGGCCGGACCGGATCGTCGGCCGGAGCCGGATCGCCAATCCCGGCTGCTTCCCGGCGGCGGCGCTGACCGCCCTGGCGCCGCTCCTGGCCGAAGGGCTGATCGAGCCGGGCCACATCGTGATCGACGGCAAGACCGGCATCTCGGGCGCCGGCCGGGGCGGCGGCGACAGCCGGTTCGGCTATGCCGAGAGCAACGAGAACCTGGTGCCCTACGGCCTGCTCCAGCACGTCCACATGCCCGAGATCGCCGGGACGATCGAGCAGCTGAGCGGCGGCAGCGCGGCCGGCCTCGTCTTCACGCCGCATCTGGTGCCGATGACCCGCGGGCTGCTGGCCACAATTTACTGCCGCGGCCGCGCCACCACGGCCCAGTGCCTGGCGGCGGCCCGGCGCTTCTATGCCGGGCGGGCCTTCATCCGCGTGACCGACGCGCCGCCGCAGACCAAATGGGCGACCGGCTCGAACCTCGCCTTCGTCAGCTACGCCGCCGATCCCGGGCGCAACCTGGTGATGGCGATGGGCGTGGTCGACAATCTCGGCAAGGGCGCGGCCGGCCAGGCGGTGCAGAACGCGAACCTGATCTGCTGCCTGCCGGAGGGGACGGGGCTGGAGGGTGCGCCTGTCTGGCCGTGATGGTCCTAAGCAGATTTCGCCGAAGTGGTCACCGGTTCGGCGAAATCTGCTTAGGTGTCGGAGCCGCCGGCGGGTCGTGCTCAGACCTGGTCTGAGCGTGAGAACCGACTTCGCGCGCGTGTGCGGTTGTATCCCATTCGCGTGTATCCCATTCGCGACCTCATCCTGAGATGCCGGCGATCATCGATCGGCCAACGCCTCAGGATGAGGTTGCGTGGGTCGGATCTCCGATGTTGAGAACGTGGGTTGATGAAGCCGCGCGAACAGGCGGTCAGGCCGCCCGCACCGTCACGAGGAAGCGCGCCACCTCGGCCGCGAGATGCTCGGACTGACGCGACAGCGCGCTCGCCGCTCCCAGCACCTGGCTCGCCGCAGCGCCGGTCTCCTCCGCGGCGCCCGCCACTCCGGCGATGGTATCCGTCACCTCGCTGGTGCCCTGGGCCGCCTGAGAGACGTTGCGGACGATCTCCTGGGTCGCCGCCCCCTGCTCCTCAACCGCTGCCGCGATCGAGGTGGCGACCTCGCTGATCTGCTCGATCCGCGCGGTGATCTGGCCGATCGCACCGGCCGCGTGGCCCGTGGAGGCCTGGATCGCCGCGATCTGGCTCGTGATCTCCTCGGTCGCCTTCGCGGTCTGGCCGGCGAGTTCCTTCACTTCCGCCGCCACCACGGCGAAGCCGCGGCCCGCCGCTCCGGCCCGGGCCGCCTCGATGGTGGCGTTGAGGGCCAGCAGGTTGGTCTGAGCGGCGATCGATGAGATCAGTCCGACCACGTCGCCGATGCGGGCGGTGGCCTCGGTCAGCGCCCGGACCTGCCGGGCGGTCTGGCCGGCTTCCGCGACGGCGGCCTGCGCGAGCCGCGCCGAGCCGTCGACCTGTCGGCCGATCTCGCTCACCGAGGCGCCGAGTTCCTCGGCGGCTGCCGCTACGGTGCCGACATTCGAGGACGCCTCCTCGGCCGCCGCCGCCACGGCGGTGGACTGGGTGGCGGTCTGGGTGGCGGTCGCCGTCATGATCTGGGCGGTCGCCTGGAGTTGGGTGGCGGAGGCCGAGACCTGGCCGACGATGCCGCCGACCGCCGCCTCGAAGGCATCCGCCATCTGGCGCATGCCGGCGCGGCGCTGCTCATCCGCCGAGGCACGGGCCAAAGCCGTCTCCTCCTCCAGCGCCCGGGCGCGGATCAGCCCATCCTTGAACACCTGCACGGCCGCCGCCATCGCGCCGATCTCGTCGCGCCGGCCGGTCCCCGGGATCGCCACCGTGAGGTCGTGGCCGGCAAGCCGGCCCATCGCGGCGGTCATGCGGGCGATCGGGCGGGCGATGCCGAGGAGGCTGAAGATCGCGGCGCCGATCGCCGCCGCCAGCGCGAGCGCCGTCATGACCCCTGCCGCCAGGACGCCGCGATCGGCGCTGGCGCTGCTCTGCTCGGCGCTCGCCTGGGCCGCGGCGGCAGTCCTCGCCACGATCGCCCGCAGGGCAGCGGTCGCCTCGGCATTGGCGCCGGTCATGCCGGGGCCGGTCAGCGTGGCCAGCGCCGTGGCCTGGTCGCCCGCCGCCATCGCGCCCGTCACCATCTTCTGGTCTTCGAGATAGTCGCTCCACCGGGCGACGAAACGCCCGAACGTGGTCCGCTCCTCCGGCCCGGAGATCAGCGATGCGTACTGGGCCTGGAGGTCGACCAGGGCCTTGCGGCTGTCGATCAGGGCCTGCTCGTTGCGATCGTAGGCGGCATCGTCGGTCGAGGTCACGACGAAGCGATAGAGATGGATGCGGTAACTCTGGGTCTCGGCGTAGATCTGGTTGATCAGGTTCGAGGCCGGGATCTGGATCCGGGCGACATCGACGATCTCGTCCCGCAGCGTCACCAGACGCAAGATTCCATTGCCGCCCTGCGCCACGCTGAACAGCATCAACGTCATGATCGTCCCGATCAGGACGTGTTTGATCGACAACTTCATCATGCGACTGCCCGGCATCGATAGTCACGCCCGTGAGCCCGAGGCGTGCCTATGCTATAGAAATCACTTCGTTAGCCCCTGGTGAAGAAAAATGTCTTTGGCGCATGAAGCGCCAGATCACCGCGCATTTCAGCACGGGAGCCGATCGTCAGGGCCGAGGATGCCTGCTCCGTGGGCAATCCGATTCCGCCCCCGAGTGATACCAGCGGTCGTTGGAAACGACCCTTGGTG
This sequence comes from Methylobacterium aquaticum, assembly GCF_001043915.1. Taxonomy (GTDB): domain Bacteria; phylum Pseudomonadota; class Alphaproteobacteria; order Rhizobiales; family Beijerinckiaceae; genus Methylobacterium; species Methylobacterium aquaticum. The sequence goes on along the minus strand of NZ_LABX01000129.1, from coordinate 34,191 downwards.
CCGTTCGCGCATTTTCGCCAAGCCCGAGGTCCCGGACATCTGCGCTTGGCATCGACAATTCGAGATTGGATCAGCGGCCGCGTCGATCTCGGGCCTGCCCGAGATCGAATCGATGCGTCGGCATCGTCGGCCGTTGGTATGATGCGGCCGCAGGCACCTTGCGCCGCAGGGCGATCCCTGTTTGCGCAGCGTGGGGAATTCGCGAGGAGCCTGGTCGCAGCCGGACCGATCGAACCGCGCAGGGACCGGCTGGTCGTCCTGGCGGGGACTCAGGGTAGCGACCTCCCCGGCGGAGAAAGTTTATACTTGAAATATCGTCGCGCAGGAGGGCACGCGGCGGCCTCACGGCCAACCCGCCCACGAACCAGCCCGATCGCTGGCGCCCGTCCTATTGCTGCAATGCAATGATGAAAAGGGCTTGTTTTTCAGCATTGTGCTCGCTGCGCTGCACACCGATTCGGCAGGACGGAAAAATCATCAAAGGCGGTTGCCAGGCGATATTTCATGCGTAAAGTATTCCGCGCTGGACGGCGTCGGGATCCGACGAAAGAGCGCCGCTTTCGCGCGCCCGCCGTCTCGACTTCGACCGCGGCGCGCCGGACAAGTGCCGTCGATGCTCTCGACCAGGAGATTTTCGGGATGATGCCGATCCGGAACGCCAGCTCCCTCGCGCCCGCGCTGTTATGCGCCACGCTGCTGGCCGGCCCCGCCGCCGCGCAAGGGCCTGAGAAGGTCCGGGTCGGGCTGATGTTCACACTCTCGGGGCCCTCCGCGGTGCTCGGCGAGCAGGGCCGCGACGGGTTCCTGCTCGCCCTTGACGCACTCGGCAAGAAGCTCGGCGGCCTCGACGCCGAGGTGGTGACCGTCGACGACGAGCTGAAGCCGGACGTCGCCACCAACAAGGCGCGGGAACTGGTCAAGCGCGACAAGGTCGATTTCGTGGTCGGGCCGACCTTCTCGAACGTGCTGCGCGCGGTGGTGCGGCCGGTGACCGAGAGCGGCGCCTTCCTGATCTCGCCCAATGCCGGCACCTCGAACTATGCCGGGGCGGAGTGCAACCCGAACCTGTTCGTTTCTTCGTACCAGAACGATCAGGTCCACGAGGTTCTGGGCAAGTACGCCCAGAACAAAGGCTACAAGCGCCTCGTCCTGCTGGCGCCGAACTACCAGGCCGGCAAGGACTCGCTCGCCGGATTCAAGCATTCCTACAAGGGCGAGGTGGTGAACGAGATGTTCACGCCGCTCGGCCAGCTCGACTTCTCGGCGGAACTCGCGCAGATCTCGGCGGCCCAGCCCGACGCGGTCTTCGCCTTCATGCCTGGCGGCATGGGCGTCAACCTCGTGCGCCAGTACCGGCAGGCGGGCCTGAGCACGATCCCGTTCCTCTCCGCCTTCACGGTCGACGAGAGCACCCTGCCGGCCCAGAAGGACGCGGCCGTCGGCTATTTCGGCGGCGCCAACTGGGCGCCGGATCTCGACACGCCGCAATCCAAGGCGTTCGTGGCGGCCTACGAGAAGAAGTATGGCAGCGTGCCCGGCACCTACGCCATGCAAGCCTACGACGCCGCCCTGATGATCGACGCCGCGGTCAAGCGCGCCAAGGGCGATTTGAAGGACAAGGAGTCCTTGCGGGCCGGCCTCAAGGCCGCCGAGTTCCAGTCCCTGCGCGGCAACTTCAAGATCGGCAACAACCACTACCCGATCCAGGACTTCTACCTCGTCAAGGCGGCCAAGCGTTCGGACGGCAAGTACGAGACCCAGATCGTCGAAAAGATCTTTTCGAATTATCAGGACAACTACGCCGCCGAGTGCAAGATGAAGTGATGGACGGACGGAGGGTGCCGGGCCGATGCTCAACCTGTTCCTGATCCAGGCGCTGAACGGCGTCCAGCTCGGCATCCTGCTGTTCCTGGTGGCGGCGGGGCTGACGCTGATCTTCGGGGTGATGGACGTCATCAACCTTGCCCACGGCGCGCTCTACATGATCGGCGCGTACCTGGCCGCGACGCTCACCGCCGCCACCGGCAGCTTCGGCCTCGGCCTTCTCCTGGCGCTCCCGGCGACGCTCGCCTTCGGGCTCGCCCTCGAACTCCTGGTGATCCGCCACCTCTACGGGCGCGACCATCTCGACCAGGTGCTCGCCACCTTCGGGCTGATCCTGATCCTCAACGAGGGCGTGCGGATCGTCTGGGGCGCCGCGCCGATGAGCGTGCCGGTGCCCGACGCCCTGTCGGGCTCGCTCCACCTCGTCGGCACCCTGCATTACCCGCTCTACCGGGTCGCGATCATCGCCGCCGGTCTCGCCACGGCGCTCGGGCTCCACCTCCTCGTCAACCACACCCGCCTCGGCATGCGGCTGCGGGCCGGGGCCAGCAACGGCCCGATGGTGGCGGCGCTCGGCATCGACATCCGCCGGCTGTTCCTGGTCGTGTTCGGCCTCGGCGCCATGCTGGCGGGATTCGCCGGCGCGATGGTGGCGCCGATCCTGTCGGTCGATCCCGGCATGGGCGATTCGGTGCTGATCCTGACCTTCGTGGTCATCGTCATCGGCGGCGTCGGCTCGGTGCGGGGCGCCTTCGTGGCCGGCCTTCTCGTCGGCCTCGCCGATCAGCTCGGCCGCACCTTCGGGCCGATCCTGCTGCGCAGCGTCATGGACGCCTCCGCCGCCTCGCAGACCGGCCGCACCCTCGCCCCCATGCTGATCTACATCCTGATGGCCGCCATCCTGTTCTTCCGGCCCTCCGGCCTGTTCCCGGCGCGGGGCAGCCGATGAGCACCCTCGTCGCCCGCATGGCCGCCGCGCCGCCCCGCCGCCGGGCCATCCTGCCCGGCGCCGCCCTGGCGGGGCTGGCCCTCGCGGCGCTCGCCGCCCTGCCGGTCGCGGCGGACGCCGCGGGGCTGCCCTTCCTGGTCGTCATCGCGACCCGGATGATGATCTTCGGGCTCGCCGCCCTCTCCCTCGACCTGGTGCTCGGCTACGGCGCGATGGTCTCGTTCGGCCATGCCGCCTTCATCGGGCTCGGGGCCTACGCGGTCGGCATCCTGGACGCCCACGGCATCCGCGACCTCGCGGTCCAGGCGCCGGTGGCGGCTCTCGTCTGCGCGCTCTTCGCCCTCGTCACCGGGGCGATTTCCTTGCGCACCCGCGGCGTCTACTTCATCATGATCACGCTGGCCTTCGGGCAGATGGCGTATTTCTTCATGGTGTCGCTCGCAGCCTACGGCGGCGACGACGGGCTGCCGCTGGCGGGCCGCTCGACCCTGTTCGGGATGCGGCTGATCGAGGGCGATCCCGCCCTGTTCTACGCCGTGCTGGCGGTGCTGGCGGTCGCGCTGCTCGGCTTGCGCCGGGTCGTCGCCTCGCGCTTCGGCCGGGTGCTCCGCGGCAGCCGCGACAATGCGGTGCGGATGCAGGCGATCGGCGTCTCCCCCCTGCCCTACCGGCTCACCGCCTACGTCATCGCCGGGGCCATCGCCGGCCTCGCCGGGGTGCTGCTGGCCAACCAGGCCGAGTTCGTCTCGCCCGCCTACATGAGCTGGCAGCGCTCGGGCGAGCTGATCGTCATGGTGGTGCTCGGCGGCATGGGCACGCTGATCGGCCCGGTGATGGGGGCCGCCGCGCTGATCGCGCTCGAGGAGGTGCTGGCGCATTACTCCGACCATTGGCGCCTCGGCCTCGGGCTGATGCTGGTCGCGGTGGTGCTCCTCTCCCGCGGCGGCCTCGCCGGGCTGGCGGCGAAGCTCGGGAGGCGCGCATGACCCCGCTGCTCTCCGTTCGCGCCTTGCGCAAATCCTACGGCGCCCTGCGGGTCACCGACGACGTCAGCCTCGACGTGGCGGCGGGCGAATTGCACGCCGTCATCGGCCCGAACGGCGCCGGCAAGACCACGCTGATCCACCAGCTCTCCGGCAGCCTTCGGAGCGATTCCGGCACGGTGCATCTCGCCGGCGAGGACATCACCGCCCTGCCGATGGTGGCGCGGGTGCGCCGGGGGCTCGCCCGCTCGTTCCAGATCACCTCGATCCTCGACGGGTTCTCGGTGCTGGAGAACGTGGCGCTCGCGGTCCAGGCCCGCTCCGGCTCGAGCTTCCGGTTCTTCCGCCCCGCCGCGACCGAGACCAGGCTCAACGCCGAGGCGATGGATGCGCTCGGCCGCGTCGGCCTCGCCGACCGTGCCGCGCGGCGGGCCGGCAGCCTGTCGCATGGCGAGAAGCGCCAGCTCGAACTGGCGGTGGCGCTCGCGACGAAGGCCCGCCTGCTCCTCCTCGACGAGCCGCTCGCCGGCACCGGCCCGGAGGAATCGGCGATCCTGGTCGGGCTGATGCGCGAGCTGAAATCCACCCACACGATCGTGCTGATCGAGCACGACATGGAGGCGGTGTTCGCGCTGGCCGACCGGATGAGCGTGCTGGTCTACGGCCGGGTCATCGCCAGCGGCGCGCCCGCGGCGGTCCGTTCCGATCCGGCGGTGCGCGCCGCCTATCTCGGCGAGGAGGAGGCGGCCTGATGCTCGCGATCGAGGGATTGGAGAGCGCCTACGGCGATTCGCGCATCCTGTTCGGGATCGACCTCTCGGTCGCCAAGGGCGAGGTGGTGACGCTGCTCGGCCGCAACGGCATGGGCAAGACCACCACGGTGAAGTCGATCTTCGGCCTGCTCAAGCCCCGGGCCGGCCGGATCCTGATCGACGGGGAGGACATGGCCGGGCGCCCGTCCCATCTCGTCGCCCGGCGGGGCCTCGGGCTGGTGCCGGAGGGACGCCAGGTCTTCCCGACCCTCTCGGTCGAGGAGAACCTGGTCGCGACGCATCGCGGCGGGCGTGGCGCCAAGTGGAATCTGGAGGCGGTCTACCGGCTGTTTCCGCGCCTGAAGGAGCGGCGGCGCAACGGCGGCGACCAGCTCTCCGGCGGCGAGCAGCAGATGCTGGCGATCGGCCGGGCGCTGATGACCAACCCGCGCCTCGTCGTCCTCGACGAGGCGACGGAGGGGCTCGCCCCGCTGATCCGCGAGGAGATCTGGGCCTGCCTGCGGGCGATCAAGGACGAGGGCGAGGCGATCCTGGTCATCGACAAGAACGTCGATGCGCTGGCCCGCTTCGCCGACCGCCACGTGGTGATCGAGAAGGGCCGCGTGGTCTGGACCGGCACCACCGCCGCGCTCCGGCAGACGCCGGAGGTGAAGGACCGGTTCCTTCATGTGTGAAAGATTGGCGCCGCCCAACCCTCTGCCGCGAAGGGGGGTGATGCGCGGCAGCCCTCCGTCCCAGTCTCGTGAAGGAGTTCATCCATGACACCGATGACCGCAGGCATCACTCCCGCGGGTGAAGGCATCGAGGGCGTCCGCTGGAACATCCTCGGCCAGATCTACATCCCCAAGCAGCTCTCCGAGAACTCGCTGTCCTGGCACGCGACCTTTCCGCCGGGCACCTTCGTGCCGCCGCACATCCATCCGACGCAAGACGAGTTCCTGTACATCCTGCAAGGGCAGCTCACCGCCGAACTCGACGGGCAGGTGAGCGTGGCCGGACCCGGCGACACCATCCGCCTGCCGATGGGCCAGCCGCACGGGCTGTTCAACCGCTCGGATGCCGACGTGAAGTGCCTGTTCTGGGTCTCGCCGGCCCGCCGCCTCTACGACCTGTTCTGGGCCCTGCACAACCTCGGGCCGCAGGCCGATCCGGCCGACGTGGTGGCGATCTCGGCCAAGCACGAGGTCGACTTCTTGCCGCCCCCCGACGCGGAGTGAACGATGCGCGTCATCATCGTCGGTGCCGGGATCGGCGGCCTCGCCACTGCCCTGATGCTTCACCGGCGCGGAATCCGCGCCGCGATCTACGAACAGGCGTCCGAGGTGCGCGAGGTCGGGGTCGGCATCAACACCCTGCCGCACGCCATCCGCGAACTGGCCGAGCTGGACCTGCTGCCGGCCCTCGACCGGGTGGCGATCCGCACGAGGGAACTCGCCTATTTCAACCGCCAGGGCCAGGAGGTCTGGCGCGAGCCGCGCGGGATCGAGGCCGGCCATCCGGTGCCGCAATTCTCGATCCATCGCGGGCGGCTGCAAGCGGTCCTGTACGAGGCGGTGCGCGAGCGTCTCGGGCCCGACGCGGTGAGGACCGGGCTGGCGCTCTCCGGCTTCCTCCAGGACGAGGGCGGGGTCACCGCTCACTTCACCGATGCGCTCAGGGGCGATGCCGGCCGCACCGTGCGGGGCGACGTGCTCGTCGCCTGCGACGGCATCCACTCGGTGGTGCGCAAAAAATTCTTCCCCGACGAGGGCCCGCCGCGCTGGGACGGGGTGCTGATGTGGCGCGGCGCCACCGAATCGGCGCCCTGGGGCGACGGCCGCACCATGGCGATCGGCGGCGGCATGGGGGCGAAATGCGTCCTCTACCCGATCGCCGAGGCCGAGGGTGGACGCCAGCTCATGAACTGGGTGGTGTTCGTGAAGATGGCGGACGGCAAGGTCTCGCCGCCGCCGAAGGAGAGCTGGTCGCGGCCCGCCCACCGCGCGCAGGTGCTTCCTTACGCAAGGCGCTTCGCCCTGCCGGATTTCGATCTCGCGGCTTTGGTCGAGGCGACGCCGCAGATCTTCGAATACCCGATGTGCGACCGCGATCCGCTGCCGCGCTGGACCCATGGCCGGGTGACGCTGCTCGGCGATGCCGCCCATCCGATGTACCCGGTCGGGTCCAACGGCGCCTCGCAGGCGATCCTCGACGCGCGGGCGCTCGGCGATGCCCTCGCGAGGGCCGAGCATCCGATGCAGGCGCTTCACGCCTACGAGGCCGAGCGCCGGCCGAAGACCGCCGAGATCGTGATGCTCAATCGCAAGGGCGGACCGGAGCGGGTGATCGACGAGGTCGAGAAGCGGGCGCCGGCAGGATTTTCCCGGATCGAGGACGTGCTCAGCCACGCCGAGCGCCAAGCGATCGTCGGGGGATATGCCGGCAAGGCGGGATTCGCCGTGGGGGGCAAGGTGAGCCCGCTGCGGGTGGCGGTGTGAGGCAGACCGCACCGTGAGCCTCTCCCCGCGAGCGGGGAGAGGCGCCGAAATCCTTTAAGGGTAAAATATCCATGGCCAGCCTCTCTCCCCGCCCCACCCCGGTCACCGGCGCCACCTCCGGCATCGGGCGGGCGGGCGCGGCCGGGCGGGATACCGGCGCCGTCACCGGCCAGGCCCTCGCGGTGGCGGGAGGCGCGCTGTGAATGCCGCCGTCGAGATCCCCACGGAGATCCCGGGGCACCGCACCGAATTGCGGCTGTGGCTGCGCCTGCTCACCACCGCCAACGCCATCGAGGCGGAGATCCGCCGGCGCCTGCGCGACCATTTCAACACCACCCTGCCCCGCTTCGACCTGATGGCGCAGCTCGACCGGGCGCCGGACGGCATCCAGCTCGGGGAATTGTCTCGCCGGATGATGGTCTCGAACGGCAACGTCACCGGCCTCGTCGAGCGGCTGGCGCAGGAGGAGCTGATCGACCGCCAGGTTTCGGAAACCGACCGCCGGGCGGTGCAGGTGCGCCTGACCCCGAGAGGCCGCACGGTCTTCGCCGCGATGGCGCGGGCGCATGCCGACTGGATCGCCGAACTCGTCGGCGCCCTCGCTCCCGCCGAGCAGGAGGCGCTCTCGACCCAGCTCTCCGCCCTCAAGGCTTCGGTGCGGCCGGGCGGCGGCACACCACCAAAACCAAAACGCCAGGGAGGCACCATGAGGCGCCAGAACGCCATCGCGGCCCCGCTCGCCGGGTTCACGCCGCAGCATTTCGGCTTCGCGATCGACGGCGGCATCGCGACCGTGACGCTGAACCGGCCGGAGAAGAAGAACCCGCTGACCTTCGAGAGCTACGCCGAACTCCGCGACACCTTCCGGGCCCTGCGCTTCGAGGAGAGCGTGACGGCGGTGGTCGTCACCGGGGCCGGCGGCAACTTTTCGAGCGGCGGCGACGTGTTCGAGATCATCGCGCCGCTGACCACCATGGGCGCCGCTGATCTCCACGCCTTCACGTCGATGACCGGCGATCTCGTCAAGGAGATGCGGGCCTGCCCGCAGCCGGTCGTGGCCGCGGTCGAGGGCGTCTGCGCGGGCGCCGGGGCGATCATCGCCATGGCGGCCGACCTGCGCGTCGCCGGCGCCGGCGCCAAGGTCGCGTTCCTGTTCAACAAGGTCGGGCTTGCCGGCTGCGACATGGGCGCCTGCGCGATCCTGCCCCGGATCATCGGCCAGGGCCGGGCCTCCGAGCTTCTCTATACCGGCCGTTTCATGGGCGCCGAGGAGGGCGAGCGCTGGGGCTTCTTCAACCGGCTGGTTCCGGCGGGAGAGGCGCTGGCGGCGGCCCGCGAGACCACCCGGGCGCTGGTGGAGGGCCCGGCCTACGCCAACGGCCTGACCAAGCGGATGCTGCACATGGAATGGGCGATGGGGGTGGATGCCGCCATCGACGCCGAGGCGATGGCCCAGGCGCTCTGCATGAAGACCCAGGATTTCCGCCGCGCCTTCGAGGCGTTCGCGGGCAAGACCAAGCCGGCCTTCGAGGGCAACTGAGATGCCGGATCGCAGCTTCCTCGACTGGCCGTTCTTCGCACCGCACCACCGCACCCTCGCGGCCGAGGCCGATGCCTGGGCCGCCCGCACGGTCCCGGCCCTGGTCGATCATCACGATGTCGACGGCTCGTGCCGGCGCCTCGTCGCGGGGTTGGGCGAGGCCGGCTTCCTCCGCTTCGCCGCCCCCGAGGACGGGCGCTTCGACGTGCGGGCCCTGTGCCTGCTGCGCGAGACCTTCGCCCGCCATGACGGGCTCGCCGATTTCGCCTTCGCCATGCAGGGCCTCGGCACGGGAGCGCTGACGCTCGCCGGCACGGAGGCCCAGCGCGAGGCGGTGCTGCCCGGGGTGCGGGCGGGCCGCCGCATCGCCGCCTTCGCGCTGACCGAGCCGGAGGCCGGCTCGGACGTCGCCCAGATCGCGCTCTCGGTGCAGCCGGCCGGCGACGGGATGGTCCGGCTCGACGGCGAGAAGACCTGGATCTCGAATGGCGGCATCGCCGACCACTACGTCGTCTTCGCCCGCAGCGGCGAGGCGCCGGGCGCGCGCGGCCTCTCGGCCTACCTCGTGCCGGCGGACACGCCCGGCCTGACGGTGGCGGAACGGCTCGACACCATCGCGCCCCATCCGCTGGCGCGGTTGCGCTTCGCGGATTGCCGGGTGCCGGCGCAGAACCGGATCGGCGAGGCGGGCGCGGGCTTCAAGGTCGCGATGGCGACCCTCGACGTGTTCCGGGCCACGGTGGGCGCCGCGGCCCTCGGCTTTGCCCGTCGCGCCCTCGATGCGTCCCTGGCACGGGCGCAGACCCGACACCTGTTCGGGGCGCCGCTCGCCGCGATGCAGCTGACCCAGACCAGCCTCGCCGAGATGGCGACGGCGATCGACTCGGCAGCGCTGCACGTCTACCGCGCCGCCTGGACCCGGGATTCCGGCGCGCCCCGCATCACCCGCGAGGCCGCGATGGCCAAGATGGTGGCGACGGAAGCCGCGCAAGAGGTGATCGACCGGGCGGTGCAGCTCCATGGCGGCGAGGGCGTCCGCTCCGGCTCGGTGCCGGAGACGCTCTACCGCGAGATCCGGGCACTGCGGATCTACGAGGGCGCCACCGAGGTCCAGAAGCTCGTCATCGCCCGCCAGATTCTCGCCTGAGAGGAGGTTCGTCCGATGGAGGCTGCCGTGCCGGAAACCCGCATCCCGGAAACTCACATCCCGGAGAATCCTGCCGTCCCGCCTCGCGCGGCCTCCCCTCGCCCCGGAGGCAGCCCGTGGGCGCGGCGCCCCGACACCTTCGTGCGGGACAACCTGCCGCCGCCGGACCGGATGCCGGCCTTCGTCAACCTCGACCGGCTCGGCTACCCCGAGCACCTCAACGCCACGGTCGAGCTGGTCGACCGGCACGTGGCGGAAGGGCGCGGCGACCGGGTGGCGCTGGTCGGCCCGGATGCGACCTGGACCTATGCCGCGCTGAAGCGGCAGATCGACCGGATGGCCAATGTCCTGGTCGATGAGCTCGGGCTGGTGCCGGGCGGGCGGGTGCTGCTGCGCTCGGCCAACAACCCGACCATGGTCGCGCTGTATCTCGCGATCATCAAGGCGGGCGGGATCGTGGTGGCGACGATGCCGCTCTTGCGGGCGAAGGAACTGACCCAGATCCTCGACAAGGCCCGCATCCCGCTCGCCCTCTGCGATGCCGGCCTGATCGACGAGATGGCGAAGGCGGTGGAAGGGCGCGCCGATCCGGTGCGGATCGTGACCTGGCGCGGCACCGCCGGGGGCGAACTCGGCGATCTCCTCGACGGGGTCTCCGACCGGTTCGAGCCGCCCCGGACCCGCGCCGACGATCCGTGCCTGCTCGGCTTCACCTCCGGCACCACCGGCCTGCCGAAGGCGACGATCCATTACCAGCGCGACCTCCTGGTGATCTGCGACGCTTACGCCCGCGAGGTGCTGCGGGCCACCGAGGACGATGTCTTCATCGGCTCGCCGCCGCTGGCCTTCACCTTCGGCTTAGGGGGTCTGGTGCTGTTTCCGTTCCGGGTCGGCGCCCGGGCGGTGCTGCTCGAGAAGGCGGGACCGGCCGACCTCGCGGCGGCCATCGCCCGCACCCGGGCCACGGTCGTGTTCACCGCGCCGACCGCCTACCGGGCGATGCTCGGCCTGATCGGCCAGCACGACCTGTCGTCCTTGCGAAAGTGCGTCTCGGCCGGCGAGACCCTGCCGGCGCCGACCTGGCATGCCTGGTTGAAGGCGACGGGCCTGAAGCTGATGGACGGCATCGGCGCCACCGAGATGCTGCACATCTTCATCGCCTCGCCCGAGGACGAGATCCGCCCCGGCGCGACGGGACGGCCGGTGCCCGGCTACGAGGCGCGAGTGATCGACGAGGCCGGCCGGCCCTGCCCGCCCGGCGTGCCGGGACGGCTCGCGGTGCGCGGGCCGATCGGCTGCCGCTACCTCGCCGACGAGCGCCAGACGGTTTACGTGCAGGACGGCTGGAACGTCACCGGCGACACCTACCTCCAGGACGAGGACGGCTATTTCTGGTTCCAGGCCCGCAACGACGACATGATCGTCTCGGCCGGCTACAACATCGCCGGGCCGGAGGTGGAGGCGAGCCTGCTCGCCCATCCGGCAGTGGCGGAGGTCGGCGTCGTCGCGGCCCCCTGCCCCGAGCGCGGCCGCATCGTCGCCGCCTACGTGGTGCCGAATCCCGGCTTCAGCGGCAATGAGGCCCTGACCAAGGCGTTGCAGGAGCACGTGAAGAACGACCTCGCGCCCTACAAGTACCCGCGGGCGGTCCGTTACGTGGCGGCCCTGCCCAAGACCGAATCCGGCAAGCTGCAACGCTTCGCCCTGCGCCGGCAGGCCGAGGCGGAGGCGGCGACCGCCCAGGGAGAGACCGCATGACCGCCAGCCCGATCCCGCTGCGCCCCGACACCGGGAGCGCCGCTCTCTCGACGCTCCAGCCCCCGGGCTGGAAGAAGCCGAAGGGCTACGCCAACGGCATGGCCGGCCGCGGGACCGTGGTGATGACCGGCGGCCTGATCGGCTGGGACGAGAACGAGGTTTTGGCCGAGGGCTTCGTCCCCCAGGTCGAGCAAGCCTTGCGCAACATCCTGGCGGTGCTGGCCGAGGCCGGGGCCGGGCCGGAGCACCTGGCCCGGCTGACCTGGTACGTGCGCAGCGTCGACACCTACCGGGCCTCGCTCGCCGAACTCGGGCCGGTCTACCGCCGGGTGATGGGCCGCCATTTCCCCGCCATGGCCCTCGTCGGCGTCGCCGATCTGGTCGAGCCCGGGGCGCTCGTCGAGATCGAGGCGACCGCGATCGTGCCGGAGGCCGCGTGATGCAGGCCCCGTCCTGGATCACCGGCGGCACGCTCGGGGACATCGACCGCGCCTACGACAATGCCGGGGCGATCGCCGACGCCAAGGCGTATCCGCCGCGCTGGAGCGAGGCGGCGGCGGCCTTCCGCGCTCGCCTCTCCGAGGCGGGGCGCGCCCGCCTCGACCTGCCCTACGGCGCCGGCCCGCGCCACGCCTACGACCTGTTCCTGCCCGAGGGCACGCCCGCCGGCCTCGCGGTGTTCGTCCATGGCGGCTACTGGAGGGCGTTCGACCGCTCGGTCTGGTCGCACCTCGCCGCCGGGCCGCTCGCCCGCGGCTTTGCCGTCGCGCTGCCGAGCTACACGCTCTGCCCGGAGGCGCGCATCGCCGGCATCACCCGGGAGATCGCCGCCTTCCTCGACCGGGCGAGCGCCGAGGTGCCCGGACCGATCCATCTGTCGGGCCACTCGGCCGGCGGCCACCTCGTCACCCGGATGCTCTGCACCGACGTCGCGCTCGCCTGCGCCGACCGGATCGCCGGCGTGGTCTCGATCAGCGGCGTCCACGACCTGCGCCCGCTCCTGGCGACGCGGATGAACGAGACCCTGCATCTCGATGCCGCCGAGGCCCGGGCCGAGAGCCCGGTGCTGCATGCGCCGCGCCCGGGCGCCCGGCTGATCGCCGTCGCCGGGCGGGACGAATTGCCGGAATTTCGCCGCCAGAACCTCCTCCTGCCGACGATCTGGCATGGGCTCGGGGCCGAAGCGGCAGCCTTCGAGATCGCGGGAACCCAGCATTTCAGCGTGATCGACGGTCTGACCGAGCCGGACAGCGCGCTCACCGGGGCACTGATCGGCGGCTGACGCGCCTGTGGTCCGATCCGCCCGCCAGACGAGCCCTCGGACGGGCGTCGTCGTCTCCCCGCGGGCGCCAGGACGGTCCGGAGAAAGACGGAGCGCACGCTTCCCCTCCCCGGGCGATCCCGCTTTGGAGAAAAGAGAAACGCACAATCAACGACGTGCGGTTTGTTTCGATGAGACGGGCATCAAGGGTCGCGCCGACGGTCATCCCATGCTCTAACCCCCGTGAGACGGGCAAGACCCGGGGCCTCCGGCCCGGGCCGGGGGTGGATGAGCCGATGATCGCGGGCTGGACGGTGGTGCTGGCGGCCCTCGTCTATCTCTGCGCCCTGTTCGCGGTCGCCCATTGGGGCGACGTCGCGGGGCGGACCCTGATGCGCGACGCGCGGGTGCGGCCGACGATCTATGCCCTGTCGCTCGCGGTCTACTGCACCTCCTGGACCTTCTTCGGCTCGGTCGGCCTCGCCAGCCATGCCGGCCTCGACTTCCTCACCATCTATGTCGGCCCGGTCCTGGTGGTGGGCCTCGGCCACCGGCTGGTCGCCCGGGTGGTGCGGATCGCCAAGGCGCAGAACTCCACCTCGATCGCCGATTTCATCGCCGCCCGCTACGGCAAGAGCGAGCGCATCGCCGCCCTGGTCTGTCTGATCGCGGTGGTGGGGGCGGTGCCCTACATCGCCCTGCAATTGCGGGCGGTGACCGCCTCGCTCCAGGTCTTCCTGCGCGCCACCGACGGGGTCGGGGCACCGGCCGGCATGCTGGGCGATCTCAGCCTGCTGGTGGCCCTGGTGCTGGCGGGCTTCGCGGTGGCCTTCGGCACCCGCCATGCCGACGCCACCGAGCACCAGGACGGGCTGACGCTCGCGGTGGCGCTCGAATCCCTCGTCAAGCTGCTCGCCTTCGTCACCGTCGGCGGCTTCGTGGTCGGCTGGATGCTGCGGGACCTGCCGGAGGCGTCGAGCGCCATTCACGGCCTCGGGGCGCTCGCCGGCCAGACCTCGGGCCCCGCCACGCTGATCGTCCAGACCCTGCTCGCGGCCGCCGCGGTCCTGCTGCTGCCGCGCCAGTTCCACATGGCGGTGGTGGAGAACCGCGCGGTCGCCGATGTCCGGCGGGCGGCCTGGACCGTCCCGCTCTACCTCGTGCTCATCAACCTGTTCGTGGTGCCCCTGGCGCTCGCCGGCCTCGCCCTGTTCCCGGAAGGCACGGTGCAGCGCGACATGACGGTGCTGGCGCTGCCCCTGCACGAGCGGGCCGACGGCATCGCGCTCGTCGCCTTCATCGGCGGGCTCTCGGCAGCGACCGCGATGGTGATCGTCGAATCGGTCGCGGTGGCGATCATGATCTCGAACCACCTCGTCATCCCGGTGTCGCTGCGCCGGCGCAACCTCGTGGCGGGGGCCGCGCCGTCCCCCGAAGCCGGCGCGCCGGATCTCGGCGGCTACGTGCTGGTGGTGCGGCGGATCGCCATCGTGGCGGTGGTGCTGGTGGCCTATGCCTATTCGCGGGTCGCCGGCGAGGTGGCGCTCGCCTCGATCGGGCTCCTGTCCTTCGCGGCGGTGGCGCAGATCGCCCCGGCCTTCGTCGGGGCGCTCTACTGGGGCCGGGGCACCGGCCTCGGCGCCGCCGCGGGCCTCACCGTCGGCTTCGCGGTCTGGCTCTATACCCTGCTGCTGCCGAGCCTCGTCACGGGAGACGGCTGGGGCGCCCAGCTGATCGCCGACGGGCCATTCGGCATCGGCGCCTTGAGCCCGACGGCGCTGATGGGCGTCGACGACTTTCCGCGCCTCGTCCACGGCTCCCTGTGGAGCCTCGGTCTCAACGCGCTCGCCTACATCGTCTTCTCGCTCCTGCGGCCGCCGAGCGCGATCGAGCGGCTTCAGGCCGAGGCTTTCGGGCACCAGGCCGGGAAACCGGGGGCGCCAAGCTTCCGGCTGTTTCGCAGCGCCGTGACCGTGACGGAGCTGCGCGCCACGGTGGCCCGGTTCCTCGGCGAGGAACGGGCGATGCGGGCCTTCGAGGAGTTCGCGCATGGACAGGGGCGCGGGCCGCTGCGGGACGACGCGGTGGCCGGGCTGCCCGAATTGCGCCACGCCGAGCACCTGCTCGCCTCGGCGATCGGGGCCTCCTCGGCCCGGCTCGCCCTGTCGCTGCTCCTGCGCCGCCGCAACGTCTCGCCCCGCGCCGCGCTCAAGCTCCTCGACGACGCCTCGGCGGCGTTCCAGTACAGCCGCGACATCCTCCAGCACGGGCTCGATCACGCCAAGCAGGGCATCACGGTCTTCGACCGCGACATGAAGCTGATCGTGTGGAACCGCGCCTTCACCGACCTCTACGACCTGCCGCCGGACATGATCCAGACCGGCATCGGGCTCGAGGCGATCGTGCGCTTCAATGCCGGCCGCGGCGCCTACGGGGCACGGAACGCCGACACCCTGGTGGCCGAGCGCATCGCCGCCTTCCGGCTCGAATCCGGGCCGCAGCGCCTGCGCCTGCATCCGAGCGGCCGGGTGATCGAGATCCGCGCCAACCTGCTGCCGAATGGCGGCGTGGTGGCGACCTATACCGACGTGACCGAGTCGGTCGCCGCCGAGGAGGCCCGCACCCGCCTCAACGAGGAGCTGGAGACCCGGGTGCGCGAGCGCACCGAGGAGCTGACCCGCCTCAACGCGGCGCTGACCCGGGCCAAGGCCGAGGCCGACGAGGCCAACGCCTCGAAGACCCGCTTCCTGGCGGCGGCCAGCCACGACATCCTCCAGCCGCTCAACGCCGCCCGGCTCTATGCCAGCGCGCTCGTCGAGCGCGACCGGGGCACCGACCCGACGCTCGCCGAGAACGTCGATGCCTCCCTGGACGCCGTCGAGGAGATCCTGACCGCCCTGCTGGAGATCTCGCGCCTCGATACCGGGGCGTTGAAGCCCCAGCTCTCGATCGTGCGGGTCTCGGAACTGTTTCGCCAGGTCCAGCGTGAATTCGGTCCGATGGCGCAGGAGAAGGGACTTCGCCTCACCGTGATGCCGTCCTCGCTCGCCGTGCGCTCCGACCGGCAATTGCTGCGCCGGCTGCTGCACAATCTGGTGTCGAACGCCATCAAGTACACGCCGCGGGGGCGCGTGCTCGTCGGCGCGCGGCGGCGCGGCGACCGGGTGGTGCTGATGGTGCTCGATACCGGGCTCGGCATCCCGGCGGGGCAGCAGACCCTGGTCTTCCGCGAGTTCCAGCGCCTCGACCAGGGCGCGCGGGTCGCCCGCGGCCTCGGCCTCGGCCTGTCGATCGTCGATCGGACCGCGCGGCTCCTCGACCATCCGGTCAGCCTCGCCTCGCGGCCGGGCCGCGGCTCGACCTTCTCGGTCGCGGTGCCGGGCGCCCCCTTGCGGCCGGTGGTCGAGGCGCAGGGCGAGGCGCCCCGCCCGGCCATGGTGCCGCTCGCCGGTTTGACGGTGCTGGCGGTCGACAACGAGCCGGCGATCGTTGACGGGATGCGGGTGCTCGTCGGCAGTTGGGGCTGCACGCTGCACACCGCCGGCTCGCTCAGCGAGGCGCTGGCTCTCGTCCTCGGCGACCGCTTGCGCCCGGATGTCATCGTGGCCGATTACCACCTGGATCAGGGCACCGGCCTCGACCTGATCGCGGGATTGCGGGCGGCGCTCGCCGCCGACATCCCGGCGGTGCTCCTGACCGCCGACCGCTCGCCGGGCGTGCGCGACGCCGCGGCGGCGCAGCGCGTCCAGGTACTGAGCAAGCCCATCAAGCCCGCCGCGCTCCGCGCCCTGCTGACCCAGTGGCGCACCCGGCAGGCCGCGGAGTGAACAGCCTCAGTGCCGCACCCACATCACCCGGGCCATCCAGGCGATCTCGGAGGTCGGGACGATCCGGTCCG
Organism: Methylobacterium aquaticum; assembly: GCF_001043915.1. GTDB lineage: Bacteria > Pseudomonadota > Alphaproteobacteria > Rhizobiales > Beijerinckiaceae > Methylobacterium > Methylobacterium aquaticum. The sequence continues at coordinate 17,581 of NZ_LABX01000129.1, read as the reverse complement.
GCTCCCCGGGAACCGGCCCCCTGAGTTCGGCGGTCCGGGCGGTGCGGCGCTTCAGCTCGGCGACCAGGATGCTGCCACCGCCGAGGCAGGTCACCACCCGGTCGCCCTTGCGGATCGCCGCGGTGGGAGAGACCACCAGCACGTCGCCGTCCCGGTAGAGCGGAGCCAGGGCGCCGTCCCGCACCGCGATGGCAAAGCAGCGTTCCTGCCCGATCCGCGGCATCATCACCTCCTCGACGACGCTGCCGTGAGACGGCAAGCCGTTGGCGCCGATCTGGCCGGCCGCGCTCTCGCTGCCGATCAGCGGCACCGCGGCGATGCGGGCGTCGATCTCCCGCGGCTCGATCAGGCGCAGGAAGTCGTCCAGGGTGGCACCGGTGGCCGCCAGGATCTTGGAGACCGATTCCGTCGAGGGCCAGCGCTTGCGCCCGTCGGGGCTCACCCGCTTCGAGCGGTTGAAGCTCGTCGCATCGAGACCGGCACGCTTCGCGAGGCCCGACGCCGTCAAGTTGTTGCGCTGGGCGAGCTGATCGATCGCGGACCAGATTCGCTCGTGGGACAGCATGGGAGACTTGGCCTGACGCGGGTCGGCGTTCACCACCGAACTAACAAATGTAAAGTACCGCACCCTCTCCGAAAGGCAACGGGCGTTGCCGGCTTGTCCCGGTGCGGCTATCGCTCGCCCTCGTCCCGCCAAGGAGGCCCGCGGCATCCATGACCCTGATCTTCAAGATATGCCCGGCCGTCCTGTGGCGTGAAGCCGAGGCGGCCGGCCGCTTCGACGGCGCGCCGGTCGATCTGGCGGATGGCTTCATCCACTTCTCGACGGCCGCTCAGGCCCCCGAGACGGCCGCCAAGCATTTCTCGGGACAGGATAATCTTCTCCTGATCGCCGTCGACGCCGAGGCGCTCGGGGAGGCCCTGCGCTACGAGCCGTCCCGCGGCGGGGACCTGTTCCCGCATCTCTACGGGCCGCTGCCGCTCTCTGCCGTCCGGCACGTCGAGCGGCTGCCGGCGGGACCCGGCGGCGTGCATATTTTTCCTGATTCCATAAGGGGTTGATCTTGCTCTCGGCTGTTTTCCCGCTCGTCCGCCCGGTGTTGCAGGCCCTCGACGCCGAGACCGCCCACACCCTGACGTTAGGGGCATTGGCGCGCCTTCCCCTGGGACATCCGCCGATCGATGATCCTCGTCTCTGCGTAACGGTTATGTCCCGGCGCTTCCCCAATCCGGTCGGTCTGGCGGCGGGGTTCGACAAGGGGGCGCGGGCGCCCGACGCCTTGCTCGGGCTCGGCTTCGGCTTCGTCGAGGTCGGCGGCGTGGTGCCCCGGCCGCAGCCCGGCAACCCGCGCCCGCGGGTCTTCCGGCTGCCGGAGGACGGGGCGGTGATCAACCGGTTCGGCCTCAACAGCGAGGGGCTGACGACGGTCCGCACCCGCCTCGCCGCCCGGCGCGGCCGGCCCGGCATCGTCGGGGTCAATATCGGGGCCAACAAGGACTCGGCCGACCGCCTGTCCGACTATGTCGCCTGCACGACAGGGCTTGCCGGGCTCGTCGACTTCATCACCGTCAACGTCTCCTCGCCCAACACGCCGGGCCTGCGCGATCTCCAGGGGGAGGCGTTCCTCGACGACCTGCTCGCCCGGGTGATCGCGGCCCGCGACGCTTCCGGCGCGGGCACGGCGTTGCTGCTCAAGATCGCCCCCGATATCGGCCTCGACGGCCTCGACGCGATGACCGCCACGGCGCGGCGCCGGGGCGTCGACGCGCTCGTCGTCTCCAACACCACGGTGGCGCGGCCGGCGAGCCTCGCCGGGGCTGCCAGGGCCGAGACCGGCGGCCTGTCCGGCCGCCCGCTCTTCGCGCCCTCGACCCGCCTCCTCGCCGAGACCTATCTGCGGGTCGGGGCCGAGCTGCCGCTGATCGGCGTCGGCGGGATCGACTCGGCGGAGGCCGCCTGGACCAAAATCCGGGCCGGGGCGAGCCTGGTGCAGCTCTACTCGGCGCTGGTCTATGCGGGGCCGGGCCTGATCGGCGAGATCAAGGCGGGGCTGGTGCGCCGGATGGAGGCTGAGGGGCTCGAGAGCCTCGCGGGCGTCGTCGGGCGCGACGCGGCGGAACTGGCCCGCTCGGCGTGATACCAACGGCCCAAGATGCTGACGCATCGGGCCGTTGACCCATCTCGAATTTTCGATGTCAAGCCAGAGGCTTGGCGAAAATTCGAGAACAGAACCAAAGGTCGTTTTCAACGACCGTTGGTATGAGACGCTGACATCATCGAAAAGCCGCCCCCATGGACCCTTCCCCCCTGCGGGCGAGGGTCCGGCCATGCGTGCCCCGAATGTCGGGACGCTCACAATTCCGGATTGGTCGGCTCGGTCCGCCGCGCCACCACCGTGTAGCAGAGCCTCTTCTGCCCGAGCAGCGGCGGGCGGTGATAGGTCACGGCCGACTCGCCGAAGCCGAGGATCGCCAGGAGTTCCTGCATCGTGCCCGGGGCGATGGTCCACCAGGTATCGAAGCGGATCCGCTGGCTCGATCGGGGCAGGAGGAACAGCGGCAGGCCGAGGCTGCGCGGCCAGTAGCGCAGGAATTGCAGCGATTTCGGCAGCATCTCGGTCACCACCACGGTCTCTCGGGTGAGCCGCAGGGCACCGTGGAGGGCCCGGAACGGGTCGCGCAGGCGCGCCAAGGCGTTGCCGAGCACCGCAACGTCGACGGGTCCGATCGCCTCCGGCACGTCATAGAGCGAGCCGCCGGCCCGCCGCGCCCGCGACCCGAGTGCGGCGTGCGAGAACCAGAACGCATTCTCGAACCGGCGCAGGTGATTGCGGATCTCCGGCGCGATCACCGCGCGCTCGAAATCCGGATACGGCACCATCTCCCAGCAGGCCGCGCCGGAAAAGTCGTAGGACACCACCTCGGCGCCGCGCGCCTCCATGGCGAAGCCGAGATAGCCGCTGGTGGCGCCGACATCGAGGACGCGCTTGCCCGCCACCGCGACGTGGCCGAGATAGGCGTCGAGCCCCGCCCGCAGATCCCAGGCTCCCGCCATCGTGCCGTGCCCCGGCAGGTCGATGGCGTGGTTGAAGGTGCAGTCCGCCGGGTCGTCGACCCGGCGCGGCGCCAGGTACGGCGCCTCGGTCTCGAGGTCAGCGGTCGGGTCCGCCATCGTCATGCGGGATCGTCTCGTGCGGCGGAAAGAAACGGGTCGGAGAGCGGATCAGGCCCCGCGGGCCTGCGGATGGCAGGGCAGCCCGGACGGCAGGACGACCCAGGACAGGCGGCGGGAGACCCAGACGTGGTCTTGCGGCGGAAAGCGCTCGGGATCGTCGAGGCTCGCCAGGCTCAGGTCGATCTCGTCCGGCAGGTCGTCGGCGCGGTAGGTGAGCGGCGTGCCGCAGCACGGGCAGAAGCCGCGCTCGGCTCGGTGGCTGGAGCGGAACCAGGACGGCGCCGCGGTGAAGCGGCAGGCATCCCGCCGCACGGTGAGCCACCCGACCATCGGCGCCCCGGTGGCGCCGCGGCAATCGGCACAATGGCAGACGGTGACGTTCCACGGCTCCCCGTCCGCCGTGTAGCGCACGGCGCCGCAGCGGCATCCGCCCAGGATCATCGTGCTCATCGCGTCGCCTCCGTCAGGACACCGACCCGCGGCGGCGGGAAGGCGGCGGCCGCGAGCCGCCGATAGAGCAGCGCCTGGCCGAGGCCGCGGGCGGCCAGGAAGGTCAGCATGGCGAGCCACAGGCCGGTATTGCCGAGATCCCGCGTCGCCGCCAGCATCGCGGCATCGACGGCAAGGGCTGCCAGCATCAGGTTGCGCATCGCCCGGGTCCAGGTCGCCCCGATATAGATTCCGTCGAAGGCGAAGGCTGCCGCCGCCGCGAGCGGCGTCAGGGCGGCATAGACGAGGTAATCGCGCGCGAAGGCCCGGATCTCCGGCGCGGTGGTGATCGCGTCGATGAACGGGCCGCCAATGGCGAGGAACAGCCCCGACACCGCCAGCGCGAAGCCGAGGCACCAGCCGAGGGAGAGCCGGACGGCACCCCGGAAGGCGCCCTCGTCGCGGGCGCCAAGCGCCTGGCCGCACAGGACCTCCGCGGCGGTGGCGAAGCCATCGAGGAAGAAGCTGCCGATCAGGAAGAGGTTTTGCAGCACCGCATTGGCCGCGAGCGTCACGTCGCCGGCCCGCGCGCCGAGCCCGGTGAACAGCGCGAGCGCAGTGATGAGGGCCAGCGTGCGGACCATCACGTCGCCGTTCACCGCCAGCATCCGGGTGAGGCCGGCGCGCTCGACGATCTCGGCCAGGGGCACGCGCCAGGGCCGGCAGCCGAGGCGGTGCAGCACCAGGAGCCCGAGGGCCGTGCCGGCGACCTCCGCCAGCAGGGTGGCGAGCGCCGCCCCGGCGACGCCGGCTCCGAGGCCGAGGACGAACAGCAGGGTGAGCCCGACATTGACGGCGTTGATCGCCACCTGAAGGCCGAGGCCGAGATCGGTGCGGCCGCGCCCGAGGGTCGAGCCGAGGATGGCGTAGTTCGCCAGGGTGAACGGCGCGCACCAGATCCGCACCGCGACGTAGCTGGCGAGCGCGGCATTCACCGCCGGGCTGGCGCCGAACAGCCGGAGGGCCACCGCCCCGAGCGGACCTTGCAGCACCACCATGACGAGGCCGACCGCCAGCGCCACCGCGAGCGCCCGGGCGAGCGTCCGGTCGATCTCAGGGCCGTCGCCGGCCCCCGCCGCCTGGGCGGTGAGGCCGGCCGTGGCCATGCGCAGGGCGCCGAAGGTCCAGAACAGGTAGTCGAAGACCACCGCCCCGAGGGCCAAAGCCCCGAGGAGTGCCGCATCGCCGAGCCGCCCCACCGCCGCTGTCCCGACGAGGCCGAGGAGCGGCGTCGTGACGTTGGCGAGCGTCATCGGCAGGGCGAGGGCGAGGATCCGGCGGTGCGTGACCTCCGGACTCGCGCCGGACCGGCCCGGGGCGGCGGGATGCATCGCTCCGGATCCGCTCAACGGCTGCGGGCGAAGACGCGCGAGAGGAGCCAGAGCGGCACCACCACCACGGCCCCGGCGACGAACCAGCGGCCGGCATCGTGGAAGGTCTCGAAGCCGAGCGCGACCAGCGAATGGATCGTCTCGTAAGCCTGGGCGAACAGGAGGCCGGGCGTGACCCCGATCATCGCCATGCCGGCGCCGACGAGGAGCGACAGGAACACCAGCCGCACCAGCACGGCCCCCGGCGAGCCGCCGAGGAAGCGATGCAGGGTCGACCGCCGGTCGGCCCGGTCACCCGGACCGTAGCCGCCGGGCGCCTGGCCGTAGGGCTCTTGCCCGAAATCGTTCCCCCCGCGGGGGCCCGGTCCCTGCCCGCCGAAGGGGCGTTGGAATCTCTGCTCGCTCATGCTGCCTCGCCACCCTGCCGGTCCGGAGATGCGGTCACCCGTTGCGGTGCGCAATCCGCACGGTCCGCGGTGCGGAACCGCAACGTTGCGGGATTGTCACATCCTGAACGAAACCCGGTGCGACCCGACGCATTGCACCGTTTGGCAATCCGGACCTGAGATGGCAACCTTCGTGGAATATCCCAAGATGCCCGGTGACTCATCCGGGCAGGACGTGGCCCGCCCGCAACCCCGAGACGCTCCGCCGCCCCGCGCCGGCGGCGCAGCGCCGCGAGATTGATACTCCGAGCATGATCGACCACGCGCTCTTCGACCCGGCGAAAGCCGACCCCGACGCCGAGCGGCTGAACCGGGAGATCATCGCCGCCCAGGCTCAGGCGCCTGACCCCTGGTCCATGCCGGTGGACGAGGTGCGCGAGCGCCGCCGGCGCGGCAGCCTCGCCTATCCGGCGATGCCGCCCAGCGCCCGGGCCGAGACGATCACGATCCCGGGACCCGGCGGGCCGCTCGCCCTGCGGGTGATCCGGCCGCAGCGGAAGCCCCGCGGCGCCTACCTGCACATCCATTCCGGCGGCTGGGTCTGGGGCGGAGCCGACGAGCAGGATCCCTGGCTCGAGCGCATCGCCGACCGCTGCGGCTTCGTCTGCGTCTCGGTCGCGTACCGGCTGGCGCCCGAGCATCCCTATCCGGCCCCGATCGACGATTGCGAGGCGGCGGCGCTCTGGCTCCACCACGAGGGCCGCAAGCTGTTCGGGGTCGAGGCGCTGACCATCGGCGGCGAATCGGTCGGCGCGCATCTGAGCGTGATGACGCTGCTGCGCCTGCGCGACCGCCACCGGCTGCCCAAGGCGTTCCGCGGCGCCAACCTGTTCTCCGGCCTCTACGACCTCGGCGTCACCGCGAGCGCCCGCAACTGGGGCGAGGAGCGCCTCGTCCTGAACTCGACCGACATCCGCCGCTTCGCCGACGGCTTCGTGCCCAAGGGCGTCCCCCGGCGCTCGCCCGACGTCTCGCCACTCTATGCCGACCTCGCCGGCCTGCCGCCGGCCCTGTTCTCGGTCGGCACCCGCGATCCCCTCCTCGACGACACGCTGTTCATGTCGATGCGCTGGGCCGCGGCCAACAATGGCGGCTACACCTCGGTCTATACCGGGGGCTGCCACGTCTTCATCCGCTACAACCTCGCCATGACCCAACGGGCCCTGGAGCTGATCGAGCGCTTCCTGATGGCGCTGGCATGAGGGTGTGGGCGTGAAGGGCGGCCGCTCGGCCGCGGCCGCCTATGCGCTCCTCGCCTTCGCGACGTTTCTCTGGGCCGGCAACGCGGTGGCGAGCAAGGTCGCGGTCGGCCTCGTCTCGCCGCAGGCGCTGGTCGCCCTGCGCTGGTCGATCGCGCTCACGGCGATCGCGCTGGTGGCCGGGCGCGAGATCTGGGCGCATCGGCGTGCCCTGCTGCGGCATTGGCCGATGATCCTGCTGATGGGCGGCGTCGGCTATACCGGCTTCAATGCGTTGACCTACGAGGCGGGCGCGCTGACCAGCGCCGTCAACCTGTCGCTGATCGAGGGCACGATCCCGGTCCTGGTGCTCCTCCTCAACTTCCTCGTCCGCGGCGTCGCAGTGCGGCCCGGCCAGATCCTCGGCTCCGCCATCACGCTGGCGGGCGTGGTGCTGGTGGCGAGCCACGGCGACCTCGCGCGTCTGCGCGCCCTCGACGTCAATGGCGGCGACCTCCTGGTCCTGCTCGCTTGCCTGTTCTACGCCGGCTACACCATCGCCCTCCCCTCGCGGCCGGCGGTGCCGGGGCTGGCCTTCTTCGCCGCGATGGCGGTGGCGGCCTGGGCCACATCGATGCCGCTGCTGATCGGCGAGTGGGCGGCGGGCCGCCTGCTCTGGCCCGGCGCCGCCGGCTGGGCGCTGATCGCCTTCACGGCGCTCGGGCCGTCGCTGGTGGCGCAGCTCGCCTATATGCGCGGGGTCGAGACGATCGGGCCGAACCGCGCCGGGCTGTTCAACAACCTCGTCCCGGTCTTCGGGGCGATGCTGGCGGTGGGGCTGGTGGGCGAGTCCTTCGGCCTCGTCGAGGCTGCGGCCCTCGCCCTGGTGCTCGGCGGGATCGCCGTGGCGGAGTTTTTCGGGCGCCGCACGGCCTGAGCGGTCAGCCCTTCTGACCGCCGATCCCGAGCCTGCGGATCAGCAGGAACGCCGCCGCGGCCGACGCCACGGCGATCAGGATCGCGACCGTCGACCCCTCCTCCCAATCGGCGAGCGGCAAGCCCTTGGTGTTCATGCCGAACAGCCCGGTGACCAGCGTCGGAGGCAGGAACAGGGCGGTCAGGACCGACAGGGTCTGGAGCTGCCGGTTTGACTGCCGGGCGAGCAGGGCCGACAATTCCTCCTGCAACAGCCGGCTGCGGTCGGCCAGAACCACCATGTCGCGGTCGATTGCATCGAGCCGCTGGGCGATGCGGGCGGCGGCCTCGAGCGTCGCCTCCGGCAGGGCGTCGCCCTCCTCCTCGAGGCGGTGGAACACCGCCCGCAACCCGTTGAGCTGGCGGTGCAGCCGCACGGCGTCGCGGCGGATCGGCCCGAGCTGCCGGGTCTCCTCGCGGATGCGCTCGTCGAGGATGTGGTCCTCGATCCCGTCGATCTGCTCCGACATCGCGCCGCCGCGGGCGGCAATCGCCGCAGCGATCTGGCCGATCAGCGTCTCCAGCAGCGCGACCGGGCCGGGCAGCGCCCGGCCTTCGGCGATGGCCTCGCGCAAGGCGTCGGGCCCGACGATCGGGTGCCGGCGCCCGCTGACCAGGAAGTTGGGCCCGAGGACGAAATGCAGCCGGCCGGCCGCATCGGCCAGCCGCTCCGGCCCGGGCGGCCCGTCGCCCTCACGGGCGAGGTCGGCGATCACGCCGCCGACCTGACCGTCCTCCACCGTGACCCGCTGGTGCGGATCGCTGGCGAAGGCCGCGCCAGCGAGGCCGGGCGGGCCGAACCGCCCTTCGGCGATCAGGCCCGGCACCCGGGCATCGTTGAGGTTGACGTGGAGCCAGACGAACCCCTCGCCGAAACGCCCCAGGGGCGGGATCTCCTCCCCGGGACCGACCATGCGCCCGCGCCCGTCAGCGTCGAACCGCATCGCCCAGAGCAGGCCCGGAAGGGCCGGCTCGTCGCTCAGAAGATGGCTCATCGCTCGGTCAACCCCCCGTCCCGTCAGAAGACGCGGGCGAACACGACGTAGAGCAGGCCCGAGAGCAGCATCGCCACCGGCAGGGTCAGGACCCAGGCCATGGCGAGGTTGCGCAGGGTGGCGAGTTGCAGGCCCGAGCGGTTGGCCGCCATCGTGCCGGCGACGCCCGAGGAGAGCACGTGCGTCGTCGACACCGGCAGGCCGAACATGTCGGCGGCGCCGATCGTGCCGGCGGCGACGAGCTCGGCCGAGGCGCCCTGGGCGTAGGTCAGGTGCGTCTTGCCGATCTTCTCGCCGACCGTGACCACGATCCGCTTCCAGCCCACCATCGTGCCGAGACCGAGGGCGATCGCCACCGCGACCTTGACCCAGGTCGGGATGAAGCGGGTCGCCTCGTCGAGGCTCTTCTTGTAGGCGTTGAGCGTGGTGATGTCGGTAGGCGACAGCTCGCTGCCCTTGTCCTTCACCAGGAAGCGCAAAGCCTCGGAGGCGAGGTACATGTCGTTGCGGGTGTTGCTGACCGCTTCCGCCGGGACGCGGGCGAGCGAGCCGTAGCGCTCGACCTGGTCGCTGATCTGCGTGATCAGGACGGCGAGGGACGGGTAGGTGCCGCCCTCGATCGTGTGGGCGGCGACGTAGGCGGTCACCGCCGGGCGCGGGTCGCCGATCACGCTGTAGCCCGCCGCCTTCTGGCTCACCACCGCCGAGGCCGCCTGCGAGGTCGTCCGGAAGGTCGCGACGGACGATTCCGGCAGGGCGCGGTTGAGGGCGTAGGCGGTCGGCACGGTGCCGATCAGGATCAGCATGATGAGGCCCATGCCCTTCTGGCCGTCATTGGAGCCGTGGGCGAAGGACACACCGGTGCAGGTGGCGATGAGGAGACCGCGGATCCACCACGGCGGCGGCTCGGCGCCCTTCGGCTCGGCGTAGAGGGCGGGGTTGCGCACCACGGCCTTCAGGACGAGGAGCAGCGCGCCCGCGACCATGAAGCCGAAGACCGGCGAGAGCAGCAGCGACCAGCCGATCTCCGTCGCCTTGGTCCAGTCGACCCCCGACGTGCCGGAGCGGCCGTGCAGCATCGCGTTGGCCACGCCGACGCCGATGATCGAGCCGATCAGGGTGTGGGACGACGAGGCCGGCAGGCCGAAATACCAGGTGCCGAGATTCCAGATGATCGCCGCGATCAGGAGGGCGAACACCATGGCGAAGCCGGCACCCGAGCCGACCTGGAGGATCAGCTCCACCGGCAGCAGGCTGACGATGCCGAAGGCGACCGCGCCCGACGACAGCAGCACGCCCAGGAAGTTGAAGAAGCCCGACCACACCACCGCGACGTTGGCGGGCAGCGAGTGGGTGTAGATCACGGTCGCCACCGCGTTGGCGGTGTCGTGGAAGCCGTTCACGAACTCGAAGCCGAGGGCGATCACCAGGGCGACGAACAGCAGGATGTAGGGCAGGTAGGTCGCCGGCCGCGCCCCGCTGGCATCGACGTCGATATAGATGCTGTAGGCGACATAGAGCAGGGCGGCGGTGATCGCCCCCAGGAAGGCGATGGCTGCGAAGATCGAGCGGTTGCCATCGAGGTTGGGCCGCCCGTGTTGCGTCGGGGCGGCGGGCTCGATCAGGCCCGGCAAGGCGTTCTCTGCGGGTGATCCAGACATCGGGACGGTCTTCTCTGCGGGGGGAACGGGATGGGGCGACCGCCTCCGCCGCGGCCCGGCTCGCCGCGGCTTTGGCCGGCGGCGCTCCCGGGGGCGGCGGAGACGAGGAGCGGAACCGACCGTCAGCGCGGCGCGTAGCCGGGACGCGGCTCCGCCCTGTCGTCAGCCGCCATGTAGTCAAAGGCGACGGTGCCGAGGCCGAGGGTCAGGTCGGCCGTGAAGTGGACGGCCGAGACGACCTCCCGCACTGGCAGCCGGCCGACATCGGCGAGGACGTGGGCGTGCAGGTCGAGGGCCGCCGGCCCGGTCCAGGCGCCCTTCAGGACGATGTCCTCGAGGTAGTAGCGCACCAGCTCGCAGATCCGCAGCGAGCCGTCGACATGGGGCACGATCTTGAGCACGAAGCTCGGCGTGCGCATCTCGGCGAGGATCGGCTCGGGCGGGATGATCCGGTGCTTGTAGCCCATCGTCGCGGTGGCGCAGAGCACCGAGCCGTAATGCAGCGTGCCGACGACGACCTCGCCCTCGTGGCTGATCCGCGGCGTGGCGAGCTTCTTGGGAAAGCCCCAGATCTCGCGGCCGCCCGCGATCGGCGCGTCGTCGTCCAGGTACATCGAGTGGACGTAGCCGCCCCGCTCGCCCCGGAAGCTGACCGGGATCACCTGTCCGGTCTCGGTGTAGTCGCCGAAGCCGGTCGAGTCCGGCATCCGGATGAACTCGTACTTCACCAGCGGCTCGGTCACCTCCAGGGGCTCCGGCACCACGGCGCGCAACGCCTCGATGTCGGTCCGGTAGGTGACGATAATGTATTCCCGGTTGTAGAATCGGTATGGCGGCGGCGGATAGGCCGGGTTGGTCAGCGGCATGGCGAAGGCGTTCGCCCGCACGTCCTCGATCTTCATGATGCAGCCTTCCTGGAAGAGGAAGCGACGGGGCTTTAGGCCCCGGCGCGTCAGTGAGCGGTCCAGCCGCCGTCAACCGGGATGTTGGCGCCGGTGATCTGGCTGGCGGCATCCGTGCACAGGAAGGCGGCGAGTGCCCCGACCTGCTCGACGGTGACGAATTCCTTGGTCGACTGGGCCTGGAGCAGGACGTCGTGGATCACCTGCTCGCGGGTGAGGCCGCGGGCCTTCATCGTGTCGGGGATCTGCGCCTCGACCAGCGGGGTCCAGACATAGCCGGGCGAGATGCAGTTGACGGTGATCTTATGGGTGGCGAGTTCGAGCGCCGCGGTCTTGGTCAGGCCGGCGATGCCGTGCTTGGCCGCCACATAGGCCGCCTTGAAGGGCGAGGCGACGAGGGAATGCGCCGAGGCGGTGTTGATGATCCGGCCCCAGCCCTTCTTCTTCATGCCGGGGATCGCCGCCCGCATGGTGTGGAAGGCCGAGGACAGGTTGATCGCGATGATCTGGTCCCACTTCTCGACCGGAAACTCCTCGATCGCCGAGACGTACTGGATGCCCGCATTGTTGACCAGGATGTCGACCGCGCCGAAGTCCGTCTCGGCCTGCGCCACCATGGCGGCGATCTCGTCGCCCTTGCTCATGTCGGCGCCGGAATAGACCGCGCGGACGCCGAACTCGGCCTCGATGCCGGCCCGCTCCTTTTCGATCGCGTCCGGCTGGCCAAAGCCGTTGAGGACCACGTCGGCGCCCTGCTGCGCCAGCGTCCGCGCGATGGCGAGGCCGATGCCGCTCGTCGACCCCGTGACGATGGCCACTCGTGAGGTGCGCGTCATGATCTCGGTTCCCGCGGCGTTGCGAAAAAAAACTTCGCTGTTGCGGGATGACGCTGATCGTTAACGCTTTTATGACCGCTGCGGGTCGGCCGGTGCTTTCCCCGGCGATCGCTGCCGCTCAGGAAAATCGGCCTCCGATCGTCATCGTGGGGTCACGGAGCGGCCGGCATTGATCACCCCTGGTCTCTCAGCGACCGACGACTTGACGGATCAGTTGGATGAACGTGCACACCGCCGATCTTCGCCCGGCCGTCGGCTGGCGGCCGGAGCGTTGCGACCGGATCGCCCTCGTGCTCCAGGGCGGCGGCGCCCTCGGCGCCTATCAGGCTGGCGTCTATCAGGCGCTGCACGAGGCCGGGATCGAGCCGGACTGGGTCTCAGGCGTGTCGATCGGTGCGGTCAACGCCGCGATCATCGCCGGCAACCCGCGCGAGCGGCGCCTGGAGCGCCTGCGGAGCTTCTGGGACCGCATCACCGACCGGCGCTTCTGGCCCTATACGCCCGACGGCGACGTGTTCCGGCGGATGCGCAACTCGGTCAGCGCCCTGGCGAGCCTCACGCTCGGCCAGCCCGGCTTCTTCCGGCCCCGCACCGTCAACCCCTGGTTCGCCCCGGCGGGAGCCAAGGACTCCACCAGCTACTACGAGACCGGCGCGCTCGAGGAGACGCTGCGCGACCTCGTCGATTTCGACCTGATCCGCGAGCGGCGGATGCGCGTCTCGGTCGGCGCGGTGAACGTGCTCACGGGCAACTTCGTCTATTTCGACAACGCCCATGACGAGATCCGGCCCGCCCACGTGATGGCGAGCGGCGCGCTGCCGCCGGCCCTGCCGATGGTCAAGATCGGCACCGACTATTTCTGGGACGGCGGCATCGTGTCGAACACGCCGCTGCAACATCTCCTCGACCAGGACGACCGTATCAACAGCCTGGTCTTCCAGGTCGACCTGTTCAGTGCCCGCGGCGCGATCCCGCGCACGATCCAGGACGTGATGTCCCGTCACAAGGACATCATGTATTCGTCGCGCACCCGCTACAACACCGACGTCTACCGCCGCATGCACGCCTGGAAGGTCCGGACCCACGCGGCCCTCGCGCAAGTGCCCGACGAGCGCCTGACCGCGGCCGACCGGGCCCTGCGCGACGACCTCGCCCACCTGCCCGAGATCGTGATCCTGCAACTGATCTACCAGCAGAAGTCCTATGAGGGGCACGCCAAGGACTACGAGTTCTCCGGCACCTCGATGCGGGAACACTGGAGCAGCGGCTACGAGGACACCCGCGGCACGCTCAAGCGCCGCGAATGGCTCGCCATGCCGGAGGCCGGGGCCGGCATCGTCGTGCACGACGTCCACCACGCCTCCGGCGGAGCGTGACGCCAGGCCCGGGACAACGGTGGCGCCGGGGGGCGAATCCCCCGGCACGGGTCTCTTACGCCTCCATCGCCTCCAGCTCCGCGATCATGCCCTCGATCATCGACAGGCCGATCTGCCAGAAGGCCGGGTCGCGGGCGTCCAGCCCGAACGGCGCCAGCAGCTCGCCATAGGGCCGGCTGCCGCCGGCCGCGAGCAGCGCGAAGTACCGCTCGACGAACGCCGCCTCTGCCGACGGATCGCCGCTCGCCCGCTGGTAGACACCGTAGAGCGAGTTCACCAGGCAGTCGCCGAAGGCATAGGCGTAGACGTAGAACGGCGAGTGGATGAAGTGCGGGATATAGGCCCAGTACGGCTCGTAGCCGTTGTCGAGGCGGATCGCCGGGCCTAGGCTCTCGGCCTGCACCGACATCCACAGCGCGTTGATCGTGTCGGCGGTCAGCTCGCCCTCGCGGCGGGCGAGATGGACCTTGCGCTCGAAGGCGTAGAACGCGATCTGGCGCACCACCGTGTTGATCATGTCCTCGACCTTGGCGGCGAGCATCGCCCGGCGCTGCACCGGCTCGGTGGTGGCCTCCAGCACGCGGCGGAAGGTCAGCATCTCGCCGAACACGCTGGCGGTCTCGGCGAGCGTCAGCGGCGTCGGGGCCATGAGCGCACCGTTATGGCCCGCCAGCACCTGGTGCACGCCGTGGCCGAGCTCGTGGGCGAGCGTCATCACGTCCCGCGGCTTGCCCTGGTAATTGACCAGCACGAAGGGATGGGCCGAGGGCACGGTCGGGTGCGCGAAGGCGCCCGGCGCCTTGCCGGGGCGCACCGGCGCGTCGATCCAGCCGCCGTCGAAGAAGCGTCGGGCGATCTCGGCCATCTTCGGCGAGAAGGCGCCATAGGCCGACAGGACGGTCTCGCGCGCCTCCGCCCAGGGGATCGTGCGCTGCTCGACCTTCGGCAGCGGCGCGTTGCGGTCCCAGTAGGCGAGGCTGTCGCGGTGAAACCACCGCGCCTTCAGCGTGTAGTAGCGGTGCGAGAGGCGGGGATAGGCCGCCTGCACGGCGGCGACCAGTGCGTCGACGGTGTCGCGCTCGACCCGGTTGGCGAGGTGGCGGGCATCCGCCACGTCGGTGAAGCCGCGCCAGCGGTCGGAGATCTCCTTGTCCTTGGCCAGCGTGTTGGTGATGAGCGTGAACACCCGCAGGTTTGCCCGGAACACGCTGCTGAGTGCGCCCGCCGCGTCCCGGCGCACGGTCTCGTCCGGGTCCTGGAGCTTGTTGAGGGTGGGCTCCAGCGTCAGTTCCTCGCCCCGCAAGGGGAAGCGCAAGGACGCGATGGTTTCGTCGAACAGCCGGTTCCAGGCGGCACGCCCGGTCACCGACTTCTCGAGGAAGAGCTTTTCCGCCTCGTCGCTGAGCTGGTGCGGCTTCTCGCGGCGGATGTCCTCGAGCCAGGGGCGATAGCGGGCGAGCGGCGGGTGGGCCGCCGCCGCATCGATCAGCTCATCCTCGACCCGGTTGAGTTCGAGGGTGAAGAACAGGAGGTCGCTCGACGCCGTGGTCAGGCGCTCCTGGGTGTCGCCGTAGAACTTGGCCCGGGCAGGATCGGTGGTGTCGCCCGAATAGACGAGGCCGGCATAGGACATCAGCCGGCCGAGCCGGTCCTCGATCGCCTCGTAGGCGGCGACGGCCGTGCCGAGCCGGTCGGACGCGCCCTCGGCGGCGGCGAGATCCCGAATGCGGCCGCGATAGCTCTCGGCGAAACCCCGGCACTCGGCCTCGGCCTGGGCGAGATCGTCGGCGAAGGCCGGATCGTCGAGGCCGGCATAGAGGTCCGACAGGTCCCATTCCGGCAGCGGACCGAGATCGACGGCGCGGGCGGTGGCCTGGGCGGTGCTCAGGGCGCTGTCCGACGGCGCGGCGGCACTCAGCGGCATGGACGATGTTCCTCTCGGGGCAAGCGATGCCGGGGACATATCGGTCCCGACCGGCCCGCGATCAACCGAGCCTGTCCCGATTGCCGCGCAAGCCCCCCCCACACGGTGACCGCTCGTTGGCGTTAAGAGCCACTTTACGGTTGTGCCGCAGCATACGGCTCGAAACGAAACAGCCGCGCGATTCGCGGATGGCCCCCTCGCGGGGTGGGCCGCCGGACGCGACAGGCACTCAGGGCGACGCTCCGCGGCGCCGATCCCTTCGAGGAGAGCAGATGACCACCACGGTCCTCATCGTCGACGACGATCCCGTGCAGCGCCGGCTGGCGGAGGCCATGGTGCGGCGCCTCGGGTTCGAGGCCGTGGTGGCGGAGAGCGGGGCGGCCGGCCTCGACGCCATCCGGGCCCCCGAGTCCGGCATCGACGTGGTGCTCCTCGACCTCGCGATGCCGGGCGGCCTCGACGGTCTCGGCGTGCTCGCCGAGTTGCGCAAGGCCGGCATCGACACGCCCGTGATCGTGCAGACGGCCAACGGCTCGATCGACGCCGTCGTCAACGCCATGCGGGCCGGCGCGGTCGACTTCGTGGTCAAGCCGGCGGGGCCCGAGCGGCTCCAGGTCTCGATCCGCAACGCGCTCCAGGTCGACCAGCTTCAGGACGAGATCCGGCGGATGCGCCGAAGGGCCTCGGGGGCCCTCACCTTCCGCGACCTCACCTCGAAGAGCCCCGACATGGCCCGGGTGATGCGGCTCGCCGAGCGGGCGGCGAAATCGACGATCCCCGTGCTGATCGAGGGTGAATCCGGCGTCGGCAAGGAGGTGCTGGCCCGCGCCATCCAGGGCTCGGGCGAGCGCCGCGGCAAGCCCTTCGTCACGGTCAATTGCGGGGCGATCCCGGACAACCTCGTCGAGTCGACCCTGTTCGGCCACGAGAAGGGGGCCTTCACGGGCGCGACCGAGCGCCATCTCGGCAAGTTCGTCGAGGCATCCGGCGGCACCCTGTTCCTCGACGAGATCGGCGAATTGCCCCTCGACGCGCAGGTGAAGCTGCTGCGGGCGCTCCAGGAGGGCGAGGTCGATCCGGTCGGCGGGCGCAAGAGCGTGCGGGTCGACATCCGGCTGATCTCGGCGACGAACCGCTCGCTCCTCGAGCTCGTCAAGCAGGGCCGGTTCCGCGAGGACCTGTATTACCGCCTCAACGTCTTTCCGATGACCCTGCCGCCGTTGCGGGCCCGGCGCGAGGACATTCCGGATCTCGCCCGCTCGTTCTGCGCCCGGTTTGCCGCCGAGGAGGGCAAGCGGGTGCGCGGCATCGCCTCGGAGGCGATGTCGCTCATCACCCGCTACGACTGGCCGGGCAACGTGCGGCAACTCGAGAACGCGCTGTTCCGCGCCGTGGTCCTGGCCGATGGCGACGAGCTGACGATCGCCGAATTTCCCCAGATCGCCGCCCAGGTCCAGGGCTTCGACGTGCGGATTCCCCCGGCCCCGGCGGCGCCCGAGCCCGGCACCGGCCCGGCCCCGGTGCGGGAGATCGTCCGGGTCGAGGTCCGCGATCCCCACGCGATCTCCCTCGTCGCCGAGGAGAGCGGCGAGATGAAGACCATGGAGGGGCTGGAGGGCGAGATCATCCGCTATGCCCTGCAATTCTACCGCGGGCGGATGTCGGAAGTCTCGCGCCGGCTCGGCATCGGCCGCTCGACCCTCTATCGCAAGCTGAAGGAACTCGGCCTCGACGAGGAGAAGGCCGAGGACGCGGCCTGATCTTCGCACCGGCGGCTCGCATCAGCGCGGGGCCCGGTCCGAAGAAAACCGCATTTCGCGGGTCTTGAGCGAGGCATCCTGGTAGGATTGCGGAGCACCCGGCTCCGCGCTTGCCTGATCCTCGTCGTCGCGACGCGACACCAGCGCCTCAGGACCGCTTGAGGTGGCATGCCGCCCGGGTGTGGCTGCCGTGCGATGGCACCGCCTGCGGCGACGTGTTTACGTGTCTGAATTGACCAGCGTGGCCGCTCTCGTCGGCCTCGGCTTCGAGGAGAGGACCATGGCTCCCAGGCGCAGGACCGGCCGGAATGCGGGCGCGGCGGCGACCCTTGCGGTGCTGCTGGCGGCGCAGTCCGGCCTGCCGGCGGCGCGGGCCGAGGGCGTCGCCGCGGTGCCGGGGGCCGGGCCGAGCGTGCCGGCCCCGCCTCCCGCCGTCACCGCGATCCCGGACGCCCCCAGGCCGGGCCCGGATCCCCGGAAGCCCGGGACGGAGGTCAAGGCCGCCGAGCTGCCGAAATCCGCCGCCGCGCAGC
>NZ_LABX01000128.1 GCF_001043915.1 Methylobacterium aquaticum | reverse complement strand
GCCGCTGGCGCTCGGCACCGACACCGCCGGCTCCGGCCGGGTGCCGGCGGGGCTCAACGCCATCGTGGGGCTCAAGCCCACCCTGGGGGCTCTATCCACCCGCGGCGTGGTGCCGGCCTGCCGCACCCTCGATTGCGTCTCGATCTTCGCCCTCACCGTCGAGGATGCGTTCGCGGGTTTCTCGGCGCTCGCCGGGTTCGACGCCGCCGATCCGTTCTCGCGCCCGATCCCGGTCGGGTGCCCGGGCCCGCTGCCGCGGCGCATCGGCGTGCCGGATGCGGCGAGCCGGCTTTTTGCCGGCGATGCCCTTTCGGAAGCCGCCTTCGACGCGGCGCTCGCCGATCTCGCGGCGCTGGGGGCGACCCTGGTCCCGGTCGACCTGACGCCGTTCTTCGCCACCGCCGCGCTCCTCTATGACGGGCCCTGGGTGGCCGAGCGCTGGGAGGCGATCCGCGGCTTCATCACCGAACGGCCGGAGGCGCTGCACCCGGTCACCCGCGCCATCACCGAGCGCGCGACCGCCTTCTCGGCCGCCGACGCCTTCGCGGGCCGCTACCGGCTGGCGGAGCTGCGCCGCGCCACCGAGCCGGTCTGGCAGGGGATCGACGCGCTCTGCGTGCCGACCTTCCCGCGCCCGCAGACCGTGACGGCGCTCATTGCCGACCCGCTCGGCCCCAATGCCGAGCTGGGCACCTACACCAACTTCGTCAACCTGCTCGATCTCTGCGCGCTGGCCGTGCCGAGCCATCCGCGTGCCGACGGCTGGCCGGCCGGGGTGACGCTGATCGCCCCGGCGGGCCGGGACGCCGCCCTGGTTCCCCTCGGCGAGGCGCTCCACCGCGCCGGCGGCATGCCGCTCGGGGCGACCGGCGCACCGCTGCCGCCGGCGCCCGAGCCGGGACCCGCGCACGCCTCCGGGGACGAGATCGAGCTGGTGGTGGTCGGCGCGCACCTGTCAGGCCTGCCCCTCAACGGCGAGCTGACGGCCCTGGGCGCCCGGCTCCTGCGGGCGGTCGCGACCACCCCGGACTACCGGCTCTTCGCCCTGCCGGGCGCGGGCCCGCGGCGTCCGGGTCTGGTCCGGGTGGCGGAGGGCACCGGGACGGCGATCGCCACCGAGGTCTGGGCGCTGACGGCCGACGCCTTCGGCCGCTTCGTCGCGGCGATTCCCGCCCCCCTCGGCATCGGCACCCTACGCCTCGCCGACGGCACGACCCCGAAGGGGTTCCTGTGCGAGCCGGAGGGCGTGCGGGAGGCAGAGGACGTGTCGGGCCATGGGGGATGGCGGGCGTATCTGGCGGCGAGCCAGGGCTGAGGGCCTCCGCGATATGATACCAACGGTCGTTGAAGACGACCTTTGGTTCCGTTCTCCAATTTTCGCTCAGCCTTTGGCTGAGTATCGAAAATTAGAGATGGTTCATCGGCCCGATGCGTCAGCATCTTGGGCCGATGGTATGAAAGGCCGCTCTCCGGCCCGCCCTCCCACGATGAGGTGCGGGCCGGGAAGACGCCAAGCCGTGCGAGACGCGCCGTGCCGACCGGGCGGCGTCTCAGGCCGGGCAGTCTCGGGACAGCCTGAGCGCTTCGGGCCTGTCCAGCCGCACGGCCGCCGGACGGGACAGCCGCTGGGGCCCGGCGGCACGCCGGGGGGGCGATGTCGCGTGGGTCGAGGTCCCACGCATCCAGGTCTCGTGCCAGAGGAGCAGGCCGCCTGCGACCACCACGATCACGCCGCCGACGACGAGATGCAGGTTCGGGACCTCGCCGAATGCGAGGTAGCCGAGGCCCATGCCCCAGACCAGCATCAGGTAGTAGAACGGCGACACCGCGGTGGCCGGCGCCGCGGCGAGGGCCCGGGTCCAGAGATATTGCGCGCCGACATTCGAGGCGCCGAGGAGCCCGAACAGCACGGCATCGGTCCCGCTCGGCCAGCGGAAGCCGAAGACCAGCAGCAGCGTATGCGCCGCCGCCATCACGGCCATCTGCCAGATCAGCAGCGTGCTGGCCTTCTCGGTCTTGGCCATGCCCCGCACCGCCACCGTGACGGTGCCGTACATCACGGCGTTGCCCAGCGCGAACAACGCCCCGACCTGGAGCGAGTCGGCACCGGGATTGGTCACCACCAGGACGCCGAGGAACCCCACCACGAGCACGCCCCAGCGCACCGGATCGGACGCCTCCTTGTGCCACAGGATCGCCACCACGGCGGCGAAGAGCGGCGCCGAGAAGCCGATCGCCGTGACCCCGGCGAGCGGCATCAGCCCGAGGGCCAGCACCGTCAGCGTCTGGGAGATCGCCTGCGACAGCCCGCGGGCGACATGGGCCCCGGGCCGCTGCGTGCGGAAGACCCCGAGCCCCGCCGCCGGCAGCAGGAAGGCGCAGACCAGCCCGAAGGCGATGAAGGAGCGCAGGAACATCACCTCGCCGACCGGGTAATGGGCGACGAGGTGCTTCGAGAAGGCGTTCGACAGCGTCAGCAGCACGGTCGCGCCGATCATCAGCGCGATGCCGAGGGGGATGTTGTCGGCCGGGCGGACGGTCTCGACCGGCGGCCGGGGGGCCGCCGACGCGCGAGCGGCGCTCTGCATGGAGGTCTCCGCGGCCGAGATCGGGTCAGACGGTCGGCTGGGCGCCCGACGGGGCGCTCATGAACCAGGGCTTCACCCCGACGCCGCGGCGCAGGGAGTACATGTAGAAGATCGGCATCGTGGCCGGGAACAGGTCCCGGAACTCGCTGCCGTTGAAGGTGACGAACACCGCCTCCGGGAAAGCCGCGGCAACCGCGCGCTTCTCGATCATGTTCATCCGGTGATAGTCGAGGGCGCCCTGCTCGGTGGAGCCCTCGCCGCGGTACCACTTCGCCGCACAGGCGATCAGGCTCTCCAGGATCGCGCCGGAGGGTTGTTCCTCGGCCGTCTCCGCTCCGAGCTCGCGGGCGAAGGCGACAACGTCGCTGAGCCGGGTACTGGCGAAGCCGCGCGCCTGCGCGGCGCCATCGATGGCGCCGAAATAGGCATCCGCCGCCTCGGCCGGGTGCCCGTTCAGCGCCGCATGGGTGTCGGTGAAGATCAGCCGGAAGACCGCCCCCGGCGCATAGACCTGACGCACCCGCTCGGCGAGCTGGCCGAGATAGTCGAGGCAGGCGAGGTCCGGCGCGGCGATCTCGGTCCGCGGGCCCTTGCCCCAATACAGAACGAAGTCGAGCGGGCGCCCGGCCCGCATCGCCGCCTCGACCGCCGGCACCAGCCGCTCGGGGTTGCCGGGCTGCTCGCGCTTGAACGCCCAGGTGTTGAACGCCTTGACGACCGACTCAGGATTCGGAGTCCTGACCGGTTTTCTGCCATTCAGGCTTTTCTTCCCGGTCGACATCCCGTCGACCAGCCGCGCCGCGGAACCCGACAGGTCCGCCCCGCTGGGATAGGCCGATTGCATATATGTCACCCCCGCATCGCCGAGCAACGTAAGGCTGGAAGTAAACTTTTCTACAGTCGGCATGGCGACGTTCTGCTCACCGTCCCGTGATGCGCAAAATCTGAGTTAACAACTTACTAAAGTCAATCAAATTCATAATAAATAGTTAACAAGTATGGAGACACTTTTTTGCCGGCTCATCGGCGCGGCGCCCGCACGCTGACCAGACGCTGCTGGATCGGGCTTCGGCGCGGGGGCCTTTCCGGCTGCCGATTTGGACGCGATCTTGCCTTATGGGAGCGGGTGTCCCCGTCCGGGGGGCGCAGGCAGGGGGCTCGCGGGACGGCTCATGGACCTCAACAGCATCGCGACGGTGGTGGCGCCCCGCAGCCGGGCCGCCCTGCCGGCGTGGCATCCGGGCGACGCCTGGCTCGCCGGCGGGACCTGGCTCTTCTCCGAGCCGCAGGAAGGCGTGAGCCGGCTGGTCGATCTGCCCTCCCTCGGCTGGGCCCCCTATGCGGTGACGGAGCAGGGCCTCGCGATCGCCGCGACCTGCACCATCGCGACCCTCGACCGGATCGCGCTGCCGGTGGCCTGGACCGCCGCGCCCGTGATCGGCCAGTGCTGCCGGGCGCTCCTCGGCTCGTTCAAGATCTGGAACGCGGCGACCGTCGGCGGCAACCTCTGCCTGGCGCTGCCTGCCGGGCCGATGATCGCGCTCGCGGTCGCCCTCGACGGCGCCGGCCTGATCTGGACGCCCGACGGCGGCGAACGATCCCTGCCCATCCGCGATCTGGTGCGGGGACCGCAGGCGACGGCGCTCGCACCCGGCGAGATCCTGCGCCGGATCGACCTGCCGGCGGCGGCGCTCCGGCGCCGCACCGCCTTCCGGCGCCTCTCCCTCAGCCCCAACGGCCGGTCCGGGGCGCTGGTGATCGCCACCCTGGACCCATCGGGCGCCTTCGCCCTCACGGTGACGGCCGCGACGCCACGACCGGTCAAGATCGACCTGCCCGGCCTGCCGGAGGCCGGCGCCCTCGCGGCGGCGCTCGCGGCCGCGATCCCGGACGGGCTCTGGTACGACGACGTCCACGGTGCGCCGGATTGGCGCCGCCACGTCACCGGGATTCTGGCCGAGGAAGCCCGGGCCGAACTCGCGGGAGGCGGCGCATGCGGCTGACAGTCAACGGGACGGTGCACGAGGTCGCGCCCCGCGCCGGGCAATGCCTGCGCACGCTGCTGCGCGAACTCGGCTGGTTCGGCGTCAAGAAGGGCTGCGATGCTGGCGATTGCGGCGCCTGCACGGTGCATGTCGACGGCGAGCCGCTGCATTCCTGCCTGGTGCCGGCCTTCCGGGCGGCGGACCGGAGCGTCACCACGGTCGAGGGCCTGGCCGGTCCCTGCGCGCCGGGGGACGGGGTGCCCGACACCCTCCACCCGGTGCAGGCGGCCTTCGTCGCCGCGCAGGGATTCCAGTGCGGCTTCTGCACACCCGGAATGGTGATGACGGCGGCGGCCCTCGACCAGGGCCAGCGGCGGGACCTGCCGGCGGCGCTGAAGGGCAATCTCTGCCGCTGCACCGGCTACCGGGCGATCGCGGACGCGATCGCGGGCATTGCGGATGCGATCGCGGGTCTCGACGGCCGGGTCCCGGCGCCTTGCCCGGCGGCCTGCGAGCACAGCCCGCCGGCCCCGGCCAGCGCCGCCCTCGTCAGCGGCCGGGCGCGCTACACCCTCGATTGCGACGCGGCCGGCGCCCTGCACCTGAAAGTGCTGCGCTCGCCGCACGCCCATGCGCGGGTGCTGCGCATCGACGACGCGGCGGCCCTGGCCGTGCCCGGGGTGGTGCGGGTGCTGACGCATGCCGACGCGCCGGACCGGCGGTTCTCCACCGCCCGGCACCAGATCCCCGCCGACGATGCCAGCGACACGCGGGTGCTCGATTCCGTCATGCGCTTCGTCGGCCAGCGCGTCGCGGCGGTGGTGGCCGAGAGCGAGGCGGCGGCGGAGGCCGGTTGCCGGGCGCTGATCGTGGATTACGAGGTGCTGCCGGCCTGCCTCGATCCCGAGCAGGCGCTGGCCCCCGACGCGCCGCTGGTCCACGGCGCGCGGCCGACCGGCGCGGACGCCCCCCCGCTCCACCCCCATCCCAACCTCGCCGCCGAGGCGCATGGCGAGATCGGCGACGTGGCGGCGGGCCTCGCCGCGGCCGACGTGGTGCATGAGGGCACCTACCGCTCGCAGCGGATCCAGCACGCGCATCTGGAGACCCATGCGGCGGCCGGATGGCGCGACCCGGACGGGCGTCTCGTCATTCGCTCCAGCACCCAGGTGCCGTTCCTGACCCGCGACGCCCTCTGCGCCCTGTTCGATCTCCCGCGCGACCGGGTCCGGGTCGAATGCGGGCGGGTCGGCGGCGGCTTCGGGGGGAAGCAGGAGATGCTGACCGAGGATCTGGTGGCCCTCGCCGTGATGGCGACCGGCCGGCCGGTGCGCTGGGAGCTGACCCGCACCGAGCAGTTCACCGCCACCACCACCCGCCACCCGATGCGGGTGCGGGTGCGCCTCGGCGCCCGCCGGGACGGCACCCTGACGGCGATCGACCTCCAGGTACTGTCGAATACCGGCGCCTACGGCAACCATGCCGGCGGCGTGCTGCATCACGGCTGCAACGAGGTGATCGCGGTCTATCGCTGCGCCAACAAGCGGGTGGCGGGCACCGCCGTCCACACCCACACCCTGCCGGCGGGGGCGTTCCGCGGCTACGGGTTGAGCCAGACCATCTTCGCGGTCGAATCCGCCATGGACGAACTCGCCCGGGCGCTG
This sequence comes from Methylobacterium aquaticum, assembly GCF_001043915.1. Taxonomy (GTDB): domain Bacteria; phylum Pseudomonadota; class Alphaproteobacteria; order Rhizobiales; family Beijerinckiaceae; genus Methylobacterium; species Methylobacterium aquaticum. The sequence goes on along the minus strand of NZ_LABX01000128.1, from coordinate 14,252 downwards.
AGCCTCGATCCCTTCGCGCTGCGGCGGCGCAACGTGGTCCGGCCGGGCGACCCGATGGTGTCGACGAGCCTGGAGCCGCACGACGTCCAGTACGGCAGCTACGGCCTCGACGAGTGCCTCGACGCCGTCGCGGCGGCCCTGGCCGAGTCCCCTCCCGCAGGCCCGCCGGGCTGGCGCACGGGATCCGGCATGGCCCTGTCGATGATCGACACGATCCCGCCCCGCGGCCACTTCGCCGAGGCCCGGATCGCGCTCGACGGCGACGGGCGCTACGGCTTGCGCGTCGGGACGGTGGAGTTCGGCAACGGCACCTCGACGGTGCACGGCCAGATCGCCGCGGAGGTGCTGCACACCACACCGGACCGGATCTCCCTCCGCCAGGGCGACACCGATGCGGTCGGGCACGATACCGGCGCCTATGGCAGCACCGGCATCGTGGTGGCGGGCCAGGCGACCTTGCGCGCCGCGGAAAGCCTCGCCGCCACCTTGCGCGACCGCGCCGCCGCCCGCCTCGGCGTCGATCCCGCCGCCTGCCGGCTCGACGGCGACGCCGTCACGGCCGGCGAGGCGCGGGTAGCGCTCGCCGATCTCGGCCCCGCGGAGGCGGTGGGGCACGCCGACGGCACGCCGCGCTCGGTGGCGTTCAACGTCCAGGGCTTCCAGGTGGCGGTGCATCCGGGGACGGGCGAGCTGCGCATCCTGAGGAGCGTCCACGCCGCCGATGCCGGCCGGGTGATGAATCCGGTGCAGTGCCGCGGCCAGGTCGAGGGCGGCGTCGCCCAGGCGCTGGGCGCGGCGCTCTACGAGGACCTGGCGATCGACGGCGAGGGCCGGGTCGCAACCCCGTCCTTCCGCACCTACCACATCCCGGCCATCGCCGACGTGCCCCGCACCGAGGTGATCTTCGCCGCCACCCATGACGCGGTCGGGCCGCTCGGCGCCAAGTCGATGAGCGAGAGCCCGTTCAACCCCGTCGCGGCGGCGTTAGGCAACGCCATCCGGGACGCGACCGGCGCGCGGCTGACCGCGACGCCCTTCGCGCCGGACCGGATCTACCGGCAGATCGGTGACGCAGCCCGCAACGGCGAGGAGAAGCGATGGACCTGAAGCGCGACGACGGCCTGACCCGGCCCCCCGGTTTTCTGGAGCGCACCTTCGCGCTCTCGGCCCACGGCACGACCGTTCGCACGGAAATGCTCGCCGGGCTCACCACCTTCCTGACGATGGCCTACATCGTCTTCGTCAATCCCAACATCCTCGGCGATGCCGGGATGCCGAAGGGGGCGGTGTTCGTCGCGACCTGCCTCGTCGCGGCGATCGGCTCGCTGGTGATGGCGTTCTACGCGAATTATCCGATCGCCCTCGCCCCCGGCATGGGGCTCAACGCCTATTTCGCCTACGTGGTGGTCCTCCAGATGGGCTATACATGGCAGGCGGCGTTGGGCGCGGTGTTCATCTCCGGCCTGTGCTTCATGGTCGTCACGCTGACGGGTCTCAGGCGGATCATCGTCGAGGGCATTCCCCGCTCGATGCGGATCGCGATCACGGTCGGCATCGGGCTCTTCCTGGCGATCATCGCGCTCAAGAGCGCCGGCGTGGTGACGGCGAGCCCGGCCACCTTCGTCACCCTCGGCGACCTGCACAAGCCGAGCACGGTGCTGGCGGTGCTGGGCTTCCTGATCGTCGCGGTGCTGTCGGTGCGCAAGGTGCGGGGCGCCTTGCTCGCCGGCATCCTGACCGTCACGGCGCTCAGCTTCATCGTCGCCGACAACACCTTCCAGGGCGTGGCGTCGCTGCCGCCCTCGATCGCCCCGACGCTGTTTGCCCTCGACATCAAGGGCGCCCTGTCGGGCGGCCTGCTCAACGTGATCCTGGTGTTCTTCCTCGTCGAATTGTTCGACGCCACCGGCACGCTGATGGGCGTCGCCAACCGGGCGGGCCTCCTCACCGAAGGCAAGATGGAGCGCCTCGACAAGGCCCTGATGGCCGATTCCTCGTCGATCTTCGTCGGCTCGCTGCTGGGCACGTCGAGCACGACCGCGTATCTGGAGAGCGCGTCGGGCGTCGAGGAGGGCGGCCGGACCGGTCTCACCGCCGCCACGGTGGCGATCCTGTTCCTGGCCTGCCTGTTCTTCGCGCCGCTCGCCGGCTCGGTCCCGGCCTATGCCACGGCCCCGGCCCTGTTCTACGTCGCCTGCCTGATGCTGCACGAGCTGGTCGATCTCGACTGGGACGACCTGACCGAGGTGCTGCCGGCCTGCGTGACGGCACTGTTGATGCCCTTCACCTACTCGATCGCCAACGGCGTCGCCTTCGGCTTCATCACCTATGCGGTCATCAAGCTGCTCACCGGCCGCTTCCGCGACGTGAAGCCGGTGGTGTGGGTGATCGCAGGCGTGTTCCTGTTCAAGTTCGTGGCGACGGGCAGCGCGCACTGACGGGCCGCCGCCCCTCACCCCTCCCCCGCTGCGGGAGAGGATGCCGGGCGGAGCCGGGCGGAAGAGGTGAACCTCGTTTCCGAAGAGGTGGCGACCAGGATGACGGTTGCCACCTGAACCAGCGTCGCGGCGCCCCTCTCCCGGCCCTTGCTGACGCAAGGAGCCCCCTCCCCCACAGAGGGGGGAGGATTCTGCTTTTGACTTGAAGCCCCTCAGTACTTGCGCACGAGGCTCACCAGCCGGCCCTGGATCCGCACCCGGTCCGGCCCGAGCACGCGGGTCTCGTAGGCCGGGTTGGCGGCCTCGAGCGCGATCGACGAGCCGCGGCGGCGCAGGCGCTTCAAGGTCGCTTCCTCGTCGTCGATCAGCGCCACCACGATGTCGCCGGTATTGGCGGTCTCCTGGCGGCGGATCACCACGAGGTCGCCGTCGAGGATGCCGGCCTCGATCATCGAGTCGCCGCGCACCTCCAGGGCGTAGTGCTCGCCGCTCGCCAGGAAGTCCGGCGACATCGCCACCGTGCGGCTCTGGCTCTGGATCGCCGAGATCGGCGTACCGGCGGCGATCCGGCCCATCACCGGCACGCTGACCGACTGGCCGTTCTCGTCCGGCGCCGTCGCGATGGCGGGGATGCCAGCGGGCCGCTTCGGCTCGTGGGCGCGACCGCCCTCGACCACGCTGGGGTTGAACCGCACCACCGCGGCCCCGGATCCGGCCGCGACCGGCGCCACCGCCGGCCCCGTCACCGCGTCGGGCAGGCGGATCACCTCGATCGCCCGCGCCCGGTTCGGCAGGCGGCGCAGGAAACCCCGCTCCTCCAGGGCCGTGATCAGGCGGTGGATGCCCGATTTCGACTTGAGATCGAGGGCGTCCTTCATCTCGTCGAAGGACGGGGGAACGCCCGTCTCGCGCATCCTCTGCTGAATGAAGCGGAGCAGGTCCAACTGCTTACGCGTGAGCATGTGACACTCTCATCCCCGCGCTGCCGCGCTCCGGAAACAAATCGCGAACATGGTAAGCGTTCCGCAAGTGTTCCGCAAGCGGCTTCGAAACGGCCGTGTACTTCGACGACGCGCCGTCCGGTCCCTTCGGCGCGGCGACGTGCCTTCTGACCCTGCACTTCCTTCAGGCTGCCGAACGCGAGGCGACGGTTCGAGCAATCCATTGACGGTTGAGGCCGAACGCTCCGTTTGTCGCGGCGCATGGGAGCGTCCCTCAAGAGGAGGGTGAGCGCCCGCGCTGGGTTGCGCGCTATGAAGCCGACGCTGTCGCGTCGGGGGCTGATCGTGAGCAAGCCCGGCAGGCCTGAGCGGCTGTCGGTTCGCACCTGCCCGTCATCACGCCGGAGCAAGATGCGAACATCCTGGCAAATGGCGGCTTTCGAGAGATTGCCCTGTTCTACGTGGCATCACCTGGCGCGGCTGGGTTGCACGAGCGTAATCGGCGTGAGGCCCGATCGGTCACTTCAAGGTTTAGGCGTGAGGCTACCGTGTCACAAACTCCCGCTGTGAACTTAGATGTTACGGCTTAGCCCGTTCATTGTGCTACGTCACGCCTGGATATACCCCAATCTTACAAATTTTCTACCCCTCCGTCGTTCCGTCAAAAATCTGAAACTTCACAAAGATCATATTTTGATTTATGCAAGGCATTCTTGAAAATTTTCGTCAACCAACGCCGGACTCTCTGACAATATTAAGCTAGGATTCTTTCCTAACAACTGCACTCGTGGCGCACATCTCTTCAGCAGAAGCTTGCCCATAGCTTGCTCTACTGGAATACCGGCAGGTGGCAGCAGACCTGCGGCCGTGGGACATTCATCGGGATTATTCTTATACAAGTCTCTTTTAACCTCTTCGCGCTTCTGCAAAAATTTAGTTATGAATTCGTTGGAATATTCTTGAATTGCACCTTCAACGATAGTCTGAGCTGCTGCTGACTCGATTTCAAGCGTTGCAGCTAGATGATCAGGGGACGTGAAGTAATTTTCGATATCTGACCCCTTCGTGATAAACAATTTCATATTGGGAGTGTTTGCGAGCTGATATTTCCCGCGCAGTCTTTCGATTTCATCCTCTGACATAAAATCGCGATCTCTATGTATGATCGTTTTGACGCCGGGTCTTATACGCTCGACAAATGCACTCATTAGCTTCGCGGCATCGACTTTGCTGCTTGCGCGGTAAGAGAATAACAAAATATCATCCATGTTTAGGCCGTTTGATTTTAGAAAAACTTCCAAGTATCTTTTGTCAGTATCTTCCGTCCAAATAAGATACTGATAGTTACCAGCAAGAAATCTCTCGCCGTTATCTAATGCGCCCAAATCCATAAGTATAGCGATGTCTGACCAGTTTTGCTGTAGGGTCGCCGTTCCGTTTTTCACCCAGAAAAGCGTGGTATCTACGCTTTCGCTAAATGCATCAATGAGATGCCTTGAATGGGTTGCCAGAAGGACCTTCGTTTCCGTATCAGCCACAATACTTTCAAGAGTGCGGGCGAGCAGCCGCTGGTTACTCGGATGCAGGTGCGCATCGGGCTCGTCAAGCAATAGCAGTTTTGGCTGATACATAGTTACGTAGGCGATAAGCTGAATAGCCTGTAGAAGTCCTGTTCCTACCATATCTATAGGAAATGTATTTCCATCAGAATTAATAATTTCAGTCTTAATCCAGAGATCGTTGGCCTCGTCAAAGTGCGTTAGAACACGAAAGCCCGGAAAAACTTTCTCAAGATAATGATTAAATCGTTCTTGTCTTTCTTGAGAGCGTGCGATCCTAAGCAGAAGGTTCCTCAAAAACAGATTAGCGTCGCCACGAGCAATGCCATTATTGACAACTAATTCTGCTCGATATTCTTCTCTGATGCTAATTCCTGCCAGACCCGGCACATAAATTGAAAAATGCGAACTCGCGTGAGTGACCTTGTCTAACATTTCGTTACCAGAAATTCTTGCCTTCACAACGCCATTTCTGCCTCTCGTTAAATATATGTCAGCATTTTGCGCAACATTATTGATCTCTTCTGTAAATGTAAATATTATATTAGAACCTTCTGTTAGCTTAGTGTTGCGATGCAATGTCAAAAAATCGTCTGTTGGACAATACCGCAACCGCTCAGGTGGGAACTGTTCCGAGCCGGCAATTTTTCGAGACTGTGCAAGCGTTGCGCCAAAATGAATGCCTTGAATGATGCAGCTTTTTCCAGAATTGTTTCCGCCTACAAATACATTTATCTTGGCTAATGATATTGAAGCATCTTCTATTTTTTTAAAGTTTCGAACTCTGACTCGCGATACCATTGTCTCTCCCCCTCTTTGCGATTTCAAATCGCCCGATTCGCAATGACATCGTCCGGCAATCTATCACGCCTCATTCATTGTTGCTGCGCGTTTTCTCCTCCTTCAGCATGCACAACGAACCTCCGGGCTGGGGACTGCGACTTCCTCCAGGCGGCCGGCCACAGCCTCAACTTCCTCGAAGGTAGCTTCATCAAATTTCGTCACGATGTGCTTGACCATAATCAGGTAGACGCCTCACATCTAGCCGGAGGCGAGCGCTTATCGATCGCATTGGCTCCTCAGCGGTGCGACTCACAGAGTTTCGGCCATTAGTTGGAGGCCGTGCTGCTGGTCGGTGAACCAGAACCCGGTCCCGATGCTCGCCAGCGGGATTGGCATCACGAAGGAGGGCTACGTTGCAGCGTAAGGGCGGCTCAACGTCCGGGGTAGGCTAGAGATTGTGCCGCAACCTTGCCGCCCCGCTTCGTGGGCCTTCTCATCGGTTCGCAGGGGTACGTAGTCGGCGGCGAACTGACGCTCGCTCACCGCGGCATCGGCGTTCGTCAAGCGTGCCCTGGAAGGCTGTGCAAGTGATGATGTTTGAACCTACGCGCTGTGCCATTCGGATTTGCGCGCTACACGACTGGCATCATGAAATCGCGCTTGAGACCGTGAAGGCAGCCAACCCGGCGGCTGAGTACCCCCGTTTTCTCTCAGGCGCGTGCCGTGCCCCGCCTGAGTATGTCGGGGCCTTCCAGGCGACGAGGAGTTTATTTGAGCGATCACCCATCAACGGCATCGCAAGCATAAGGCCATGCTGACGTGGCATGGCGGTCCCTATGATCCCGCGGAGGTTGGCGAAGCCGGAATCGTCGCTGTGATCGGGAAGCTAGCCCGGCGGCGCACACTTGGTCGAGCGGCCTATCTCAAGAGTGTCGGGCGGTACCATCGTGGTCGCTTGCCAGAACAATCGTGCGATGAAATCCGGCGGCAAGTGCTGCAAGCCGACAATGAATGTGGGCTAATTTGAGGGCCGGCTACAACAGCCAACACGAATAAAATATAAAATTCAATTACTTAGACAAGGAATCTGGCGGAGAGAGAGGGATTCGAACCCTCGATACGGTTGCCCGTATACACGCGTTCCAGGCGTGCGCCTTCAACCACTCGGCCACCTCTCCGGGCCAGACCTGCGGGGCGCCGGGGCGCCCGTGCGGGTCGGTGTCGTCCTCTAGCGGGGCGCGGGCGGCGGCGCAAGCGGGAGATCGTGGATGCGATGAATTCCTCGTCGGGCGGACACGGCCTCGCTGCAACCCGTGCAGGGGATCGGTCGTTTCGATCAATGGTCGGTGCGTGGGTGCCGGCCGGCGGGATCGGCCGCCCGAGGACACGACGACGGCCTTGTCCGACGCGCCGCTTCCGGGCGGGCGTCCCGGACGGGCCCGACCGGCAAGGACACGCGACGTGACGAACGACACCGTGAAGGCCGAGAGCGGCGCCGGGGACGGTCCAGGGCAGGAGCGCCCCGTGGTCCTCGTCGTGGAGGACGAGGCCCTGACGATCATGGATCTCAGCGACGTGCTCGATGCGGCCGGGTTCGAGGTCCTGCAATCGGCCTCTGCCGAGCGCGCCCTCGGCTTGCTCACCGGGCGCACGGACATCGTCGCGCTGATCACGGATGTCGAGCTGTCGGGCAAGACCGACGGGTTCGACCTCGCCCGCGCGGCGGCGCAGATGCGGCCCGATCTTCCGATCGTCGTCGTCTCCGGACGCACCAAGCCCGATCCCGATCGGATGCCGGCCCGGGCTCGCTTCGTCGCCCGCCCCTGCCGCGGCGACGACATCCTGGAAGAACTCAGGATCGCGATGACGGGCTAGACGCCGGCGCAGGCTGAAGCGTGGGCATCGGGGGGCCGAGCGGCTCGGGCTCGGCCAGCCACACCTCGACTGGGGCGCAGGCCGACCCGAAATCGAGGATCAGGTTGCGCAGCCGGCGCGCCGGGCTTCCGGGCGGGCCGGGCATCTCGACGAACTCCCCCACGGCCCGCAGGACACCTTCGATCCTGCGTCGACCCAGAGTCAAGCTGACGGGCGTGCCGCTGCAGGTGTCCACGCTGGAATCCTCCTCTCGCTGTGACCGGAGTAACGCGGCGCGGTCAGGGGTGGTCCATGCGGAACGAGATCAAGGTTACGGCCCGGTCACTCAGGTGTGCGACCGGCAGATATGCACGTCGAGATTGCATGTCCTGCTTCGGGCCTCGGGGCCGCGCCGGCACGGCGCGCGCGGCCCTTCAGACCCTTTCGGCCTTCAAGAGGCGCAGGCGCAGGTCGCTCGCCTCCGCCGGGCTGCGGGCCAGGGAGAGTCGGCGGTCGATGGCCGCGAATTGCCGGCTCTGTGCCATCAGGAGGTGGCGCAGAGCCGCGATGCTGGCGTGCAGGTCCCGGGCGTCGCTGAGCGGATCCGGGGAGTGAGGGGCTGTCAGGCGGTGAGTCGGCATGCCCCTTATCAAAGGCGGTCATGCTTAACCGATGGTAAAAAAGCCCTCGCCGCGCGGGCGCGCGGCGAGGCGGGAGCCGTGGCGGCCTTCCCCGGATCGTCCGATGTCCGACCGATCGCGTCGCGCTGCGGACCTCGGCTTCGCTCAGCTGCCGGCGCGGTCGCGCAGGGCCGGAATGAACAGCTCCTGCCAGGTCGCCGGCTTGGTCTTCATGATGCCGGCCCGGTTCATGAAGGTCACGAACTCCATGATGCCGTGCGGCGTCGCCGAGAACCGGCTGTCCGGGTCGTCGAGGATCTGGGCCACATCCTGGGGCGACACCTTCACCTTGGAGGCCCGGGCGAAGATCTCGGCGGTCTCGGCCTTGTTGGTCTTGATGAAGTCGCACGACTCGTCGAGGGCGGCCAGGAAAGCCTGGGTCATCTTCGGGTTCGTCTCGGTGAAGCGCTTGAGCGCGAACACCACGTCGAGGGTGATGTCGCCGAAGACCTGCGAGGCTTTGAGGATCGTTCGCACCTTCGGGTCGGCGCGCTCGACGCCGGTGAAGGGCGGCGAGGCGAAATGCGCGACGATCTCGGTCTTGCCCGAGAGCAGCGCGGCGACCGCCTCGGGATGCGGCAGGCCGACCGTGCTCGAATCGAGCTTGTTATAGTTCTCCGGCCCGAACTGCTTGGCCACCGCCATCTGCAACACCACCGCGGCGAGCGAGGTCTTGATGCCCGGGATCGCGATCTTGTCCTTCGGGGTGAAATCGGCGAGCGACTTGATCTCGGGCTTGTTGACGTTGAGATCGAGGGCCGTCGTCGAGAGGCCGGAGATGCCGATCACCTCGGTCTTGGGGCTGCCGCGGCCCTTCGACCACAGGGCGAGAAAGCCCGGGGCGCCGGTGCCGGCGATGTCGAGGGAGCCGGCGATCATCGCGTCGTTGATGACGTTGCCGCCATCCAGCGTGAGCCAGCTCACCTTGACGTCGCCGAGGCCCGCCTTGGCCGCCTGGGCCTCCAGGAACTTCTTCTCCTGCATGACGAAGAGCGGCAGGTAGAGGACGCCGTAGCCCTTCGAGATGCGGACCTCCGACACCTCGGCGCGGGCGGCGCCGAGGGTCATCGAGACGGCCAGGGCCGCGCCGGCCGCGAGGCCGAGGAGCTTGCGTGCGAACATGGGGTTTCCTCCGGGGATGTCGTTGGGCGCGGACCCCCGGAGCGGCGCCGCTCCGGGGTCGTTCGTTTGTTTTAGTGCTGCATGCCCCAGCGGCGGATCGTCTTCTTCTCGATGTTGGCGAAGATCACGTTCTCGACGAAGAGGCCGATCATGATGACGGTGAACAGACCGGCGAAGACGTTGGTGGTTTCGAGCGCGTTGCGGTTCTCGAAGATGTACCAGCCGAGGCCGCCCGAGCCCGAGGAGACGCCGAAGACGAGTTCGGCCGCGATCAGGGTGCGCCAGGCGAAGGCCCAGCCGACCTTCAGGCCGGTGAGGATGCTGGGGAAGGCGGCCGGGATCAGGATCGCCCGCACCAGGCTCAGGTTGCGCAGCCCATAGTTCAGACCGACCATCTTGAGGGTGTTCGAGACCGAGCGGAACCCCGCATGGGTGTTGAGGGCGATCGCCCACAGCACCGAGTGGACGAGGACGAACACCACGCTGCCCTGGCCGAGGCCGAACCAGATCAGCGCCAGCGGCAGGAGGGCGATCGCCGGCAGCGGGTTGAACATCGCGGTCAGCGTCTCGAGCAGGTCGGTGCCGATCCGCGAGCCGATGGCGAGCGTGGTCAGCAACGCCGCCAGCCCGATGCCGATGCCGTAGCCGATGGCCAGCGTCTGGAGCGAGATCAGCGCCTTGGCGGGAATCTCGCCGCTCAGGATCGCCGCGGCGAAAGCCTCGACGGTGGCCGAGAAGGTCGGGAACAGCAGCGGGTTGTCGAGCCAGCGGCCATAGGCTTCCCAGACCACCGCGAGGGCGGCGAGGACGACGACCTTGCGCAGCCAGCTCTGGCGATAGGCGAGTTCGGCGAAGGACAGGCGCTGCTCGACGCTGATCGCGCCGGCGGCGGAGGTTTCGCGGACGATCTCGGGCCGCTGGGCCATCGGTGTCGTGACGGGTGTGGTGAGGGGGGCGAGGGTGGCGGTCACGGCGTGTCTCCCAGGTCTTATGATCGTCAGGCGAACAGCATGTCGTTGATGCGGGTCTCGAGGGCGCCCTGCGCGGCGGTGCCGAGTTCGGACGCCGGCAGGCTGTTCAGCTCCGCCTTGACCTGGCCCGGATGGGGCGAGAGCAGCAGGATGCGGGTGCCGACCTTGATCGCCTCCTCGATCGAGTGGGTGACGAACAGAACCGTGAAGCGGGTGTCCTCCCACAGGCGCAGCAACTCGTCCTGCATCTTGCGGCGGGTGAGCGCGTCGAGGGCCGCGAAGGGCTCGTCCATCAGCAGGATGTCGGGCTCCATCGCCATGCCGCGGGCGATCGCCACGCGCTGCTTCATGCCGCCCGACAGCATGTGGGGGAAGGAATCGGCGAACTTCGCCAGCCCGACCTTCTCGATGTAGGACATCGCCCGGTCCGTCGCCTCCGCGCCGGTGGCGCGGCCGCTCGCCGTGAGGGCGAAGGCGACGTTCTGCTTGACGGTCTTCCAGGGCAGGAGCTGGTCGAATTCCTGAAACACCATCATCCGGTCGGGGCCGGGCTCGGTGACCCTGCGGCCCTTGAGCTTGATCTCGCCCTCGACCGGGGTCATGTAGCCGCCGATCGCCTTGAGCAGGGTGGACTTGCCGCAGCCCGAGGGCCCGAGCAGAATGTAGCGGTCGCCCGGCATCACCTCGAAATCGACCCGGTAGGTCGCGGTGACCAGATGATCGCTCGTCTTGTACTGGAGCGTGACACCCTCGACCTGAAGCAGCGGCTCAGGAATGATGGTCGGGCGTGCGTTCATGGCGTGTCCTCCCCGTCTCGTCGCCTGCGGACCGAAGCGCATGTCCCGGTGGGTGCTTGGCCCGGCGTTGAGGGTTGGGTAGCCTTCGAACCTGTTGCCAACCTGACAGATAGTGCCACGTGCTGAGCAGAGAGGAATTTTCGTGCGAATCCTGCTCGTCGAGGATACCCGGGACGTGGGCGAGGCCATCGCCGCGCGCCTGCGGGCGCTCGGCCATGCGGTGGATTGGGAGGTGGACGGGGCGGCGGGCGACGCGCTGCTCGCCGTCCAGACCTACGACCTCGTCATCCTCGACGTGAACCTGCCGGGGCTCGACGGCTTTGCGATCCTCAGGCGCCTGCGGGGCCGCCGCGGCCCGGTGCCGGTGCTGGTGCTCACCGCCCGCTCGGAAGTCGACGACCGGGTCGGGGCCCTCGATCTCGGGGCGGACGACTACCTGGTGAAGCCGTTCGACTTCCGCGAGTTGGAAGCCCGCGTGCGGGCGCTCCTGCGCCGCGGCAGCGGGCATGCCGACAACGCCCTCACCCTCGGCAACCTGCGCCTCGACCGGGAGGCGCGCAGCGCCTGCGTGGCGGGCGAGCCTCTGGACCTGACGCGGCGGGAATGGACCCTGATCGAGATCCTGGCGGCGCGCCCGGGCCGCATCTTCGCCAAGGGCGAATTGGTGGAGCGGGTCTTCGCCTTCGAGGAGGAATCGAGCGAGAACGCCGTCGAGCAGATCGTGGCGCGGCTGCGCCGCAAGCTCAACGCCGCCGGGGCGCAGGCCGAGATCCGCACCCTGCGGGGGCTGGGCTATCAGGTGGTGTGCCAGGAGTGATGCCGACCATGACGGAACCGCCGAGATCGTCTCCTTCCTCTCGGCGACCTCCTCCTGAGGTCGTGGACGGGATGCAACCTGGCCCGTCGGATCGTCTGACGTGATCCTGCGCACGTCCTCGCTCTTCTCCCGCCTCGTCGCGGTGCTGGCCCTGGTCCTGGCCGCCGGGGCCGGCCTGCTGCTCGCCGCCGCCTGGGCCTCGGCGCGGCTCGCGGCGGACGAAGCCTATGACCGGCTTCTCGTCGGGGCGGCGCTCCAGATCGCCGAGACCATCGCCAGCGACGGGCGCACGGTCTCGGTCGATCCGCCCTTCTCGGCCTTCGAGACCCTGGCCTTGAGCCCCCGCGACCGGATCTTCTACAAGGTGGTCGACCCCGCCGACCGCGTGCTCACCGGCGACACCGACCTCGGCATCCCGGTCGATCGCGCCCGCCTCGCCGCCGGTCCGCTTCTCCTCGACGGGGAGCATCGCGGCCAGGCGGTCCGGGCGGTGGTGACGGGGCGCTACGTGCCGGACGCCAGGCAAGCGGGCTTTGCCGCCGTGGTGGTGGCCCAGACCCGCGAGGCGCGGAGCCAACTCACCCGCACCCTCACCGTCAAGGCGAGCCTGATGGTGCTGGCGATGAGCGCGCTGGCGCTCGGGGCCGTCGCGGTGGCGGTGCGGGCGGCGTTGCGGCCGCTTGGCGCCATCGAGAGCGTGCTGGCGGCCCGCGGGCCCAACGACCTCGAGCCGCTCGGCCTCGCCGCCCCGCGGGAGATCCACCTGCTCGTCTCCTCGATCGACCATTTCATGGGCCGGCTGGCGGGCCACGTCGCCGTGATGAAGCGCTTCATCGCCGATGCCGCGCACCAGATCCGCACGCCGCTGACGGCGCTCGCGGCCCAGCTCGACCTCCTGTCCGCCGAGACCGACGAGGGACGTCGGCGCGAGCAGCTCGCCCGCATCCGCGCGCGGACCGCGGAACTCGGGCAGCTGACCAACCAGCTCCTCAACCACGCGATGGTGATCCACCGCGCCCGTGCCGCCGCCTTCGATCCGGTCGACGTGGCGGGGCTCGCCCGCCGCACCCTGATCGACGCCGTGCAGCAGGCCGGCAGCCGGGCGGTCGATTTCGGCTATGAGGGCCCGGAGGAGGCGGTGACGATTCCCGCCGATGCCATCGCCCTGCGCGAGGCCCTGTCGAACCTGATCCACAACGCCCTCAAGCACGGCGCCACGAGCCGGCTCACGGTGCGGGTCGGGCGCGAGCGCGGCCGGGTGCTGCTGGCGGTGGAGGATGACGGGCCCGGCATCCCGGCGAGCGAGTGGACCCGGGTGCGCCAGCCCTTCCAGGCCGCGGCCGGCGGCACGGTCGGCTCCGGCCTCGGCCTGTCGATCGCCGCCGAGGTGGCGGCGGCCCATGGCGGCGCGATGCGCTTCGAGGCGCATTCCGAAAAGGGGTTCTGCGTGATCCTGTCCCTGCCGGATGGGGAGGGACGGGCATGATGCGCCGCCTCGCCCTCCTCCTCGCCGTCGGTCTCGCGGTCCCGGCCATCGCCGAGGAGATGACCCGTTTCCCGGCGAGCGAGCACGAACGCACCACCCTGACGATCCGGGCCGCTGCCGACCTCGACGCCATGGCGCCGCTGATCCGCGACTACCAGCTCCTCTATCCCGACGTCACGGTGGTGTACCACGAATACATCACCGCCGACCTGTTCGGCGAGGTGGCGGCCGCCTGCGCCGCCGGGCGGTCGACCTCCGCCGCCGACGTGGTGATCTCCTCATCGGTCGACCATCTCGTCAAGCTCGCCAATGACGGCTGCGCCCGGTCCCACCGCTCGATCGAGACCGCCCGCCAGCCGGACTGGGCCGCCTGGCGCAACGAGGTGTTCGGCTTCACCACCGAGCCGGCGGTGATCGCCTACCGGCCGGACCTCGTTCCCCGCGAGGACCTGCCGCGCAGCCGCGTCGAACTCGTCGACCTGCTGCGGCGCAAGCCCGCCGCCTATGCCGGGCACATCGGCTCCTACGACATCACGCTCTCGGGGATCGGCTACCTGTTCGCGGTCTACGATGCCCGCGCGGCGGCCACCTATGGCCGCCTCGTCGAGGCGTTCGGGCGGGCGAACCTCCGGGTGCGATGCTGCACCGGCGACCTGATCGCCGATCTCGCGGCGGGGCGCATCGTCATCGGCTACAACCTGCTCGGCTCCTACGTCTACGGCGCCATGCGGCGCGGCGCCCGCCTCGGCGTGGTGGTGCCGCGGGACTACACCCTGGTGCTCAGCCGCGCCGCATGGCGCCGTA
>NZ_LABX01000127.1 GCF_001043915.1 Methylobacterium aquaticum | reverse complement strand
CCGCTTCGGTGCCGATACACACCAAGTCCGCCCCACGCTCCGCCGCAGTCGTGATGTAGCCAGCCCGCAGCGAGTGCGCCCCGAACGTCGCGGCATCGAGCCCGGCCGCGGTGGCGTAGCGTTTCACGATGTCAGCGACGGCTTGGGTGGTGAGGCGGGGCGCAATGCCGGAATTCTCGGCATTGGCACGCACCCGTCCGGATCTGGACACCGGCCGGAACACGGGTCCTTCGGTGATCCCCGCCGCATCGAGCCAGTCCCGCAGCAGGGCAACCGGCTTGATGAAACGCCCGTGCGGAATGGCCTTCTCGAACCCGGCGCCCTCTTGGTCCACCTTAGATCGCCGCACCAGCACCCACAGGCCCTCCGGGTCTTCGCGCAGGTCTGCCACGTCGAGGGCGACAAGCTCCGATCGGCGGAAGGCACCCGCGAACCCGAGGGCGAGCAACGCCTTGTCCCTCTTGCCCGTGAGGGTGTCGGGGACGCGCATCAGCATCGCCGTCACGATGTCGGCGGTCGCAGCGGCTTTCTGATCCGGCGCAGTGCCGACCTTTCGCCGGATGCCTTTCATCGTGGCCCGCACCGCCTCGTCGTCGGTCGGATCAGGCTGCCGGGCGAGCCGATGGGCATACTTGATCGCGGCGAGCCGGCGCCCGATCGTCGAGGCGGCTCGGCCTGCCTCCGCCTCTGCCACTAAGAAGCCCGCCACAGCCTCAGGGCTCGCCGGCAGCGACCGGAAGCCGTAGCGGGCGCACCATGCCGTGAACGCCGCGGCGTCGCTCCTGTAGGCCCGCACGGTGGCGTCCGCCTTGCTGGCGCGCTGGTACGCCTCGACGAGGCTGGCGGCTTCTGCGGGCAGGCCGGCAGAAGTTTGCCCCACGGCGGGGCGCGCCGGCGATGCAGACGAAAAGTTGTCGTCTGCATACTCAGCAGGCAGGCGCGCGGGCTCGCCTACCGTGTCGCCAACTTGGCGACTTGCTGCCGAGCGGCCAAGTTGTCCACTCCGCTCCGCAGGCGCAAAAACTGCGCTTGCGTCGGGAGCCGGCAGGGCGAGGTGACTAGCCGACATCGGCGCAGCATCCCTTCCCGGCCCCGAGCGCCTTGGAGACCTCGCCGCCCAAGAACTCGTCGGCCCAATCGTGCAGCAAGCCGAGATAGCGCCCCGGCCGGCGAACCATCCCGCACCAGAACCGGCCGTGCTCGAATTCCATCGCGGGGCACGGGGCGCCATCGATCGCACCCGGGACGAACCGGCGGGCCACGCCGCAGGGTTCGGCCGCGCAGCAGAACCCGCAGCCGTTGCAGGGCTGGCCGAACGCGGGCTTTTCGGGAGCGCGGGCCGTGATCGCCTCGACGCGGCGCCATGCGGCGTCCGGCATCTCACGGAACAGGCTGGTGGGGCTCGGGGCCGGAGCGCCAGCGCGCCTGGTCCCCGGAACGGGGGAGCGCACCGGGCCCGGCCCGCCAAGGTGGCTGAAGCCTACCACGTCGGCGCCCATGGATGAATGATAGCCTGGGCTTTGTTTCATAACCGATCCTGTGACCGCGCCTGTCTGAAACTTTCGAGAACGACCATTCTCGAAAGTTACGCCCCTGTCCTCATTTCGGCAAGCCCACAAGACTGCCTGCCCACAGGAAGGCATAAAGGCATGCCACCAAGCCCGCATCTGGGCACAGCCGGCAGCGGTGCAAGCTGCCGGCCGCTCCGCGTATCCCTCACGCGATCCGAGACAGGCCGCGCTTCTCGAACACGGCGTTGATCCCCTCTAAGAGAAGATCCTGTTGTTGCCGGTCCTCGTCGGCTGCTATCCGCTTCAACTGCCGGAAGGCTTCCGGCGAGATGTAGGCCGTCACCACCCGCTTGCCCTCGCGCGTGCTGGCCTTCGGGTAGCGGACAGGGGCAGGCGCCGGATCTGGTCGAGCCGCGCCGGCCTCGGGCTCCGGGATTGCCGCAGCCGGCGAGGCTGCCGTTTCAGCCTCCCGGGCTGGCGTTGCCGCCTTCGGGCTGAACAGGCTCGGTCGCTTCGTCACTCTTGCCCCCCTGTGGTCCTGGCGCTCTGCCCGCCTGTTGGCATGTCCACCTGTTTGCAGGCCCACGTGAACAGGGCCGCCATCTCGTCCGCCGCCTTGCCGCCGGGCTCATACTCGCCAGCCGTCCGGCCATCGATGACCGAATACGTGTATGCGACCCGCTGATAGATCACCTGGGGCGCGACCTGGGCACCCTGCCCTTCAAGACCGCTGCGCGCATCGTCCACGATGGCGCTCCGAACCGGGGCCGACGACAGCACTACCCATGCCGGCTTCTTGGCGATCGTCGCCAGATCCCGCGTCGCCTCGATGGCGTCGAGATCGAACGCCGCCGGCCGACATGGGATAAGGATCAGGTCCGCAGCTCGCGCAGCAGCGAGCGAGGCGCGATCCGCGTTCGGCGCCGTGTCGATGACGAGGAGATCCGCGCCGTTGGCTTGTGCCGCCTCGATTAGGTTCGGCAGCCGTTCGGCATGGTCGCCGATCACTTCGGGCTCCGCCGCCTCCCGTTTGTCGCCCCACTTCCGGGCGCTGGCCTGTGGGTCCAGATCCACCAGGGCGGTTCTGTAGCCCGCCAGCGCGCCCGCTGTGGCGAGGTGTACGGCGATGGTCGTTTTCCCGACCCCGCCCTTCTGGCTGATGATGGCGATGGTCCGCACGCCTGCTCCCCCGCATGATGTCTCGCCGGCCTGCCCACAGGCCCGCAAGGCGACTCGCCCTCATGATGCTGTGCGGCGGCAACCTTAGCCGCAAGCCCTAAGATCCGGTTGAGATACGCCCGCAAGCGGGCCTGACGGCAATCCCGCACAGCGGCGAGATGTCATGCCCACAGGCGTGCAAGCCGTCATGCCGGCTTGCAGGCTCGGGGCGCTCCACCGTGAAGCGAGCGAGGCGCCGAAGGTATGGCCGTAATGACCATACCTTGCGCCAGCTACTCAGCCGGATGCTGGCCCTGCGCGGCGATGAGACGACGCACGCGGGCGGTTTCGCGCTCCTGCAAGCGAACGGCCACATAGCCGAGAAGCACCACCGCGGCCGGGGTGATGACGAAGGCAAGGAATGCGGTCTCGTTCATGGCAGGAGCCCCCTCAGGGCACGTCGCGCAAGGAAATGTAGGATCGTCGCGGCTGATAGCCAACCCGCGAACCCCGCGGCCAGCCACCACCAGGGAAGCGCGTTGATCCCGCTCACCCGATAGAGCGCCCCGGCGAGGGGCGTTGCTACGCCCACGGTGAAGCACGCCGTAGAGGCCCGATCGAGGTTGTTCGCGAGGAGCTTCACCCGCTCATTCGCGACGAGCTTCGCCGCCGCAGCGTCAGTGCTCACGGCAGGGCCCCTACGACCCGAGGGCGGAACGGGAAGCGGTAGAGCCGGCACCCGCCTTCCAGGGCCTCAGAGCCTTGCCGAGAGGGCTCACGGGGGCTGGCTGGCACCCTATCGGCAGCCCTGCCCGATCCCCGACGCTCAAACCTGCCCGGGAAGACCTCCGCCAGCTTCTCGGCAGGCCAGTAGTGTTCGAGCGGCATCCCCCGGAAGGGGCGGAAGCGGGGCGGCTCCTCGGGCGTCCTGGTTGACATGCTGGCTCCGGAAGGATCGGGAAAGAGGGCGAGGCCGCGCCACTCCCGAACGCAGTGAGGGAGTGGTCGTGTTCGTGAAGGGATCAACCTTGAATTTGATCCCGAGTTGATCCCGATTTGATTTCCGTTTGATCTCGAGTTGATATTGCAAACGCCTGTTCTGGAAAGGGTTTTCCGGCTAGTCCGGCGAGGCATTCGGCAGTCTCTCGCCAGCGCGGCCGGTTGTCCTGCAACCACTCCACGTTGGCCGCCGTCCCGGCCTGGTAGCGCATCCGCAGGATGCCGAGCATCTGCGCCTCGCCGGTGTGCGGCAGGAGCGGCGCCAGCAGCAGCCCTTCGGTATCCGCATTATCGGACTGATGCTCGGCTAGCATCGCGTGCCCGGCCTCATGGGCAAGCCACGCAATCGCCTGCTCCTCTTTCTGCCCGAGGTTGGCAAGTGCGTAGGGGAACAGGATCGCGGCCTCGTCGCTGTCCGCCTCAATGAGGTGCGGCACGTAACCAGCAAGCCCGGCTTGGGTGATGATGCCGAGCGCGTGGAAGAAGGGGTCCAGAGACGGCTTCCCGTCCTTCTCGCCGATGTGCGGCCGCACGAAATCGGGGTGGTGCCAAGCCTGCGCCGATTGCGGCTCGAACCCCCAGATGATGTGCGCCCCCCGCTGCCCGATCCGGCGCTTGGTGTACGGCTTCCGGATCTGCCGCCAGCTAATCCCGCCATACCGGGGCAAGCTCTGCGCGTGGTAGAGGTCCACGAATAGGCGGAGCGCCGGGAGGTGCTGCGACTGCCTCAGGATTTCTACCGCAGGCGTCTCGCCGGCCGCGCCGTCGATGATTTCAGACGGCAGCCACACCCATTCGTGCGCGTCTGAGGGCGACGGCTCAAACTCAAGGCCGAACCTCTGGTCACCCTCGGATCGGAGATAGCCCTTCCGCACGAGCTGGCAGGCCAGGGCATAGGGGTTGCCGCCGTTCCACCCTTGATCGAAGCGACCGACCTTCGGGACCCAGATCGGGCCGCCGGCCGCGTCGACCTTGTCGAGGACGTGCTGTTCCTCTGGGGTCAGGGCCGGCTTCGCCTTGCGCGGCGCGTCGGTCGCCAGGACGTAGAGCGGGCGCTTGCCTGCCCGCTTCCTCTCGACAAGCCCGGACTTCACCAGCCGCTCTATCGCCTCCTTGGCGAGGTGGCGGGAGATGCTGGTTCGGTCCTCGATGGCGTTCGTAGACCACGCCGTCGTCTTCATGTCGGCGAGGGTGCCCCGGGCCATGACGAGGAAGGCCACGGCCGCGTTGATGCTGCCAAGCCCACAGACAGCGCCCCAGGCTCGCCGATCTACCGCGAAGAAGTTGCCTCGCCCGCTCAAGCCTATGCCGCCTTCATCGTCGGGATCGCGCTGACATCGACCGTCCGGGCCGCGTGCCAGAGATCGTGAGCCGCCTGCATCTTCAGCCACACGTCCGGGCCGTTGCCGCAGAACTTGCCGAGCCGTACCGCCATCTCGGGGGAGACCGCGGCGGTTCCGGCCATGACGCGGTGGAGCGCCTGGCGCGTCACGCCGAGGTGCTTGGCCGCCGTCGAGACCGGGAGGCCGAGCCCAGGAAGCACGTCCTCGCGCAGGATCTCGCCGGGGTGGATCGGTGGGCGGTTGGGGTCGCGGCGTGGGCAGGTCATGCGGCCTCGGACACGGGCGTGATCCGCTCCAACTCGGCTCCGATCTCTGGCAGCAGGGTTTCCGTCTCAAATCGGGTCTGGAGGCCGAGCCAGAACCCGGGCGACACGTTGAACAGCCGCCCGAGGCGCATCGCGGTATCGGTGCTGATGCCGATCTCCTCGCGAACGATGCGCTCTATGCGAGTGCGGGGCAGGTTGAGCGCCTTGGCGACCATCCCCGCGGTGAGGCCGAGCGGCACCATGAACTCCTCTCTCAGCACCTCGCCGGGATGTAGCGGGGGGAGGGTCTCGACAATTTCCAGTTCGTCGGTCATCGCGGCATCCTCCGGTCAGTGATAGTCGACGATCTCAACACGGGCTGGACCTTGTGCGGTCCACTCGAAGCAGATGCGGACACGGCTGTTGATCCAGATCGCATGCTGCCCTGCCCGGTCGTTCGTCAGCGGGTGGAGTTTGTTCCCTGGCGGCATCTTCAGTTCGTCGAGCGAGGCAGCCGTGTCGATGACGGCAAGCTTCCGGCGGGCAGCCTTGAATACGTCAGAGGGGAACCCCTTCGGGCATTTCCCCTGGAAGACGGCTTCCGTCACCCGGTCGTAGAAGCTCTGGATCGCCATCGTGCGGTTGCCTGTATCTCACACAGATACATGTATCACGCATTGATCGAGTGTCAATGACTGATACAGGGCAGTCGGTGGCTGATCCCTCAGTGCTCATCCCGCGTCCCATCCGCCCGGTTGCGGAAGCGAATGCCGGCGCCGCCGCCGTTCTCGGGGATGAACTCCAGGCCGGCCGCCTCAAGGGCCCGGCGAACATCAACTAAAGTGCGATCGTATGGCGTGCGTTTGCCTGCCTCAAAGTCGGCAAGCGTTGCGTTAGACACGCCGCTTGCCTTTGCCAACTGCTCACGCGTCCACCCCAGGATGGCCCTCGCGCCGCGGCTCTGCCATGGCGAAATCGGTTTTTCATCTGACATTCGATATTTCGTCTTGACCTGCGTCTAGGGTTAGATATCTTATCTCACATCAGATGCGACGCCAAGGCCAAGCCGATGTCCGCCACCCGCTCTCTCTACTGGGCCACCGCGATGAAGGAGATCCAGGCGGATCGCGTGAAGCGCCCGGCCGGTCTCCTCGCCGCACAGGGGTTCATCCAGGCCACCAGCGCCAAGCGCCGGCCCCTCGTGGTCAACGGCGCCTATGACCGGGCCGCGATCATGACCGCTGCCGTTGCCGCTGCCCGCGTCCACCAGAACCGTACCAGTTCGACTTGGCAGGAAGCCCTGTCCGTCACCCTCAAGGCTACCTGGGGCCTCGCCAAGGCCGCCCGCGCCGCTTCGGCGCACTGAAGGATCACCCACCATGAACGCACTCGGCTGCACCGCCTTCACCACGCACTCGCCCCGCCGCCCGATCTGGGCCGATGAGCCCGTCTTGCGCGATGGCGACGCCCACCGCCTGCCCGACCACGCCGCCTTCTGGTCCCGCCTGCCGCTGCCGTTCTCTCCGGCGGAGGCGTGGCACCTCCTCTCCCCAGAGGCTCAGGCCGAGATCGGCGCCGCCGTCATCGGAATGCACCTCGCGCAGTACGTCCACGGGGACGGACGGGCCGATGCCGACCAGTTCCACGATGAGGGGCTTCGCGCCGTGGCGAGCAATGTCGCGGACGATCTCCTGAACCGCATGGATGACCGTCTGTGGTCGCTGTTTCCGGACCTGTACGGCCCCGAGGGCGATCACCCCCGGTGGGCCCTCGACAGCGGGTTGGCCGCGTAATCCCTAGTCGCCGCCAGTAGGCGCACTGATCCGCCCGGGACGGCATCCCGGATCATCTTCCCACCAAAACCCGACGACTTCCAATCAGGAGCCCCGCTCATGGTATCGCTGACGCTTGCCCTGCTGACCATCCTTCCGCACCGCCGCGCCATCGTGGCCGGCGCCGTGGCCTTCCTCTCTCCCGCCGCGAAATCCGCCACTGCGGTCGTCTCGCCCCTGCGCGCCGCGGACGTGGAGACCGTGGAGGCCGAGCCGGTTCTTTACCTCCCGGCCCCCGGCCCGGTTCTCGCCCTGTCGGCGCCGAAGGGTTCGAGCCGGCTGCTAGCCGCGATCGAGGCCCACCGCTCTGCCAACCTCGCCCTCAATCAGGCCGTGCGTGATTACGTGCAGGCCGAGGAGGACAGCGCCCCTGACGAGGCCCTGATGCTCGCCGTCGCCGATCGCGCCAGCGACGAGGAGGCCGCGGCGCTCAACGCCCTCGTGGCCCTCACCCCGGCCAGTACCGAGGAGGCGGGCGCACTCGCCGCCCACTTCGCCGAAGTGTCGGCCGACTTCGACAAGGACACCTTCAGCGCCTGGCTGTTCCAGCGGTTCGCCGTGATGCTCGCCCGCGCTGCGGCTCAGGCGTGAGGCTCAGCCGATGACCGCTCCCGCCCGCCGCACCGTGCCCGCCACCGCCCCGCAGGCGCCCGAGGCCCGCTCCTACTTCCCGGCGCCGATCTACGCACGCCACGCCCCCACGCTGCCGCCTGACGAGCCCATGCCGGGCGAATTCGAGGATGGGGAGGCCGTTCACGCCACCCGCCCCGACACGCCCCACGTCCGCGCCCTGCGCTTTCTCGGCACTGCTGGCGACCTCCTGGCCGCCTTCATCCTGATCGGCGGCGGCATGGGGCTGATCGGCCTCGCCACACACCTCTGACGCCCTGCCAAGCCAACTCGCAGTCCAGCAAACTTGCCCTCATGCCCACAGGACCACATGCCATGCTGCTGTCCCTGAAGCTCCCCCGCCGCGCGCCCGACGCGCCCCGCCCGTCCCTGCGCGATCGTCTCGCCACCCTCAAGGGCTCGGCCGCGAAGGTGATGCGCCGCCAGCCCGCCGGCATCGTCCGGCCGAAACTGCTCGGCTCCGGCACGCCGTCGAAGGCCGTGGCCGCCGCCCTGGCCGCGCACGAGATGGCCTATGGGTATGCCCTCTACGCCGAAGCCTACGGGCTTCCGGACATCGCCGAGCGGCGGCAGGCCGAGGAGGAGGCTTTCCGGGCGCTGCTCCACACGCCGCTGACCTCCGATGCGGATCGTGCCGCCTACGCCGCTGCTGTCATCTCGCGGCAGGCGCAATCCCTCGGCGACGCCAGCGCGACCGAGAGGGACCACCCGATGGCCGTGGCCTTCCGCAACATCGCCCTCGGCGAGCACGCCCGGGAGCCGGAGGCGATGCGCCATGTCGGACGGAAGGCCGAGCCGGAGGGCGCCGCAGACCCGATCCTTGCGGCCATCGCCACCAGCAAGGCGGCAACCGAGGCGTTCGACGCATTCGGAGAGACTACCCGCGGAGTGAGGATGACCAAGGCGCAGTGCGAGCAGGAAAACGCCCTCAACGCCGCCGAACTCGCTGCGCAGAAGGCGGTGTGGCAGACCGTGCCGACCACCCCGGCCGGACGCCGCGCCCTCGTCGACTTCGCCCGGACCCAAGTCCAGCGTCGCACCAACCCTGACGGCGACGTGGATGATAGCGCCTGGCTGATCGGCCTGATGCTCAATGCCTTCGCGGCCATGGTCGCCGATCCGTCCGGATCGTGGCCCGTGCAAGCGCCCGCTACTGAGGTGCAGCCGAGCCCGGACACCAAAGACCGCGCCCGCCTCTCGGCCGAGCAAATCGACTTGACCGCGCTCGACGTGTTCCAGCTATCCACCCTGTTCGAGGCGTATCAGGTCGCAAGATTTTCGTGGGAAGGCGTCGGGGCACGGCCCTATAGCTTCGACAACGAGCCGGGTGAGTTTAAGTGCTTAACTGAGTTGGGCGAGGTGGCAAATTTTGAAGAGCATCGCGCCGCCTGGATTATGGATCGCGTCGCAAACGAGATTGCGACGCGCCAGCCGGAAGACGACTATCAGCGCAATGAAATTCTGATGGCGCGCACGCGGCACGAGTTCATGTGCAACGATTGCATCCACGATAACGCGCTGTTGCTCGACATCTCACGCGCCTGGATCGTCTAGGCGCTCTCTAACCCTCTCCCCATCACCATCCGTTCATCCGCTCCGACCTTCCGGGGCAACCATGGAGCACGCCCGTGCCCTCTCTCAACCTGCGCAACGTCCTGCGCCTAGATCCGAACCGGCCGAGCCTCCGGGATCGCGCCGCCGCCCTGAAGATCGCGGCCGGGCTGGTGATCCGCCCGCCCAAGTCGGGAGCCGGCACCGCTGCCGCCCCTGTGGAGGCCGGCGCGATCCTGGATCGCATCCTGATCTTCCGGGTTCAGGAGCTTGTCGCGATCGAGGCCAGCCAGGACGCGACCTTGAGGGCGACCAGCTACCCGGACGCCTACGACTCCCCGGATTGGGTCCGGATGGAGGGCGACCGCGAGAAGATCCTTGCGCAGGTCATTGCGGCCCGCGCGTACACGATGGAGGGTGTGAGGGCGAAGGCGACCCTTCTCGACCTGGACAGCGTCAAGCATTCCCGAGGGCCGTTCGACCGGCTGTCCCTGTCGATTGAGGCGGATGTGGCCGCCCTCGGCATCCTGCCGCGACCGGAGCAGACGGGATCGCAGACCGCGGGCCATGTTGATCCCCACGTCACCCTTCTGCCAGCCCTGAGGCAGGCTTTCGCGTGGACCCGTGAGGCGCACCCGTTCGGTGACGAGCCCGCGAGTTCACCGAAGGGCCGCGCGCATGCCGCGGTGATGGAGCATTGTTGGGACCTGGGACGGTCCATCACGAACCTGCCGCCGCCCTCCACGCTCGCCGGGCTCGGCGCGCTGGCGCTGGCCCTGTCCGTCTATGCCGAGGAGATCATTGGCAGGCCGGAGGACGACGGCATGGACGACCAGCGCTATCCCGAGGAGCAGCGCCTTGTGGCCGCGACCCGCGCGATGATGTCGGTTGCTGGTGTCAATCCTCTGCCCGGGTGGGTCGGGTTCGATGTGGGGCCGGACAGCGACGCACGATGGCAGGCCGTGAAGGCGCAGGCTGGGGAAGGCTTCCTCCCGGCCTGGGCGCTCGCCGGCAAGTCCGGCCCCGACGATGTGACGGATGCCTGATCCGTGGCCGAGATCCTGACCTTCCAGCCCCGCCCTCGCCCGACCACCCCGCGGGACGCGCAGGCAGCCTTTCGCGAACAGATCGAGGTGGCGGCGCAAGCCGCCCTCGACACAGCCGACAAGCTGATTGCCATCCTCAACGAGATGGACGGCGATCCCGACCTTGAGGACGGCGGAGACGCCGAGCCGTCCCTTGGCGCCCCTGAGGGCCACGCCTCGCAGATCGTGTGGCTGCGCGGCGGAGACCGCGACCTCGAGACCACCACCCCGGAGCACCGCCAATGAAAACCGCCGCCACCGCCCGCCTGTCCCTCGCTCTCGGCCAGCCTCGCGGGGTAGCCTTCGGGATGATGCGGCTGCGCGCCATTCGGCGCCAGGTGCTCAACCGAGCGGGCCACGAGGCCGGCTAAGGCAACGTCATCACCGCTACCGCCCTGATCGTCCTCTATCTCGCCGGGTGCTGACCATGCCGACCGCGATCCCCACCGCCGAGCCCAGGCTTTCCCCGCGCCAGGTCGCCCGGTTCCTCTGGCTCTGCATCCGGGTCCGCTACCTGTTCCGGCGGATGGAGCGTGCCACCCTCAGGGTGTCCCGCGTCGGGTTCGATCGAGCCGGCGGGCGGCTCCTCTACTTCGCCGAACGCTGGGCTCGCCTGCCACGCCGAGGCCGCTGCGCTGCTGCGGTGTGCCGAGCCGCCAGAGGTGGCGCAGGTGCGCCGGCTGTTCGAGCACCGCGCCTCGGCGGGGGGACCCTGTTCCGAGAGTAGCCGAATAGGCAGAGTACGAGGCAGTTGAGGCGAGGTGCATCGATCAATGGAGCCGAAACCTGAGAAGGAACCACTTATGCACGGGCCCTCCGGGAAAGAGCGGGTCACCGTCGATGAAGCGTGCGTGATCCTCGGGGTGTCAGCACGAACCGTCCAGCGCATGACAAATGCGGGGAAGCTGCCGACTGCGGCCAAGATTGGTCGCCTCTGGACCTACAACGAGCAGGCGCTTCGTGCATGGGTTTCCGAGCAAGAGCAGCAGCATGTTCGCCATGTCGCGAATGCTCCTCAACGCTCTCGCCCAGCTCCATCTACATCAAGAATTCCGAACCGCCGTGATTGGTCGGATGGTGCAAGCAGCGAAAGCTCATCAAGGAAGGTTCTCAGAGCCCTCAGAGAAGAAGCGAAGCTTCGAGAGGCCGAGGCGCGGAAGCGACGTCAGCGCTGACCCGGCCCCTTGAGGGAGCGCTAACCTCTACCCATCATTCTGCGTCCGGGCCGCGTTGCGTATCGGCCCACCAGCCCCGCCGACCGGGGGATCAGCGGGGCTCGCGTTTCAGGTGTCGGGTTTTCCGCCAGCACCCCTCCGGCCACGGCACATCCTGCCCGAGGACGAGGCTCACTCTGTCAGACCCGCCGTTGGCCACGGCTTCACCTCCATCCTTCATCCAAGTCGGCAGTGAGCTGGCACACGGCCTGTCGCTCAGAGTGGGGTAAGGTCTGCGACATCGACTTGCGGGAGGTCATAATGGACAAAGCCCGGACTATTTTCGTGATGATCGCTGTCGCAACATGTGCATCTCCCGCCGTCGCTCAATCGCCCACGCAACTCGACCCTCCACATGAGGATCCGATGTGCTCTGTGCTTCGGGGCGGCCGGAACCGCGACGCCTCGCTCGCCTCGGCCATGGAGAAGAACAACAGGATGCCAAGTGCTGAGGAGATGCGTCAGAATGAAGAGAGGGAGCATCGGTATCTGGCTCAGTACGGCTGCGCGACCAAGTGAGGCCTGCTGCTGGGCCGGTACTCAGCAAAGTCGATCCAGTGCACGTAAAAAGGCCCGGCGGCGAGCCGGGCCCTTCTCGTCGTGTCTCGTCAGGTCGGTGTCGGGATCACCACTGGTAGCGCACGCCCACCCGGCCGCCGCCGCCGACGAGGTCGCCGCCGATGCGGTAATCGGCCCGGACGAAGCCCGACAGACCGGTCTTCAGGTTGAAGAAGTTCACGGAAGCCTGAACCTCCCCGCGCAGCTTGCCCTGCTCGCGCAGGCCGGTCACGCCGGTGATCCCGTTCACCGCGCCCGAGGTCCCGCTCTCCGTCAGGACGGAGTAGAGGAAGCCCGTCACGCTCGGCTCGACCCGGATGTCGCCCTGGACGAATTCCGACCCCACCCGGGCGCCGATCCGGCCGCGGAGAGCGTCACCGTCCCGCAGCGGAACCGAGGTCGGCGTGAGCGCGGCCTGTTGGTTGAAGGAGGTCGCGACGTATTCCAGCCCTGCGGTCGGCTCGACATAGACCGCGTTCTGGAGCGGGATGCGGTAGCCGACATTGGTGGTGTAGGCGTAGTTCTGCAAGCCGGTGCGCTGGAGCAGTCCGGGCGCCCGGATGTCGAGCCCGAGCAGGTCGACCTTGAACAGGTGATCCCAGAACCACGGGCCGTTCAGGTAGCTGCCGTAGACGCCGACCGTGCCGCCCTCGTAATCCTGCCGGCCGGCGGCCTGGTTCAGGCGCACCGCCGCGGTGGTGTAGCCGCCCATCACGCCGATGATGAGGCCGTCCTCTGCCGAGGTCAGGCGGCTGATCACCAGATCGGCGCCGCCGAGCAGGCCGCCACCGGACTGGGTGTAGCCCAGGTCGCGGGAGAAGGAGGTCCCGGCGAAGGAGAACGAGGTCGACCCGGTGCGGCGCTCGAGATCGCCATAGGCGCGGGCCCAGACGGCCGGCCGGACGTTGCTCGGAGGCGGCTCGACCGGCTGGACCAGGTTCGGGGCGATCGGGTCCTTAGTGACCAGGGCCGCGTACTGGTTCAGGCCGGCATATTGCAGGGCCTGAGGGATCGAGGGCGTGCCGGAGGCGGCGCGCTGGGCGTCGGTGCGCAGCTGGGTTACGCGGTCGAGGACGGCGGTGCCGCCCTGGAACGCGATGGTGCGCGAGGCGGTTACCGCCGTTGGGGCGGAGAGCGCGACGGCGTTCGGCACCGCCGCGACCGCGACGCTGGTATTGCTGTTGCCGTCCCGGGTGGTCACCAAGGTCGGCTCCAGGGTACCGAAGCCACGCGTGCTGGTCAGCGTGAAGGCGTTGGCGTCACTGGTACCGGTCACCACCACTACCGGAGCGCCCGTGGTGAAGGCGGTCGCGCTGGTCAGGTTGGTGACAGTGATGCCGGTGGTGCCGGAGGCGTTGCCGTTGATGACCAGCCGGTCGCCGGCATTCGCCTGGGTCGAGAACTCGGTCAAGAGCCGGCCGTTCTGGCCGACGTAGTTGCCGTTGATGGTGAAGGTATCGCCGGCGAAGCCGTTGACGAGGTTGATCGTGCCGCTGTTGCGGAACGTCGACAGCCCGTTGAACGTCACATTGGTCGCGGCGGTGGTCGGCGCCAGCGAGACCGTTCCAGTGTTGTCGAACACCGCGTCGTTGCCGCTGTTGAAGGTGCTGTTGCCGCGGGCCGCGAAGGTGCCGCTGTTGTTGAACGCGACTGTGCCGGTGACGCCGCTCGGCACCGACGTAGCGGAGGAGTTCGGCCCGAAGGCGACGAAGCCGGTGATCGTGCCGGCATTGTTGACCTTGACCGGCCCGGCCCAGTTGGGGTCATCGCAGAATGTGCCCCAAAACGTACGCTAAGGCCGCTCGGCTGAGCCCGTGGTGCGCAGGGGCCTGAACCGCTCCCGCGGCGTATCGATGTCGCCCCAGAGATAGTCGCCGGTGAGGCTGACGTGCTC
>NZ_LABX01000126.1 GCF_001043915.1 Methylobacterium aquaticum | reverse complement strand
TTGCGGCTGGCCAGGTGCCCTTCGGTCTTGAGCGCGACGGGGTCTTCCTCCGCCTATCGGCACGCGGCGCGCGAGATGTAGGCGCGCGTCTCACCCCGGATCCCGCGACGTTCCGAGGCGACCATCGCCCGTTCAACCTGCGCTACGGTCCGGCCGGCACGCTGATCGGCACCCGCCAGGATGCCGACCGCACCGTTTACGACATTCGCCAGATCGAGGGAGGTCTCTACGACACCGCCGTGGTGTCCGACAGCCGGCCGCTGCCGATCCGGGCCTATTTCGGCCAGAGCCAGGCGGGCGGCGGCGGCGGGGATCTCGCCGTCATCACCAGCGCGGCCTACCCGCGCCACGTCCTCGCACCGGCCGTCTACGGCAAGGCATTCGGCGGGGCGGTCGCCAACGGCTACTTGATCGACGACCTCGTGCCGCTCTTCGACGGCCAGGGCGGGCAGCAGTTCATCAACACACTGTTCGGCTTGTACCTGGAACGACAGAACCGGGATGCCGGACCGGCCGGGCCCGGCGTGATTGCGCCCACGTCGACCTTCGGCGGCCAGCCGCTCAGCGCCTTCGCCAAGGGGCAGACCCCCTACACCAACCTGATGGCGATCCTCACGGCGTGCCCGCCCCTGGCGGCCCGCTACGGCCGGCGTTCCTACACCGATGCCATCGTGATCGTGCATGGCGAGGCCGGCCCCTACGGGCGGTCCACCTATGCGACGCCGCTCGGGACGCTGATCGACAACCTGCGCGCCGACGTGCAAGTCATCAACGCGGCGGTCGGGTTCAACGTCCCGCCGCAGATCTTCCTGACCCAGCAGAACCAGTTCGACAGCAACAACGTGCCCACGAACACGGGCGTGAAGTTGGCACAGTTGGATGTTGCCAAGTCTCGCCTCGGTCAGGGCGTGACGATGCTCGGCCCGATGTACCAGACACAAGTGCAGTCGGACGGCATCCACATGGACAATGCCGGCAAGGCGCTCCAGGCCGAGTTGCACGCGCACGTCGTCCGGCGCGTGCTTGATGATGGCGTCGTCGGCTGGAACCCGCTGTGGCCGGTGAGCCTGGCGAACCTGCCGCGCTCGGGCGCCGTCATCACCCTCGACCTCGTGCTGCCGCCCGGGCTGGCGTCGATCGCCCAGGACACCGATTGGGTGCTGGCCCCGGCCGATGGAAAA
>NZ_LABX01000125.1 GCF_001043915.1 Methylobacterium aquaticum | reverse complement strand
CGCGTCGTGGCGGGCGGGCGCAGGCTCGCCGCCCTCAAGCTGTTGGCAAAGGCGGGCCGGTGGAGCGAGCCCGTGCGCTGCATCGTGCTCCCGACTGCGGCCGACGCCAAGCGGGTGAGCCTCGCCGAGAACGTGGTGCGGGTCGCCCTTCACCCGGCCGACGAATTCGAGGCGTTCCGCATGTTGATCGACGAGGGCCACGACGCCCCGGAGGTCGCACGGCGCTTCGGCATCAGCGTCGCCCATGTCGAGCGCCGGTTGAAGCTCGCGGCCGTCTCCCCTGCGCTTGTCCGCGCTTATCGGGCCGGCGACATGACCTTGGACCAGCTCACCGCCTTCGCCGTCGTGGACGACCACGCCCGGCAGGAGCAGGCCTGGACGGGCGGCGGTTTCCGCGACATGAGCCCGCGCGGTATCCGCATGGCCCTGTTGTCGGAGCACGTGCCGGCGACGGATAAGCTCGCCCGGTTCGTCACCGTGCCGGCCTACGAGGAGGCGGGCGGTGCCGTCACCCGCGACCTGTTCAGCGAGGACGGAGGCGGAGCGTGGCTTGCCGATCGGGACTTGCTGACGCGCCTCGCGGCCGAGAAGATGCAGGCGGAGGCCGACGCGATCAGCGCCGAGGGCTGGGGGTGGGTCGAGTCCTTCGAGACGTTCCCCTATTCCGGGTTCTACAGTCACGGCCGGGTCTATCCGCGTCCCCTCACCTTGTCGGACCAGGACCGGGAGGAGCTGGCGCGCCTCACGGAGCGGCGCGACACCCTGCTGACCCAGGCCGAGGCCAGCGCCGATGATGCCTTGGCCGAGGAGCTGCGCACGGTCGAGGCGGCGATCGGCGCCGTGCGGACGCGCGAGGGGCCTGTCGCAAGCCGTGC
>NZ_LABX01000124.1 GCF_001043915.1 Methylobacterium aquaticum | reverse complement strand
GGGGCCTGTCGCAAGCCGTGCCGTAGGCCGCAGCAGAGGCTAGATCTGTCTCGTTTTTAGGCTCTGTTAACCGCCTGAAGGCCGAAGCAGACCCCGAGCAGTCGGTTCTGCTCGCGGATGGTCCATGCGCCGGCAAAGCCGAAGCCCTTGCGCAGCCACAGCATGGCCTCGAACCCCTGGATCGTGCGCCGGGCAGTGCGGAAGGACTGGAAGCCGCCGATCCGGGGCATGTTCTTCTTGACCCGAAAGTGGTCGCTCTCAATGCCCTGCTGCAGGTGCTTGGTCACATAGTGGAGCGGCGCGCGGGGTAGAAGGCCGTCGTTCCTCGCAGCCAAGATGGCGGGTGGATAGGTGCCGGCGCCATCCGTGCCGATGCGATCCGGGGCGAGCAACGGCTGATCCTGCAGCATCTTGCGGAAGAAGCGCTTGGCGGCATCGAGATCCCGATTGGCGGTGAGCAGGAAATCGACTGGATTGCCGTGCTTGTCGATGGCCCGGTAGAGATAGCGCCACTCCCCCCGCACCTTGATGTACGTTTCGTCGATGCGTACCGAGCCGCAGTGCGGTTTGCGGAACTGCCGCAACCGCTTTTCGATCAGCGGCGCGTAGGCCAAGACCCAGCGGTTCAGGGTGGAGTGGTCCACATCCATGCCGCGTTCCAGGAACAGCTCCTCGATGTCGCGGTAGCTCAGCGGGTAGCGCAGGTACCAGGAGACGGCCTGGACGATCAGGGCAGCCTCATAGTGCCGGCCCTTGAAGTCAGCCTTGGCACGCTGCTTCAGCTTCGCGGCGATGGCGGACAGGATCATGGGGTGGCCTCCGGGACTGGAGGCACCATGCGGGCTGCATGGTCAACGCGGGGTAAACGCTGCGGGTTTGCGACAGGCCCCAGCGATTACCCGATGTAGGGCCTGCTGCATGGCCCGTCCCACCCGAGGGGCGGGCTAACGCCCTGCTGCCGCCCGTTGCGGGCTGCGGCAGGGTACCGCCGGACTCGCGTAGCACGCCAAGGTGGCAGGTCATGCAGGCTGCGGCCTACCGCAAACCAACCCAGCGTCATCGCCTGCTGCGGCGTTGAGCCTGCTCGGACCCGTGTTCTCGGCCGTCAGCGTGGCGAGCGGGATTGCTTCGAGCCGCTCAAGCCAGGCCGCGCCAACGAGGTGTGCCTTCCCCGCAACGGACGCCGAGTATCAGTGGCCTACCCGATTGTGCATCCATTCTACCCTCCTTATTGAGCCCTCCCTGGGATAGAACTTGCCTGCTCATCGTCTCATGGTCCGAGCTGCTCGGAAATTCTGAAGGGAAGGTCATGCTGAACCGTCGAGCCGTCCTCGCGCATGGCGCCGCCTTTGGAGGCTTGGCCGGGCTGAGCTCCATGCTTCCGGCCTGGGCGCGCAGCGGAAGCCGCGGCGTCCTCCCGACCTTGCCGACCCTCTCGGGTCGGGACATCGCTCTCGAGATTGGGCACACGTCATTCACCACCGGAGGGCGGACCGGCCGAGCCATCTCCATTAATGGAACGATCCCGGCCCCACTGCTGCGCCTGCGGGAGGGCGAGACCTGTCGCATCGCGGTCACGAACACCCTCGAGGAAGACACCTCGATCCACTGGCATGGCTTCCTCATCCCCTTCCAAATGGATGGCGTCCCAGGCGTGAGCTTTCCCGGCATCCGCCCCCGTGAGACATTCGTCTACGAACTCCCGATCCGGCAATCCGGCACCTTCTGGTATCACAGCCATTCGGGGCTGCAGGAGCAGGTGGGCCATTACGGGCCGATCATCATCGACCCAGCCACCCCCGATCCCGTCGCCTATGACCGCGAACACGTGCTCGTGCTGTCGGACTGGAGCTTCATGGCTCCCGAACAGATCATCGTCCAGCTGAAGCAGGAGCAGGGCCATTTCAATCGGAACAACCTGACCGTCGCTGGCCTCTTCAGCGGCGATCCCGCTCAAAACATGTCGATCGAAGAACGGGTCAAGTGGACCAAGATGAGGATGGACCCGACCGATATCTCGGATGTGACGGGGGCCATCTACACCTACCTCGTCAACGGGCATGGGCCTGCTGAAAATTGGACTGGGTTGTTTCGTCCCGGCGAGCGGGTCCGGCTGCGCGTCATCAATGCGTCGGCCATGACGGTCTTCCAGGTTCGGATCCCGGGCCTAAAGATGACCGTGGTCAGCGCCGACGGCGAGAACGTGCGCCCGGTCGCGGTCGACGAATTCCAGATTTCGGTCGCGGAAACGTACGATGTGATCGTGCAGCCGAAGGAGGACCGCGCCTACACTGTCGTGTCGGAGGCGGTCGACCGGTCCGGCATGGGCCGGGCGACGCTGGCCCCGCGCATGGGCATGTCGGCGGCGGTGCCGCCGCTCCGGCCGCGCCCAATCCTCGGAATGGACGACATGGGCATGCCGGACATGGGCGGCATGGGTTCGGGTGGAACGTCCGGGATGAACCACGGGTCAGCGGGCGGCGGCTCCATGGCCGGCATGGGGCACGGGGCGACAGGGGGCGGCGGCTCGATGTCCGGAATGAACCAGGCAGCCATGCGGGCTCGCGGCTCGATGAGCGCCACGAGCGGCGGAGCCATGAGGGGCGGCGGCGGCTCGATGGCGGGAATGAGCTCCGGCGGCATGGGGGCTGGTTCCATGGCTGGCATGAGCGGCAGCGGGCCCAAAGGGGGTGGCGGCGCCATGACCGGAATGGGCGGCGGCATGGACATGAACATGCGCGACCCCGCCAACGTGCCCCCGAACGTGGAGGTCGGACCCGGCATGGACATGATCGCGCCGGATCCGCAGGACCGCACCGGTCACCCGGGCCTGGGGCTCAAGGACGTGGGCCACAAGGTCCTGACCTATCGGGATCTTGTCTCCCTGAAACCCAACCGCGACAGGCGCCGCCCGACGCGGACGCTGGAGATCAATCTGACCGGCAACATGAACCGCTTCATGTGGTCTTTGGACGGACGCAAGTTCAGCGACGGCGTCGAGCCCATCCGCTTCGCCCGCAACGAGCGGGTGCGAGTGACCATGGTCAACAACAGCATGATGCAGCACCCGATGCACATCCACGGGCACTTCATGGAACTGGTCAACGGGCACCCCGGACACCATCCGTTGAAGCACACCATCAACGTGTTGCCGGGAAGCAAGGTCACCTTCGACATCACCGCCGACAATCCCGGGGACTGGGCCTTCCACTGCCACCTTCTGCTCCACATGCATGCGGGGATGTTCAACGTCGTCACCGTCCGCCCTCTCGATCGAGAACCCGCATGACCGCGCTCCGAATCGTCTTGCTGACCACGGCGGCAACGTTCCCTGTCCTCACCCTCGCCCAGCAGATGGACCCTTCCATGCCGATGCCGGGAATGGAGGCCCCTGCGAAAACGGTCTCAACGGCCGCGCGACCGCCTCGCGGCAAGGGTGGCATGGGGGCGGGGCCTTCCTCCGCCGACCCGCATGCCGGGCACGACATGGGAGACACCGGGGGGATGGCAGGGATGGGGGGCGCCCAGCGGGAGATGCCCAACGCCCCGTCGCCGCCAGCCGCCCTTTCCGGGCCTGCGCACGCTGCCGATCTGTTCTACGCCCCGTCTGTCATGGCGGCGGCCCGCGAGGATCTCCGGGCCGAACAGGGGGACCTGAAAGCATACAGGGTTCTCGTCGATCGTCTCGAAACCCAGTTTCAGAGAGGTCGCGACGGGTATCGATGGGACCTGCAGGGCTGGTATGGCGGCGACATCGACAAGCTCTGGATCAAGTCCGAAGGCAATGGCGCTTACGGCGGGAAGCTGGGGCGAGCTGAGGTTCAGGCGCTCTGGAGCCGGGCCATCACGCCCTGGTTCGATCTCCAAGCGGGCGTCCGCCACGATTTCAGACCAAACCCCCAGCGAACCCATGCCGTTCTCGGGCTGCAGGGCCTCGTGCCTTACTCGTACAATACGGAGGCAGCGCTCTTCCTGTCGAACAAAGGTGAGCTGACCGCGCGCGTCAACGCCGACTACGATCTGCTCATAACCCAGAGGCTGATCCTTCAACCCCGTGTCGAGGCCAACTTTTCCGCTCAGAATATACGGGAACTCGGCATCGGCTCCGGATTATCCACGATCGAGCTTGGGCTCCGTCTTCGTTACGAGTTCATACCTGAATTCGCCCCTTATGTCGGGGTCGAGTACGAACGAAGCGTCGGGACCACCGCCAGTTATGCGCGCGCTAGCGGCCAAGGTCCGGACAGCGTGCGATATCTCGTCGGTCTCAGGTCTTGGTTCTAGATGCAACGAGCTTAGCTTGCGAAAGTACGTTCTGGGCCGTTGAGATCTGGCGGGGCCAGCATCATCCGGTCGGGCGCCCAGACCCTCGAGGGCATAGACCTCCTCGGCGAAGGCGCGCAGCGCCGTACCATCAATTTCGTATCGACTCCGATCAACGGACTGCGAGAGCCCAGTAGGACGCCCGCTCCCCGTCCAGCCCTCATCGAGCTTAGCACGCTGTTTCCGCATCAATTTTATCCATGATAACGTCCTTTATCATGCACGTTCGCCACACGTCAGACCTCGCCCGTGACCAATTCAGGCAGCGACCATGAACCAGCTCATCCCGATTGGCGCTCCCTCCGCTGGCTTCATCCCGGCCCTAGTGGCCGCGAGCGGCGAGCACGCCCGCTGGCGCTTCCTCGAGTTCTTCACCGCCCACATTCGCAACCCGAACACGCGGCGCGCCTACGGCCGCGACGTGAGCACGTTCCTGGCCTGGTGCGCGGCCGCCGGCGCCCGCTCGCTTGCCGAGATCACGCCGTTCCACGTCGCCGGCTACATCGAGCAGCTCGGCCGAGCGCGGGCCGCGCCGACTGCCAAGCGCCATCTCGCCGCGATCCGCGCCCTGTTCGACTGGCTGGTCATGGGCCAGGTCGTGCCCGTGAACCCGGCCCACTCCGTGCGCGGCCCGAAATACTCGCAGCGCTTCGGCAAGACGCCGGTGCTCGCGGCCGAGGAGGCCCGCCTGCTTCTCGACGCGATCGACGCCGGCACGATCGCCGGCCTGCGCGACCGGGCGCTGATCGGCCTCATGGTCTATTCCTTCGCCCGCATCGGCGCGGCGACCGCCATGCGGGTCGAGGACGTGTTCGTGCAGAACCGGCGCCTATGGCTGCGGCTGCATGAGAAGGGCGGCAAGGCGCATGTCATGCCCTGCCACCACACGCTCGAGGCGTTTCTGGACGCCTATCTCGATGCGAGCGGCCTGCGCCATGAGCCGAAGGCGCCGCTGTTCCCGACCATCCGCCGCGGCAGCGGCCGCGCGACCGGCACCGCCAGCGGCGGCGGCGCGCTCACCCGCCGGGCCATGAGCCAGGACGATGCCTACCGCATGGTGGGGCGGCGCGCGGCCGCCGCAGGCATCGCCACCAGGATCGGCAACCACACCATGCGGGGCACCGGGATCACGACCTATCTCAAGAATGGCGGCACCTTGGAGAAGGCGCGCGACATGGCCAACCATGCCGACACCCGCACGACCCAGCTCTACGACCGGCGCCGGGACGAGGTGAACCTCGACGAAATCGAGCGGATCCTGATTTGACGGAAGGCGTCGGCGTCCGAGCATTGAGGCGCGGCCTCACTTACATGTATACACGTATGTGCGTATGAGGTTATGCGTGCTCAGGCCGCATCGACCATCTCGATCCGCAGTTTCTTGCCGACGACCC
Source organism: Methylobacterium aquaticum (assembly GCF_001043915.1). Taxonomy (GTDB): domain Bacteria; phylum Pseudomonadota; class Alphaproteobacteria; order Rhizobiales; family Beijerinckiaceae; genus Methylobacterium; species Methylobacterium aquaticum. The sequence goes on along the minus strand of NZ_LABX01000124.1, from coordinate 1,013 downwards.
TGGCGGCTCGAGCGATGGTGGTGAGATGAACGTTGGGGTTCTGCGGGTCGAGCAACCGGTCGAGCTGCGATCGACTCGTGCCCATCCGCTCTGCCATCACCTTCTTGCTCACCCCTTGAGACTTCATCGTCTCGGCGAGCTGCCAAGCGATCACCTGCTTGATCGCGGAGGCCCCAACCTCCTCAAGAAGGCCCTCCTCGTCGAGAAAGCTGTCGAAGCTTGAGCCGCTGTGGTCATAAGCAGTGCTCGTCATGGCACACCTCTCTCGTGCTTACGTTTGTTCGCCTTCGCGAGCTCCAGGTCCTCCATCGGCGTCGTCCGCGATTTCTTGATGAAGGCATGGAGCAGCACCATCCGTTGCCGCTTGTCGATGTAGAAGAGCACGCGTGCGATCCTGTTGCTGGGCAGATCCGTCCTGACTTCGTGTAACCCCTCCCTCATCGGCCGACAGGTCGGCATCCCGATCGGCCAACCGAACTCGACGAGCTTGATACTTTCGCCGATGCGACGACGATCATCCCGGTCGAGACCTTTCAGCCATCCTCGCACGGGCTCATTGCCCGCCTCTGTCCGATAGAAGATCGCCGGCACACGCTTGAGCGGAGTCGTGTGGGTCGGCTCGCCGGCTGGCGCTGGAGCGGGCACCGATCGCGAGGTCCGAGCCATGAGGCAGTGTACCTCGCGCGGTACGCAGAAGCAAGGGCCGAGCGCTGACCACAGGTATGCACGTAGTTGAAGGCGTGCAGCAATGCGCGTGCCGGCTGACGCCGACCAGGCCCTAGTCGCGCAAGCGCTCCCGGAGCCCGCCAGCGGTCTCCGCCCATCCGGGTCACGGTCCTTCACGCATCCACACGGCAGCGGCCTGACGGCCGGCATTGTCCTGTTTGGCGGGGCGTCCGAGGGGGCTCTGCCCCCTCGCCCCACGGAACGCGGCCTACAGGCCGACAGGGCCGCTCAGGTACGCAGGGCCGCCCTTCGGCCGACCCCGCGCCCTCGCAGCCCGGCCACCCCTG
>NZ_LABX01000123.1 GCF_001043915.1 Methylobacterium aquaticum | reverse complement strand
ATCTCGATCGTGCCGTCGCGCCACGCTGCGAGGAACGCGCGCTCCATCGTCGAGATGAGCGCTGCGGCATAGGGTGCATCGTCGCCGTCCGCCAGCGCGGGTCCGAGCAGGCGCAGCGTTGCGACGTCGAACGTGGTAGCGCGCTGCGTATCGATCGTGTCGAGCCGCGTCTCATGGGCACCGTCGACAGCTTCCGATCTTACGACCTCGGCATCGAGCGCCCGACGTGTCTCGTCAATTTTCGCGGACAGGTTCGGCAGCCCGTCTTCGGGCACGAGACGACGGATCGCCTCCTCGATGTCGCTGACATCCGCGGCGTGTAGATCCGTGAGGACGGTGCGGCTCTCGACGCCGTAGCTCCGGAGGCCGACGCGGAAGTAGCTGGCGCCGGCCGGGCGCGCGACCGTGACGCCCGTCAAGCCTGAGATCCCGATGAAGGCGGATACCTCGTGCGGTGCGTTCACCCCAGGGGTGAATGCTTCGACCGTAACAGTCCCGCCGACGGGGGACGTTCGGTCGGGGCCGTACCACTGAACGAGCGCCACAACGCTATCGTTCTCGGGGTCCTGCGCCGCCTGGGTGCGGACGTAGCGCCAGCGCCCACGCCAGAGGCGGGTGCTCTCGACGACGTGCAGCGTTCTCTCCCAGACCTCGCGCGACGACGAGATCTCCAGGCCAAGCCCGTCACCGACGGTCCGCACAGGGTAAAGGGTCGTGTCGATGGCAGGGAGGGCGGTGGGATCGCCACCTGCCCGCGACGCGGTGAAAGCGCTCGGGTTGTCGCCCGGTCTCTCGGCCGGATACACCCCGGCGTTGATGTCGAGGATGCGGCGCTTCAGGCCCTCGACGTCGACGACGGCCGACAGGCTCGACAGGTCGAAAATCGTCGCCCAGTCCGCTCCAAGCTGACGCGCCTGGAGCGCGGTGCCCTGGACCCGCAGCTCGGCGGCGCGGCCGTCGGCGCCGGTGAGGGCTGCGACGGCGACGAGGTTGGACCAGTCGGCGACGTCGTCGCGCTTCCACTGGACGAAGCCACCGCTGATCCGGAGCGCGGTGCCGGCGCCGGCCGGGCCACGGAGCGACGCGGTGTT
>NZ_LABX01000122.1 GCF_001043915.1 Methylobacterium aquaticum | reverse complement strand
CGGGCTGAGAGCCAGATCTCATCCCCTGGAGAAACGGAAGCAGGTCCAGGTCGCCCTGGCCCTTGCTGTCTTCTCTCTCGGGATGTCCCGGAGGGCTGAGCCGTTTGCTCGGCGCCCCGTCGGTGAGCGGCTGTCTAAGGGTAGCCGGCTCGCCTGTCAACTCGGGTGGGATCGGACGGTTGCGGTCGTGGTAACAGGCGAGGGCAGGGGGGCTGCCCGAACCTCTGGGGCCGGCATGTCCCCCGGATCTGTATCAACCCCGAGCTTCAAGAGGCCAGCGCCTGGAGGTAGCGCTCCGCGTCACCCCAAGCGGCTGCTCCTGCCGACAGGCCGACATAGCCGTCGGGCCGGACGATGAAGAGGCGGGATGCGTCCGTCGTCGTCCGCGGTGCCGGTTCGAGGAGGCCGGGGAAGCGTCCGGTCAAGGCGGTGCCGCGTGCGGCGTCGGCGGTGTAGAGGACGAAACGGGGCGCAGGTCCGCTGCCCGGCGGTGGTCCATCATAAGCGTCAGGCTCCCAGCGGGCGCCGGCGCCGGGCCCGATCGACAGGGGAGAGCCCGCATAGGCGATCTCGATCTCGCTCATCGTCGTGGCCATCCTGTCGCGGACGGCGTGAAGGCCGAGCAGGAAGCGGAGCGCAAGGTTGCGCGCGGCCTGCGCTGCCGGGTTGGACAGCGTCGCCATGTCGGTGAGCCGCCCGGCATTGCGCAGCACCAGATCGCCGACGGCGCTCCGTTCGGGGCTGTAGCTGTCGAGAAGGGACGGGGCGGCCTGGCGGCGCTCCACCATCGCCAGCTTCCAGGCGAGGTTCACCGCGTCCTGCATGCCGGTATTCATGCCCTGGCCGCCGGCTGGACTGTGAATATGCGCCGCGTCGCCGGCAAGGAAGACCCGCCCATGACGGTACTGGGCGACCTTGCGCTCGTTGATGCGGAAATGCGTCAGCCAGACCGGATCGGACGCGCGAAAGCCGCCGCCGGCCCGCCGGTCGATGAGCGCCTGCACATCGTTGAGCGTGGGGATCGGGCGCGGATGCAGCGGGTCCGTCCGGCCCAGGGTCGCGACGATGCGGGCGCGCCGGCCCGGGATCGGGAAGACCACGAAGGGGCCGTCGCGGTGCAGGTAGGTGGCGATCTCGTCCGGCGGCGGCGCCTCCGGGCCGTCGAGGCGCACATCGGCGAGCAGCCAGTCGTCGCCCTGCGCCGCGCCCGCGAAAGCGAGGCCGAGCCCGTGCCGCACCGGGCTGTGGGCCCCGTCACAGCCGATCAGCCACGGCGTGCTCACCCGCTCCTCGCGGCCATCCGCATGCCTCAGCCGGACCTCGACGCCGTCCGCCTCCGCGTGGAAGCCGACCAGTTCCACCTCTCGCTCGACCGCGACGCCGAAGGATCGCAGGTGTGCCGCGAGAAGGCGCTCGGTGTCCCGCTGCGGGATCATCAGGGCGAAGTTGTAGGCGCTCGCGATGCTCTCGAAACGCGGCCGTCCCAGAACCGTCCCGCCGCTGCGGATCGAGGCGCCCGATGCCCGCAGGCCCGCCTCGAGGAAGGCCGCCGTGCAGCCCATGCGGTCCATCAGTTCGAGCGTGCGCGACCAGACCACGAGCGCCTTCGAGGTCTCGGTGGCGTGCGGGGCCCGGTCGATGAGGCGCACGCCGACGCCGTAGCGGGCCAGTTCCGCCGCCAGGGTCAGGCCCACCGGCCCGGCACCGACGATGAGACACTCCGTCATGAGGGCTCCTCTCCATCGACCGCGTCCGTGACGCGCGGGCCGGCGATACGCTGTCCGAAGGAAACGCCCGGAACTCTTATCACGCTCCCAGATAGGCCGCCGTTACCTCGGGGTTGCGGGCGATCTCCGCCGCCTGGCCCTGGAGGCGGATCCGGCCGGTTTCCAGCACGTAAGCGTAATCGGCGATGGCGAGCGCCGCGCTGGCATTCTGCTCGACCAGCAGGATGGTGCGCCCCTCCGCCCGCAACGCGGCGATGATGGAAAAGATCTCGTCGACGATGAGGGGGGCGAGGCCCATCGACGGCTCGTCGAGAAGGAGCAGGACCGGCTCGGCCATCAGCGCGCGGCCCATCGCCAGCATCTGCTGCTCCCCGCCCGAGAGATAGCCGGCCTGCTGGCGCAGCCGCTCGGCGAGCCGCGGGAACCGCGCCTCGACCGCCTGTTGCCGGCGCGCCGCCTCCGGGCCCGGGACGTGATAGGCGCCGAGCCGGAGATTCTCGGCCACCGTCATGTTGGCGAAGACCTGGCGGCCCTCCGGCACCTGCACGATGCCGCGGCGCGCGATGCGGTGGGCCGCCTCGCCGGCGATGTCGACGCGAGACCCGTCGCCGAACAGCACCCGGCCGGCCCGGGGCTTCATGAGGCCCGAGAGGCTGCGCAGGATCGTGGTCTTGCCGGCGCCGTTCGACCCGATCAGCGAGACGATGCTGCCGCGCCGCACCGCGAGGCCGATGCCGTGGACCACGTCGGCCCGGCCGTAGCCGAGGCGCAGTCCCTCGACGGAGAGCAATTCGCTCACGACACCGCTCCGCGGCTGACGCTGACCTCGTGGCGGCCGGTGCCCAGATAGGCCTCGATCACCGCCGGGTGGGCCCGCACCTCCGCCGGCGTGCCGTCGGCGATCCGGCGGCCGAAATTCAGGACCGTCAGCCGGTCGCACAGGCTCATCACCAGGGGCATGTCGTGCTCGACGAGCAGCAGGGTCAGGCCGCGCTCGTCGCGCAGGCGGCGCAGGAGGCCGAGGAGGGCGTGGGTCTCGGCCGGGTTCATGCCGGCGGCGGGCTCGTCGAGGAGCACGAGCCGCGGCTCGCAGGCGAGCGCCCGGGCGATCTCCAGGCGGCGCTGGTCGCCATAGGGCAGGTCGCCGGCGCGGGCGTCGGCCGCCTCCGACAGACCGACGAAGGCGAGAAGATCGCGGGCCTTGGCCTTGGCCTGGCGTTCCTCGGCCCGGAAGCCTGAGCCGCGCAGCAGGACGCCCCAGGTCGACGAGAGCTGCGTGTGCCGGCCGGTCATCACGTTCTCCAGCACCGTCATCTCGGAGAAGATGCGGATGTTCTGGAACGTGCGGGCGAGGCCCAAAGCCGTGCGGCGGTAGGGCGGCAGACCGTCGAGCGGCTGGTCGCCGAGGCGCACGCTGCCGGCGCTGGGCGCCAGCACGCCGGAGACGAGGTTGAACAGGGTGGTCTTGCCGGCGCCGTTCGGCCCGATCAGCCCGTGGACGGTGCCGGGCTCGACGGCGAGGTCGACCGAATCGACGGCGACGAGGCCCTGGAAGCGGCGGGTGAGCCCCTGGACGGTGAGCAGAGCCATGGCCGTCAGCCGGTCCGGGCGATGCGCCAGGGCAGGATGCCCCGCGGCATGAACAGGACGGCGAGCACGATGATGAGGCCGTTCACCATCAGGCGGAAATCGGCGAGGGGGCGCAGCACCTCGGGCAGCAGGGTCAGGATGGTGGAGCCCAGCACCGGCGCCAGCGGCGATCCGATCCCGCCCAGCAGCGCGTAGCTCAGGATCGTCACCGCGGTCTCGAAGCCGTACTCGTTGGGGCCGATGAACGAGGAGACATGGGCCGAGAGGCAGCCCGCCACCCCGGCCATCGCCGAGGAAACGACCAGGGCCACGAGACGGTAGCGCGGCAGGTTCACCCCCATCACGCCGGCCGCCGCCTCGTCCTCGCGCATCGCCTCCATGGCGCGGCCGATGCGGGACCGCGCCACCAGCGTCAGGCCGATCAGCAGCACCGCCAGCGTGCCGTAGATCGCCGGTACGCCGCCGCGCTCCGGGATGCTGGAGAGGCCGAGCGCCCCTCCGGCATAGTCCCAGTTGAGGAAGACGATGCGGGTGATCTCGCCAAGCCCGATCGTCGCGATGGCGAGGTAGACGCCGGTGAGCCGCAACGTCGGCCCGCCGACGACCAGGGCGAGCAGGGCCGGCACCAGGGCGGAGGCCAGCATCGAGACGGCGAAGGGCGCGCCGAGCTTCACCGAGAGCAGGGCGCCCGTATAGGCGCCGACGCCCATGAAGGCGGCCTGGCCGAGGGAGAGCTGGCCCACCGCCAGCACCACGTAGACCGACAGGGCCAGGATGCCGTTCACCCCGATCCCGTGAATCAGGCTCTGGTAGGTCCAGTAGAAGTCGTCGAGGGCGTCCCACATGGATCTAAGCCCGCTTGGCGGCGGCGCGGCCGAACAGGCCGAGCGGACGGAACCACAGGGTGGCGACGAGGAGCGCGAAGGCGATCATGTCCTTGAGGGTCGACGAGAGATAGGCAGCGGTGAGCACCTCGGCGAGGCCCAGGAGCAGGCCGGCGAGAAGGGCGCCGCGCAGGTCGCCGAGCCCACCCACGATGATGACCGCGAAGCCGCGCAGCATCATGTGCTCGCCCATGAAGGGCTGGATGGCGTTGAAGTTGAGCCCGACGAGCACGCCGGCGGCGCCCCCGATGGCGCCGGACAGGAACGAGACCACTCGGAGCATCAGGGCGCCGTTGATCCCCATCAGCGAGGCGGCGTCCGGGTTCTCGGCCACCGCCCGGATGGCCAGCCCGATCCGCGAGCCGCGCACCAGCGCCAGCAATGCCAGCATCAGCACGATGGCGGCGGCGAGGATCAGGATCTGCGTGGTGCCGACCCGCACGTCGCCGAGGCTGTACGCGCCGCCGGAAAAGATCTCGGCCGGGAAGCGCCGGATCTCGGTGCCGAGCGCCGCCGCCATGCCGGCATAGAGGAACAGCGTGGCACCCAGCGTCACCATCAGCGAGGCGAGTTCCGGCGCCTTGGCCTTGCGCAGGCGGGTGAGGAGCAGCGTGTCGAGGATCACCGCGATCACGCCCGCGATCAGCGCGCCGATCGGCAGGGCGGCCCAGATCGGCAGCCCGAGCGCTTGCGTGCTCCAGAGCGCCGCAAAGGCGCCGAGCGCGAAGTAGACCCCGTAGGTGAGGTTGATGACGCCCATCACCCCGAACATCAGCGTGAAGCCGATGGCGAAGAGAGCGTAGGTCGCGCCGAGCACGACACCGTTGACGAGCTGCTGCTCAAGCATGGGAGCGAGGAGATTTCGATGGGCGCCCGGCGCCCGCTGCGGCCCGGCCTCAGGGCCGAACAGGATGACGAGGCTGCGACGTGGCCGATATCGCGCGGCGGGTCAATCGGTGGGGTGGGGAGCGTCGTTGACGCAAAGCGCAGATTTCCCCGTCCCAGGCGATCCCGGGATCGCCTGGGGGAGGGGAGACGCCCCGCCTCGGACGGGTGTGTTGACTACTGCAACAGCTGGAACTTGCCGCCCTTCATCACCAGCACCACCACGCCGGAGGTATCCGCCGGGTCGCGGGTCTCGGAGAAGGAGAATGGGCCCATCACGCCGGTATGCTTCACCTTGATCAGCGCATCTTTGATCTTTTCGGAGTCCGGCGCGCCGGCCGCGTCGATCGCCTTGGCGACGATGAACAGGGTGTCGTAGGCCTGGGCTGCGAACTGGTCGGGCAGGTCGCCGCCATACTTGTCCTTGAAGGCGTTGACGAAGGCTTGGTTGGCCGCGTCCGGCTTGCCGACGAACCACGGGCTTCCCACCAGGGTGCCGTCCGCCGCCTTGCCGGCGATGTCGCCGAGCTTGGGCGAGTTCAGGCCGTTGCCGCCGATGAAGAACACCGTCTCGGGAATGCCGAGCTGGCGCGCCTGCAACTCGATGCCCGATGCCGCCTCGACCAGCGCCGACAGCACGATCGCGTCCGGGTTCAGCGCCTTGATCTTGGTGAGCTGCGCGGAAAAATCCGAATCCTTCGAGCCGAAGGTCTCGGTCGTCAGGGTCTCGATGCCGAGCTTCTCCAGCGACGCCTTCATCACGTCGTAGGCCGACTTGGTGAAGGCGTCGTCGTTGCCGTACATCACGGCGACGCGCTTGAGGCCGAACTTGTCCTTGGCGGTCTTGAGCGTCACCGGGATGACGTCGGATTCCGGCAGCGAGGTGCGGAAGACGTAGGGCCCGATGGCCGTGATGCCGTTGGCGGTCGTCGAGGTGCCGACGATCGGCACCTTGCGCTCGTTGGCGACCGGGCCGGCGGCGAACATCTCGTTCGACAGGGTGGGGCCGAGGATCAGCGGGACCTTGTCGCGGCCGATCAGCTTGCGGGCGGCGTTGAGCGCCTGCTCCTTCGCACCGGCCGAGTCCTCATAGGCGAGGGCGAGCGGACGGCCGCCGAGCACGCCGCCGGCCTTGTTGATGTCCGCGAGCGCGAGGTCGAAGCCGCGCTGGATGGCGATCCCGTAGCGGCTGTTCGGCCCGGTCAGGATCTCGATCGCCCCGAGCTTCACCGGCGTTTTGTCCTGCGCCTGTGCGCCGACCACTGTGCCTCCCAGCAACGCCGCCGCGAGCAGCACCCTCCTCGACATCGACCGCATCCCGGTTCCTCCTCGCATCCGTCGTTCTCGTTGGGCCGCGGGACGACGCGGGCCGAAAGCCCGGGCCGTCCTCTGGACGAGAGAGCGCCTTAAAGCACTGGAGCGCGGCGGTAAATCGTTTCTCCCAGCCGCGTGCACGCGCGAACGGCCCCGCCGATGGACGGAGCCGTTCCGACATGCTGCGAAAGAATGACGAGCCGTGCCAACGGGCGACAGGAACGACGGTGGTTCCGGTCCCGGATTTTTGCCAAGCCCAGGCCCGCGGCCGTCTGGGCTCGACAGCGACAACGCGCGATCAACCAGCCGCCTGATGCGTCGGCATTCTCAGCGTCCGTCACCGACGCGAACGCCGGTGCGGCGGTGAAAATCAGGCACGGCCCGAGCGTGCAGAACCCAAGACCTCAGTGGAGTGGCGCCACGCAACGCCACCGAGGCCGTCGGCATCAGAGGGCGCGGTCGAAGCGCAGCTCGCCGGCCTGGCTCTTGATCACCAGTTGCGAACCGACGAGGTCCCACTGGCCCGAGGTGCGGAGCGCGGTGAGGAACTGCATCTCGGAGGCGCCGACCGCCTTGTCGCAGCTCCGCTTGGTCAGCGCCAGCGGGCCGACCGCGAGGTGCTGCTCCTTGAGCGGGAAGGCGGTCGCCGCGAAGGTGTTGCAGCCGCCGAAGCCGCGGGCGCGGTACTGCTTGTCGATGATGAAGCTCGGCCGCTCGGTCCCGGCGAAGGGCTTGCCGTTGAGGCTCACCGCCGTCCAGGTCGAATCGAGCGGGAAAATCTTTTCCTGCGCCTTCATCGGCGGGATGTATTGCGGCTGAGCGGCCTTGTCCCGGTTCTTCTGGCCGTAGCCCATCATGTTCTGTGCCGAAGCCTGCGTGGCCGACGCCAACAGCGCGACGGCACCGGCGGCCAGCGCAACCTGCATCGCCTTCATCGCAATCCCCATTCGTCTTGTCGTGTTGAGGCGGACCGTAGAGAGGGCACCCCGCACCCGCAACCCTGGCCGCAGGCGGAGATGCCCCGCATCGGCATCTTGCCGACGACTGTTGCAATTATGCGGCAAGCTTGGCGGTAATATGGCAGGACTCGCGAAAGCTTGTGGGTGTGGCAACGAAAGCGGAGCCTCGCCGTTAGCAGGAAGCCGCACCGGCGGGAATCGGCCGGCGAGCCGGTCGTGACGAGAGCAGGGGATAAGGTTCAGTGAACGGCGCAGACGACATCACGACGGCGCAGCTGCGCCAGGCCCGGGACCTGCTGGCCTGGTCCGAGGACGATCTGGCGTTGCGCGCCAATGTCGATGCGGAGAGCATCCGCCAATACGAGGCCGGACATTATCCACCCTCGCCCGAGCAGCGGGCGGCGATCCGTGGTGCCCTCACGGCCGCCGGGGTGGACCTGATCGACGGCGCCTCTCCCGGCGCCCGCCTGCGTCCGGCCGATGCCCCGGACAAGGGGATCCCCCCGAGTGAACTCACCACCGAGAACGATCGCTGACCCTCGGCCCTGACGCGGGATCGGCGACGATGGTCTCGCGACGGCTGACTGATGCCAACGGTCGAAAGAAAACAACCTTTGGTTGCGTTCTCCAATTTTCGTTCAGCCTTTGGCTGAGTACCGAAAATTCGAGATGGCTCATCGGCCCGATGCGTCAGCATCTTGGGCCGATGGTATGGCTGAGCACGACGGTGCGCCGCCTCGTCGAAACGGTCCGGGCGGCATGAGCGCGGCCGGATCAGGGCGCCGCGATCCTGCCGCCGACCATCGCGGCGACCGCCTCGATCACCCCCGCGGCCAGGGGCAAGTCGGGATCCCGGTATGTCGCGATGTTCGCCGCCCGGTCGTTCGACCCGACGAGCTTGAGGACGTGATTGACATCGGCCAGAATCGCGAGGCGGGCCGCTTTGTTTGCCCGGTGCAACGCGTCCGCGTCGGCGCGGCCGACCTGGATGTCGCGCGTGCCCTGGAGGATGAGCACCGGCACCCGCATCTCGGCCATCATCGCAGCCGGATCGATCCGGAGCAGGCTGATCAGGAAGCCCTGCACCGCGGGGCGAAACAGCGGGAGCAGGATCGGGCTCACCGTCTCCACCCGCTCCCCGCGCTCGAGATGCGCCAGGATGTCCAGGGCCTCGGGCATGAGGCCGGCATTGGCCGGGTTAGCGGCGAGCTGCTCGCGCAGCACGGCACCGAGCGGGCGCCCCGGCACCGCCGCGAGAATCAGCCCGGCGAGATCCGGAGCGCCGCCCGCCGACAGGGCCACCAGCCCGCCCTCGCTGTGACCGAGAAGCCAGATCGGCGCCGTCGCGTCGCGCCGGCGGATCTCGGCGATTCAGGCCCGGACGTCGTCGACATAGTCGCCGAGCGTCACCGCATTCGGATCGGCGGCGGCGAGGCGGCTGCCATACATGCCGCGCTTGTCGACGCGGAGCGAAGCGATGCCGCGCGCCGCCAGTCCCTCGGCGAGAAGCCGGTAGGTGCCCGCCGCGACCCCGCCCGGGTTGTTGCCGTCGCGATCGGTCGGGCCGGAGCCCGGGAGGATCAGGACGACCGGAGCGCCGGGCGCCGCCGGCTGCCAGGTGCCCTCAAGAAGGCCACTCGGCCCCCTGGCATGCATGCCGACGGCTGCCTTGATGGGCATGGTCTGCGTCTCCGCCCGGAGGTGACGCAGCGTAGCACAGGCTTTCAGCCGAGCGCGAGAGCCTTGAGATCGAAGCCGGGATCCGCGGCCTGCTCGGGCGTCGGGCTCCGCCCCGTCTGGAGCAGGCGCCGGGCGATCATGTGGTCGGCCGGGCGGTTGAGCGATTCCACGCCGGCGAGGCGCCCGGCCCGGTAGCAGAACACCGAGACGCTGCCGGATTCAGGATCGCCCCGGCGCACGGCGCGATCGTGCGGCTGGCACAGGCCGGCGATCTGGAGCTTGAGCGGACCCTGGTCGCTCCAGAACCACGGCACCGCCGTGAAGGCCGCCGGCCGGCCGGCGAGGCGTGCGGCGACGCAGCGGGCGCCGTCGACGGCGTTCTGCACCGATTCGATCCGCACCCGCGCCCCGCCGGCGTGGGGCGAGGGCACGCTGGCGCAGTCGCCGATGGCCGAGATGGCCGCATCCTCGGTCGCCAGCATCGCATCGACCGCGACCCCGTTCTCGACCCGCAGGCCCGCCGCCCGCGCCAGATCGTCGTTCGGCAGGATGCCGATGCCGACGAGGACGAGGTCGGCCGCGACCTCGTGCCCCTCTGCCAGGGCGACGGCCCGGACGCGGTCCGGCCCAATCAGCCCCGAGACCGCGCGGCCGAACAGGAAGCGGGTGCCGGCCCGGACATGGGAGGTCTCGATCAGCGCCGCCATGGCCGGTGACACCGAGCGGGCGAGGGGACGGTCCAGCCCCTCGATCACCGTGACGGGACAGCCCTTCTGGGCGCAGATGGCGGCGAATTCGAGCCCGATGAAGCCGGCCCCCACCACCGCGACCGCGCGGGCCTCGGCGAGTGCCGCTTTCAGCGCGTCGGCGTCGGCGAGGGTGCGCAACTGGTGGACGCCCGCCAGATCGGCGCCCGGCACCGGCAGCGGGCGGTTGCGCGAGCCGGTCGCCAGGACGAGGTGGTCATAGGCGAGCGCCTCGCCGGAGGCGAGCAGGAGGCGGCGTGCCGCCCGGTCGATCGCGACCGCGCGCTCACCGGCGCGGATGGTCAGCCGGTGCTCGGCGAAATAGGCGTCCGGCCGCAGGGCCAGACCCGCCGCGTCGGTCTTGCCCAGCAGGTAGGCTTTCGACAGGGGCGGCCGTCCGTAGGGCAGGCCCGGCTCGTCGCCGACCAGGGTCACCGGCCCGGCATAGCCGTTCTCCCGCAAGGAGGCACCGAGCTGAAAGCCGGCCTGTCCGGTGCCGACGACCACGATTCCGTTCATCGGCAGGACATAGCCCGGACACCGCCGGGTCGTCGAGCGTGCGCGGCCGGCGATCCGGAGCGTGCCGACACGGCTGGTCCTCTCCCGGTGGCGGAGGTCGGATTGCCCCACCCATCCGGGGCGATCCCAATCTCCCGTCTACTCCACCGACCAGGCCGGGCCTTCGCGACGGCCGCGCCCGTGACAGGTTCGGTGTCGCCTCAGGTCTGCGCCCCCAACTCGGCCGACAGGCGCTCGGCGGCGTCGCGGAGCCTCGGCGCGAGGAGGTCGGCCTGCTCGGACGTGAGGCGCGACGAGGGACCGGACAGCGCGAGGGCGCCGATGAGCCTGCCACCGGCCCCGAAGACCGGCATTGCCAGGGAGGCGACGTGCGGGTCGGTGATGCCCGAGGTGTAGAGCGGCAGCTCGGGCGTCGTCTGCGGGGCCGTCCGGTCGCCGAAGGTCGCCAGCACCTGCGCGATGGCCGACTGGTCCATCGGCCGCATGTCGCCCGGCCGCACGTTCATGCGCAGAGGGTAGGGCGAGTCGGCCCGGAACAGGCATAGCCTCTGGTTGCCGCGGCGGATGTAGAACGACGCGGTCTCCATGGATTCGGCGGCGAGCCGCTCCAGCACCGGCACCACCCGCTCCTCCAGCGCGAAGGATTGCTGGTAGACCGAGCCGATCCGCGCCGCCTCGACCCCGAGGCGATAGCGTCCGTCATCCAGCCGCTCGATCAGGCCGAACTTCTCGAGCGAGATGCACAGCCGCATGATGGTGCTCTTCACGAGGTCCGTGCGGCGGGCAAGCTCCGTCAGTTCCAGCGCGTCGTCGCCGCGCCGGAACGCGGTCAGGACGGTCAGCACCCGCTCCGCCGAGGCGACGCCTTCGAGCTTGGGTCTCGGTCGGGCCTCTTTCGGCATTCGTCTCACGCTCACGGATGTCTGGCTTCGCCGTCGCCTCCCTTAGCGGCGCCGCGCGCCGCCGCCAAACCACTCGGATGACCCTCGCGTCCGCGGCCCTTCTGGGAATCCGCGCGCTTGACCCGTCGGCGCGACGATTGTAGTCATTTTGAAACGCCGTTGCAAAAACGATAGGGAGCAGGTGACATGACCCGGGCAGGACCGGCGCAGCCGGCAGTCGCGCCATCGGCCGAGGTCGACGAGCAGGCGCTTCACCGCAAGATGATGTGGCGCATCCTGCCGTTCCTGTTCGTCTGCTACGTGATCAGCTATCTCGACCGGGTGAATGTCGGCTTCGCCGCACTCACGATGAACAAGGATATCGGCCTCTCGGCGACCGCTTTCGGCGTCGGCGCCGGCCTGTTCTTCTTCGGCTATTTCATCGCCGAGATCCCCAGCAACCTGATCATGATGCGGATCGGGGCCCGGATCTGGATCGCCCGGATCATGATCACCTGGGGCCTGGTGTCGGCGGCGACCGCCTTCGTCACCGGCCCGGTGCAGTTCGGCATCGCGCGCTTCCTGCTCGGTCTCGGCGAGGCCGGGTTCGTGCCGGGCGTGTTCCTCTATCTCAGCCTGTGGTTCCCCTCCGCGGTGCGGGCGCGGGCCACCGCCCTGTTCCTGCTCGGCATCCCGGTCGCCAACATCCTCGGCTCGCCGATCTCCGGCGCGCTGATCCAGCTCGAAGGGTTCGGCCTCAAGGGCTGGCAGTGGCTCCTGATCCTCGAGGCGGTGCCGGCCGTGGCGTTGGGTATCGCCTGCCTGTTCGTCCTGACCGACAGGCCCGAGAAGGCGGCGTGGCTGTCACCGGCGGAGCGCGACGCCCTGGTCTCGAAGCTCGCGGCCGAGAAGGCGGCGATCGAGCGGAAGCACACGATGACGCTCGCCCAGGCGCTGCGGAACTGGCGCGTGCTGATGCTCGCCTGCATCAACTTCTGCGCCATTGTCGGCTCGCTCGGGATCGGCCTGTGGCTGCCGCAGATCATCAAGCAACTCGGCCTCGCCACCTCCCTCGTCGGGGTGGTGACGGCGATCCCCTATATCTGCGGCGCGGTCGCCATGGTGGTGTGGGGCCGGATGTCGGATCGCGGCCGCGACCGGACGATCTACCCGGCGATCTCGCTCGTCGTCGGCGCGGCGGCCCTGCTGGCGAGTGCCTTTACCCCGACGCCCGTCCTCACCATCGCGGCGCTCTGCGTCGCCGTCATGGGCATCAACTCCTTCGTCGCCACCTTCTGGGCGGTGCCCTCGAGCTTCCTCACCGGGCGGGCCGCCGCCGGCGGGATCGCCATGATCGTCTCGATCGGCAATCTCGGCGGCTTTGCCGGGCCGTACATGATCGGCCTCGTGCGCGACCTCTCGGGCGGGTTCACCGCGCCGCTCATCGCGGTCGGCGCCTGCCTGCTGGTCGGGGCGGTCCTGATGCTCGCCTTCGGCCGGAAGGTCCGCCGGACCGACGGGCTTGTCGCGGTCGCGGCCTGACGTCATGATCCCGCGCCTCCCTTCCGACGCCGAGACGGCACCGCTCCACGCGGCCTTCTGCGCCGAATTGCGGGCGCGGGGCTTTGCCGGCGATCTCTCCCTGTCGCGCGCCGACCGGACCGTGCTGGCGACCGACAACTCGATCTATCAGCTCACCCCGCAGGCGGTGGCCTTCCCGCGCGATCGCGACGACCTCGTGCGGATTGCGAGGCTGTTGTCCGAGGACCGCTTCGCGCAGATGCGGATCGCGCCCCGCGGCGGCGGCACCGGCACCAACGGCCAGTCCCTCACCGACGGCCTCGTGGTCGACCTGTCGCGGCACATGAACCGCATCCTGGCGATCGACCCGCAGACCCGCACGGTCCGGGTCGAGGCCGGCGTGGTGAAGGACCAGCTCAACGCGGCGCTCAAGCCCCACGGGCTGTTCTTCGCCCCGGAACTCTCGACCTCGAACCGCGCCACGATCGGCGGCATGATCGCGACCGACGCGAGCGGCCAGGGCTCGTGCCTCTACGGCAAGACCCGCGACCACGTGCGGGCGCTGACCACGATCCTCTCCGACGGCACGGTCTGGCACTCGGAACCCCTCGACGCGGCCGGGCTCGCGGCGGTACAGGCGCGGGACGACCGGGCCGGGGCCATCCACCGCGAGATCGACCGGATCCAGCGCGAGAATGCGGCGCTGATCGCCGAGCGGTTCCCGCCGCTCAACCGCTGCCTCACCGGCTACGACCTCGCGCATCTGCGGCGCGCCGACGGGCTGTTCGACCTCAATGCGGTCCTGTGCGGCTCGGAGGGCACGCTGGGCTTCCTGGCGGAAGCCACGCTTGCGGTCCTGCCGCTGCCGAGCCACGCGGCCCTGGTCGTCCTGCGCTATGCCGGCTTCGATGCGGCCTTGCGTGACGCGCGGGCGCTCGCCGATCTCGCGCCGGCCTCGATCGAGACGGTCGATTCGACGGTGCTGGCGCTCGCCCAGGGCGATCCGGTCTGGGACGGCGTCGCCGCCTTCTTCCCCGAGGATGCGGGCGAGCGGGCGCGCGGCGTCAACCTCGTCGAGTTCGTCGGCGACAGCGAGGCGGCGGTGGCAGGGGCCCTGGCCCGCCTCACGGCGATGCTGGACGCGGCTGGGCCGGCGACCGGACGGCGCGGCTACACGGTGGCGCGGGGCGAGGCCGAGATCGGCCGGATCTGGACCATGCGCAAGAAGGCGGTCGGCCTTCTCGGCAACCGGACCGGCGAGGCGCGCCCGGTCGCCTTCGTGGAGGATACGGCGGTCCCGCCCGAGAACCTCGCCGACTTCATCGCCGCGTTCCGGGCCGTCCTCGACGGCCACGGCCTCGATTACGGCATGTTCGGCCACGTCGATGCCGGGGTGCTGCATGTCCGGCCGGCGATCGACATGAAGGCGCCGGGCGCGGAACGCCTGGTGCGCGCGGTGACCGAGGAGGTCGTCGCGCTGACGCAGAGATACGGCGGCCTGCTCTGGGGCGAGCACGGCAAGGGCGTCCGCTCCGAGTTCTCGCCCCGGTTCTTCGGCCCGCTCTACCCGGCGCTCCAGGCGGTGAAGGCCGCCTTCGACCCGAGGAACCAGTTCAACCCGGGGAAAATCGCGGCGCCTGACGGCGGCGCGCTCCTCACCATCGACGGCGTGCCGACCAAGGGCAGCCACGACCGAGCGATCCCGGCCGCTTTGCGGGCTGCCTACGACGAGGCGCTGCACTGCAACGGCAACGGCGCCTGCTATTCCTGGGACCCGGACGAGGCGATGTGCCCGTCCTGGAAGGGCACGCGCGCCCGCCGGCACTCGCCCAAGGGCCGCGCCCAACTGATGCGCGAGTGGCTGCGGCGGCTCGCCGCCCAGGGGATCGACCCGCTGGCGGAGGCGCGCGCGCTCAGGGCGCGTCCGGGCTGGCTCGCTTTTCCGGCCCGCCTCGCTGCGACCCTGCGACGGCGGGACGACGACTTCTCGCACGAGGTGCACGAGGCGATGGCCGGGTGCCTCGCCTGCAAGTCCTGCACCGGCCTCTGCCCGATCAAGGTCGACGTCCCGACTTTCCGGGCGAAGTTTTTGGAACTCTATCACGGCCGCTACCTGCGGCCGCTCCGCCACCACGCGATCGCCGCTTTGGAGCCGCTGGCCCCCTGGCTTGCCCGGGCCCCCCGTCTCGTCAACGCCGCGACGAGGCTGGGGGCGGGGAGGGCGGTCGGTCTCGTCCACGCGCCGACCCTGTCGGGGCTCGATCTCGGGCGGGAGATGGCACGGCGCGGCGTGGCCCTGGCCGAGGCGGACGTGCTGGCGCGGCTCCCGCCGGCCGAGCGGCGCTCACACGTCGTCGTGGTGCAGGATGCCTTCACCAGCCACTACGACACGCCGGTCCTGCTGGCCCTCCTCGACCTGCTGATCGGCTTGAGGATCCGGCCCTGGCTCGCGCCCTTCCGCCCGAACGGCAAGCCATTGCATGTCCACGGCTTCCTCGGCCGCTTCGCGCGGGTCGCCGCCCGGAACGCAGAAAGTCTCGGCCGCCTCGCCGCGACCGGCGTGCCCCTCATCGGCCTCGATCCGTCGATGACGCTCAGCTACCGCTCCGAGTACAAGCAGGCATTGCCGGGGCGCGACCTGCCGCAGGTGCGGCTCGTCCAGGAATGGCTCGCCGCGCGCCTCGATCCTCGCGCAGCGGACCCGGACGGCGAACCCTACTGGCTGCTGCCGCACTGCACCGAGCGGGCGACGGCGCAAGCCGCCGTGGCGGCGTGGGTCCACGTCTTCCGGTCCCTCGGTCTTCCCCTGGCGGTCCTGCCCTCGGGCTGCTGCGGCATGGCCGGCACCTACGGCCACGAGGCCGAGAACCGGGCGACCTCCGAGCGCATCTACGGCCTCAGCTGGGCGAGGCCCGTGGCGTCGATGGGCCGGACCGGCCGCCTCCTCGCCGACGGCTATTCCTGCCGCTCGCAAGCCAAACTCATCGACGGCGTGCGGCTGCCGCACCCGGTCGAGATCCTGCGCGATCACCTCGCGGCCACGATCCCCGCGCCCCGCCTCAGGCAAGCGGCGCACTGACCCCGACATCAAGGAGCCCATCATGCAAGAGCCCGTCGTGACCGAGCGCACGCAATTCCGGTTCGGCCTCGTCGGCTACGGCGAGATCGGCAGCACCCTCGGGGCGGGTCTGCGCGGCGCCGGCCTGTCGAGCATCGCCTGCTACGACAAATACGCCTTCGACGGGCCCTATGCCGACCTGATCCAGGGCCGGGCGCGGGAGGCCGGGGTCACCCTGGTGCGCTCGAACGCGGACCTCGCCGAGGCCGCCGACCTGATCGTGAGCGTGACGCCGGGTGCGGCCTCGCTCGAGAGTGCCGAGGCTTTCGCGCCGGTGCTGACGGGCCGCCACACCTTCCTCGACTTCGCCTCCGCCACCCCGAAGGTGAAGCAGGGCGTCGCCGAGCGGCTGTCGGCCACCGGCGCGCTCCTCGGCGACGGCGCGATCGAGGGGACGCCGCTTCACGGCTACGCCATGCGGATGCTGTCGAGCGGGCCGGCCGGCGAGCGCGTCCGCGACCTGCTGGTGCCCTGGGGGATGCAGATCGCCTTCATGGGTCCGGCCCTCGGCACGGCGTCGGGCATCAAGATCCTGCGCTCGGTCCTCATCAAGGGCATCGAGGCCCTGCATGACGAGATGCTGCTCGCCGCCCGGCAATACGGCATCGACGAGGTCGTGCTCGCCTCCGCCTCGAAGACCCTGGCCCGGCCCTGGATGGACACGGTCCAGAGCCTGACCCCGTCCGGCGTCATCCACGCCAAGCGCCGGGCCGAGGAGCTGGAGATGTCGGCCGAGGCGGTCGCCGATTCCGGTGTCGAGCCGATCATGGCCCGGGCCATTGCCCAGCGCCTGCGCTGGAAGGACAGCCTGGGGCTCAAGGACCATTTCAAGGGCGTCGTGCCGGCCACCTACCAGGAGGCGCTGGATGCGATGGCCGAGAAGGCGGGGTTGACGGCGGTGAAGCCAAACTGATTTCGAACGGTTCAGGTCCAGTTCTCCGCCGACAGAACTCACACACTCCTGGTCATGCCGGGTCTGCGCAGCGGAGCCCGGAATCCAGAACCGCCTCGTGTGCCGAATTCAGCTAAACGCTAGCCGCGTTTTCCTGAAAGATCTGAGTGTCTGGATTCCGGGCTCCGCTGCGTGGCCCCGGAATGACGGGTTTGTTCTCAGATCCCTTGAGCCAAGCAGTCCTCTCAACTCAGGAACACCGCCATGCCCATCGGCTTCAAGATCCACCCCCGCACCCGCACCGTCGACGCCGCCATCGTCGAAAAATTCAAGGCGATCGCGGTCGCCAATATCAGCGATTCGATGAGCCGGATGGTCCATGGCGGGCCGCGGCTTCGCCCGATGCATGCCGGCGGCGTGCTCTGCGGCGTCGCACTGACCGTCAAGGCGCGTCCGGGCGACAACCTGATGGTCCATGCCGCCCTCAACCGCGTGAAGCCGGGCGACGTCATCGTCGTCGACGCAGGCGGCGACCTGACCAACGCGATCCTCGGCGAGCTCATGCTTTCGCATGCTCAGCAGGTCGGCTGCGCGGGCGTGATCGTCAACGGCGCCGTCCGCGACTTCGGTTGGATCAAGGCGAACTCTTTTCCGGTCTTCGCCGCCGGCGTGACCCATCGCGGGCCGTACAAGAGCGGTCCTGGCGAGGTGAACTGCACGATCGCCATCGACGGGATGGTGATCGAGCCGGGCGACCTGATCGTCGGTGACGACGATGGCTTCGTCTGCGTGCCGTATGACCTCACGGAAAAGGTCTTCGCCGCGGCCGACAAGAAGCAGCAGGGCGAGGCCAAGACCATGGTGGCGATCAAGGCCGGCACCGTCGACCGGTCCTGGGTCGAGCGCGAGCTCGAGAAAGCCGGCTGCGAAGGCCTCTGAACGACGCACGAAACCAAGAATCGGGAGGACCGGACGTGAGCGCCACCATCGACGATCCGCAGACCTTGGAGGCAACGACCATGCGCCGGGTGATCCTCCGGCTCGTGCCGTTCCTGATGGTCTGCTACTTCTTCGCCCTGCTCGACCGGGTGAATGTGGGCTTCGCCGCCCTCCAGATGAACCAGGATCTCGGGCTGACCCCGGCGATGTTCGGCTTCGCCGCGAGCCTGTTCTTCGTCTCGTACTTCCTGGTCGAGGTGCCGAGCAACCTGGCGCTCCAGCGTGTCGGCGCCCGGCGCTGGATCGCCCGGATCATGATCACCTGGGGCCTGGTCACCATGGGCATGGCCCTGGTGACCGGGCCGCATTCGCTCTACGCCATGCGGTTCATCCTGGGGGCGGCGGAGGCCGGGTTCTTCCCCGGCGCGATCCTCTATCTCACCTACTGGCTGCCGGGCCGGTACCGGGCGCGGGTGCTCGCCACCTTCACGGTCTCGATCCCGCTCGCCACCTTCCTGGGCTCGCCGCTCTCGGTCTCGCTCCTCGAATTGCACGGCTGGCTTGGCCTCAAGGGCTGGCAGTGGCTGTTCGTGCTGGAAGGCCTGCCGACCGTGCTCTTGGGCATCGCCTGCCTGTTCGTGCTGACCGACAAGCCGAAGGACGCGACCTGGCTCGCGCCCGCGCAGCGCGACTGGCTGGTCTCCCGCCTCGCCGAGGAGGCGGCGGGCAAGACCCCGGTCGGCCACATCTCGCTCTGGGGCCTGATGCGCAACAAGTACTTCCTCACCATGGCGCTCGTCTGCGCCGGGGCCTCGGCCACCGGCAGCACGCTCTCGGTGTGGCAGCCGCAGATCATCAAGTCGTTCGGGCTCACCAATCTCCAGACCGGCTTCGTCAACTCGGTGCCCTACGGCATCGCCACGGTGCTGATGATCCTGTGGGGCCGCCACTCGGACCGCCGGGCCGAGCGCACCTGGCACACCGCGATCCCGCTCCTGCTCGCCGGCTTCGGCCTCGCCTCCCTCAACCTCGCGGGCGGCATCACGATGACGATCGTGGCGGTCACCTTCGCGCTCGTCGGCGCCTACGCCTTCAAGGGTCCGTTCTGGGCTTTGTCGGCCGGCTGGCTCTCGGCCGGCACCCTGGCGGCGGGGTTGGCCGGCATCAACGCCATCGCCAACCTGATCGGCGGCGGCCTGATGGTAAACGTCGTCGGCCTGGTGAAGACCGCGACCGGGAGCTTCGCCCTTGGCCTGCTCCCGGTGGCGCTCCTCGACGCCGCCGCCGCCCTCAGCGTCGTGATGATCAGCCGCTCGCATGCCCGCATCGTGCAGGCCCGGGCGGTGCCGGCCTGACCGCGCGAACTCAACCCTTCGAGGCGCCCGATGTACTTCTCTCCCCCGCCGACTGTCACGGCCGAGATCTTCACCCGCCTCCCCGATCGCTACCGCACGCGAAAGCCCACCGCCTGGGCCAACGCCAACCGGGGCGGCGAGGCGATCGATTCGTTCCTCGAAGGACCGGTCTTCGATCGCCAGGGCCGGCTCTACGTCACCGACATCCCGCATGGCCGCATCTTCCGGATCGCACCCGACGGGACCTGGGACCTCGTCGCCGAGTATGACGGCTGGCCGAACGGACTGAAGATCCACCGCGACGGGCGGATCTTCATCACCTGCTACAAAAACGGGATCATGCGGCTCGATCCCGACAGCGGGTCGGTGACGCCCTTCCTCGAGACCGCCGGCTCGGAGGGGTTCCGGGGCGTCAACGACCTCACCTTCGCGGGCAACGGCGACCTCTACTTCACCGACCAGGGCCAGACCGGCTTGCAGGACCCGACCGGCCGGGTCTACCGCCTCCGTCCCTCCGGCGAGCTGACCTGCCTCATCGACACCGTGCCGAGCCCCAACGGCATCGTGGTCGACACCGCGATGAAGACCCTGTTCGTCGCGGTGACCCGGGCGCAGCAGATCTGGCGCATCCCGCTGAACGCCAGCGGCCTGGTGTCGAAGGTCGGGGTGTTCGCGCAGCTCCATGGCGGGCTGGGCGGGCCGGACGGCATCGCGCTGGACGAGGAAGGCTGCCTGGTCGTCGCCCATACGGGCTTCGGCTCGATCTGGCGCCTGTCACCCGTGGCCGAGCCGTTGCTGCGGGTGCGGTCGCCAGCCGGCCTCTCGACCACCAACGTCGCGTATGGCGGGCCCGACCGAACAACCCTGTTCATCACCGAATCCGCCACCGGCAGCATCCTGGCGGCGGCGATGCCGGCTCCCGGCCAGCCCCTCTTCTCCCACGCCTGAGATTGCCGATGAGCACGATGACGCGGCGCGACCACCTCGCGCTCCTGGTGACCGGCTCCGTGGCGGCCGGATTCGCCGGCGGCAGCGGCCCGGCCGCCGCCCAGGCGGTGCGCTGGTCCGGCGGCACCGACACCCCCCGGATCACCGTCCCGGCGAACGCCACCGACTGCCACCACCACATCTACGACGCCCGCTTCCCCCCGGCGCCCGCCGCGACCCTGCGGCCGCCGGATGCGAGCGTCGAGGATTACAAGGGCTTGCAGCGCCGGCTCGGCCTCGTCCGCAACGTCGTGGTGCAGCCCTCGACCTACGGCTCCGACAACCGGCTGCTGGTGGACTCGCTGAAAGCCTTCGGGCCGAATGCCCGCGGCGTCGCGATGCTCGACGCGAACGTCACGCCGGACGAACTGCGCCGCCTCGACGCGGCCGGCATCCGCGGCGTGCGCTTCGGCACGCGGCTGCCCGGCGGCGCCCCGATCACCGATCTCGAACCGGTCGCCCGCAAGATCGCCGATCTCGGCTGGCACATCCAGCTCGTCTCCGAGGGCGAGAAGATCGTCGCATTGAGGGAGGTGCTGGAGCGCCTGCCCGTCCCGGTGGTGTTCGACCATATGGGCCACCTGCCCGAGCCCGCCGGGCCCGACCATCCGGGGTTCCGGGTGATCGCCGACCTGATCGCCACCCGCGGCGCCTGGGTGAAGCTCACCGGCGCCTACATCCTGTCGAAATCCGGCCCGCCGTCTTACGCCGATCGCGGCCGGCTCGCCCGCGCCTATGTCGCGCTCGCGCCCGAGCGGCTGGTCTGGGGCTCCGACTGGCCGCACCCGACCTCGCCGGCCGACGGCAAGCCGGACGATGCCGGCCTCCTCGACCTCCTGGCGGAGTGGGCGCCCGATCCGGCCGTGCAATCCAGGATCCTCGTCGCGAACCCGGCCCGGCTCTACGGCTTCTGACCGGCTTTCCGATGATGCCGCACGACAACGGGCAATCGCCGCCCTTCCCCTCTCCCCGGGGCGGGGAGAGGGCTGTGTTCCCGTTCGGGGAACGCAGCAAGCGGAGGCGCAGCCGGAGCGAGGGTGCGGGGGGCTCGACGGGTAAGAGTCTTCCGGAAGCCCCCCTCACGCTTGCCCTGCGGGCTCCCTGAGCCGCTTCGGAGCTCAGCCTCTCCCCGCCCGCGGAGAGAGGAGAGACCCCGCGCTCTTGCTTGCACCCAAGCTCTCCCGGACAGACATGCCGTCGGAGAGTATGAAAATCTCTGTATAATAAATCAAAACAGAAGAATACGAGAGGAAATTCATCACGACGGTTGTTCACACTCCATCGCGCCGAGATATGCTGAAAGCCGCCGGCGCTGTTGCCGCCGCCGCCTTGCCCATCGGCGATGCCCTCGCCCAGACCGCCGTTCCGTTCTCGTCCGGCACCGAGCGGCCGAAGACCGAGGTGCCGCCGCTGGCCTGCGACTCGCACATCCACATCTTCTCGACGCGCTTTCCCGCCTCGCCGCACTGGAAAGGCCAGCCGGTCGTCGACAGCGACGTCGCGGCCTACCGGCTGTTCCAGCAGCGGATCGGCACGAGCCGCACGGTCGTGGTGACCCCGTCGACCTACGGCATCGACAACCGCGCCACCCTCGACGGGATGGCGCAGCTCGGAACCTCCGCCCGCGCCGTCGTGGTCGTCGATCGCGACATCACCGAGGCCGAGCTGAAGGACATGGCGGCCCGCGGCGCGGTCGGTATCCGGGTCAATTTCGTGACCCCGCAATCCTGGGGCGTCACGACGGCGGAGCGCCTGGACGCGATGGCCCGCAAGGTCCACCCCCTCGGGTGGCACGTCCAGGTCTACATGACCGGCGACCAGATCGCCGACCATGCCGAGGTGCTGGCGCGCCTGCCGACCCCGCTCGTCATCGACCACCTGGCCCGGCTCCTGCCCGGACAGGGTCGCGACCATCGCGCCGTCCCGGTCGTTCGGAAGCTCCTCGACGGCGGACGGACCTGGATGAAGCTGTCGGGCGCCTACCTCAACACCACGAGCGGCCCGCCGGCCTACGCGGACGCGACCCAGGTCGCGACGCTGTTCGCGCAAGCGGCGCCGGAGCGCATGGTGTGGGGCAGCGACTGGCCTCACCGCGGCGAAAGGCACATGCCGGACGATGCCGGCCTGTTCGACCTCCTGGCCGAATGGGCTCCGAGCGAGGCCGCCCGGCGCCGCATTCTCGTCGACAATCCGGCTGCGCTCTACGGCTTCGACAAGTCCTGAGCCGTAATACCAACGGCCCAAGATGCTGACGCATCGGGCCGTTGACCCATCTCGAGTTTTCGATGCCAAGTCAGAGTCTTGACGAAAACTCGAGAACGGAACCAAAGGTCGTTTCCAACGAGCGTCGGTATTACGCCCGGGGCGGGGTCCGGCTCGCCGATGCTGCGCTCATGGGTGCCCGCCACCGGCAAGCGACGGGCCCGCTCAAGGGAATCCGGCTTCGAGGCCATCGGCCCGTCGAAGGGCCGCTCGTGCAGGGCGATCACCCCCGGGTCGGGACCATCGCGGTGGCGAAGAACCGCAGGGTGACGCCACGCGCCATCGGCGACAGGTCGTCATCGGCCCGCAACGCCCGCGCGTCGACGTCGCCCGACCCGGGCCCGAGAGGCCCCGTGAGAGGACGGGCGAGCCCGCCGGGATGACGGCGTCACCCCGCATGCCGTCACGGCTGCCAGGCCACCCGCTCCACCGGCGCCTCGGCCGCCGCTTCGTCCATGCGTGCCATCAGGGCACGCAGGGCTTCCGTCACGCCCTGCCGCGTGGCGGAGGACAGGACGAGGGGCCTGTGGCCGGTCTCGGCCTCCAGGCGCTCGAGCTGGAGCGCCAGGGTCTCCGGGTCGAGGGTGTCGGCCTTCGACAGGGCCACCACCTCGGGCTTCTCCTCCAGGCCCTGGCCGTAGGCTTCCAGCTCGGTGCGGACCAGCCGGTAGGCGGCGCCGGCATCCTCGCTGGTGCCCTCGACGAGGTGGAGCAGCACCCGGCAGCGCTCGACATGGGCCAGGAACTTGTCGCCGAGGCCGATGCCCTCATGCGCCCCCTCGATCAGGCCCGGGATGTCGGCGAGCACGAATTCGCGGGTGTCGACCCGCACCACGCCGAGGCCCGGATGCAGGGTGGTGAAGGGATAATCGGCGATCTTGGGCTTGGCCGCCGTGACGGTGGCGAGGAAGGTCGACTTGCCGGCATTGGGCAGCCCGACGAGGCCCGCATCGGCGATGAGCTTGAGGCGCAGCCAGAGCCAGTGCTCCTCGCCCTCCAGGCCCGGATTGGCGTGGCGCGGGGCACGGTTGGTCGAGGTGGTGAAATAGGCGTTGCCGAAGCCGCCATTGCCGCCCTTGGCGAGCCGCACCCGCTGGCCGACCGTGGTCATGTCGGCGATCAGGGTCTCGCGGTCCTCCGACAGGATCTCGGTGCCGGCCGGCACCTTGAGGATCACGTCCTCGCCCTTGCCCCCGGCGCGGTTGCGGCCCGAGCCGTGCTCGCCCTTGCGGGCCTTGAAATGCTGCTGGTAGCGGTAGTCGATCAGGGTGTTCAGCCCCTCGACGCACTCGACCCAGACGTCGCCGCCCCGGCCGCCATCGCCGCCGTCGGGCCCGCCGAACTCGATGAACTTCTCCCGCCGGAACGAGACGCAGCCGGCGCCGCCGTCTCCCGAGCGGACGTAGACCTTGGCCTCGTCGAGGAACTTCACGGGACAAACTCCAGAATGCAGAGGACGGCCGGGGAGAGGCCCCGGCCGTCCGGAGTGTATCAGATCAGGCGCCGACCCGGCATTCCGGCCGCTCGTGACGCTCGAAGACGAGGCCCGCGGCGTGCCAGGTCTTTAGGCTGTCCCAGGCCCGCCGGTCGAGCCGGAAGCGGTCGACCGGGAAGACGCCGCCGCGCGCCGGGAAAGCCTGGAGGCCGGAGCCGACCGAGGCGAAGCCGCACTTCTCCAGGACCCGCCGCGAGGCCGGGTTCACCACCCGGGCGGAGGAGAACAGCTCGTTCCCCGCCGTATAGGCGAAGAAGGCGTCGATCATCGCCCGCGCGGCTTCCGTGGCGAGGCCCTGGCCCCAATGCGGCGTGCCGAGCCAGTAGCCGAGCTGGGCTGAGCCGCCCTCCGCACCGGGCTCGATGCTGACAATGCCGATCGCCTGGGTCGGGTGCCGCCGCGGCGTGATCGCCATCACGAGCGCGCGGCCCTCCGCGTTGGCCCGCCGCGACTCGAGGATGAAGCTGTCCACGGAGGGCGGATCGAGCGGATGCGGAATTCGGGCAGTCATCCCGGCTACGGCTTTCTCACCGGCCAAGCGGACGAGGGCTTGCGCATCGGCCTGGCGGGCCCAGCGCAGCCACAGCCTCCGGGTCTCGAGCCGGAAGACATCGTCGCGGGTGAGGTCGGGAAACATCGCCTGACTCCGATCCGAACCCAGAGCCTCCCGCCCGGGCGCGGTTACGAGAACGACGAAGGGGAAGGTGGTGCCCCACCTTCCCCTCGTGATCTCGCTCGGAGCTTGGCCGTTGAGGGCCTCAGATGAGCAGGAGTCGCCGGGTCGGTGTGGGGACACCGGCGGAGCTCCCTCGTCACTGGCTCCGTCGGGTTACTCTGCGGCCTCCAGGGCCGGGGCGGCGTCGTTGGCGACGACCGTTACGAAGGCGCGGCCTCGTTTCGTCATGAATTGCACGGTGCCGGCGGTGAGGGCGAACAGGGTGTGGTCGGTGCCCATGCCGACATTGACGCCGGGATGCCACTTGGTGCCGCGTTGACGCACGATAATGTTGCCCGGAACGACGGCCTCGCTGCCGAACTTCTTGACGCCGAGACGACGACCAGCCGAATCGCGACCGTTGCGGGACGAACCGCCTGCCTTCTTGTGAGCCATGGGGCTAACTCCTGAATTCTGGGAAAAAGGGCTCGCGGCCAGCTTTACGCGGCGCTGATGCCCGTGACGCGGACCACGGTGAGGTCCTGGCGGTGACCGCGCTTGCGGCGCGAGTTCTGGCGGCGGCGCTTCTTGAAGGCGATGACCTTCGGGCCGCGGGCCTGCTTGACGATCTCGCCGGCGACGCTGACGCCCGAGACCAGCGGGGCGCCGACCTGGGTCGCGCCGGAGCCGTCGGTGAACAGCAGCACCTCGCCGAAGGTGACGGCGGTGCCGGCCTCGCCCTCGAGCTTCTCGATCGTGATGACGTCGTTGGCGGCGACGCGGTACTGCTTGCCGCCGGTCTTGATCACTGCGAACATCGTTCTCGTCCGTGTTCCATCCGGCCTCCGGCGCTGGCCGGGGTCGTCTTTTTGACAGTTGACGTTCGGGAGCCCATCAGAGGCGCCGCGAACGCGACGGCGCGCGGACCGTGCAGCCCGCGCGCCAGACGGCACCGTTACGGGGAT
The DNA here is from genome assembly GCF_001043915.1 of Methylobacterium aquaticum. Classification (GTDB taxonomy): domain Bacteria; phylum Pseudomonadota; class Alphaproteobacteria; order Rhizobiales; family Beijerinckiaceae; genus Methylobacterium; species Methylobacterium aquaticum. Next base: position 25,267 of record NZ_LABX01000122.1, on the reverse strand, counting down.
GGGCGCCGTCTGTCAACGCCGGGTTCCGCGGTTTCGCCGCCTGCCTTGATTTCCCGCCGGCCTTCGCCGAAGACCTCCCGGCGGCGTGCCGGCAGGTCGCGCTCAGGGCCGCGCCCGATCGCCAGCGATCCGGCTCGGCCGTCATGGATCATGCCGCATTTTCTGCGACGAACCGGCATCCACTTCGTCGGAAAAATGCGCGAGCGGTGCGGGAGACCACGATGGAAGAGCTTGTTGCCCGGGTGACGCAGGCCACGGGACTGGACGCGACCACGGCCCAGACGGCGATCGGCCACATCCTGGCCTTTCTCCAGAAGGAGGGCCCGGCCGAGGAGGTCGGGCAGCTCATCGCCGCCATGCCGGGGGCCGAGGCGGCGATCGCCCAGGCGGGTGCCGGCGAGGGCGGCGGCGGCCTGATGGGGATGCTTGGCGGCATGATGGGCGGCGGCGTGATGGCGCTCGGCCAGAAGCTGATGTCCGCCGGCGTGCCGATGGGCCAGATGCAGCCGCTCGGCCGCGAGCTGTTCGCCTACGGCCGCGAGAAGGCCGGCGAGGACGTGATGGGCCCGATCGTCGGCGCCATCCCGGGCCTGAGCCAGTTCGTCTGATCCGACCGGCGGCGGGGCGGCAGCGCCCCGCCAACCGTTTGTGGGCGTTGGTAAACCCCTGTCATATTCCCGTGCGGGGTTTCGTGGTGTCTTTGTCGCCGCGTGGGGCGATCGCCCCTCGGGCGCCGGATCGGTCGGCGCCGCACGGGATGCCTCGATCATGGTTCCGTTTCTCACCCGCGGCCCGGCCGGCGCTGGCCGCGATGTTCCGCCCGGCATTCCCCTGACGCGCCTGCTCGGCCGCGCCGCCGAGGGCGGCATCCACCTCAAGGGGCTGGCCCAGCCGTCGCGGCTCTTCCCGCGCCTGAAACATTTTCCCACCCCGGGACTCGACCCGGTGCTCGGCCGCATCGGCTCCCTCGAGGTGCGCCTCGCGACGACGCCAAAGGAGATCAAGCGGGCCCAGCGCCTGCGCTACCGCGTGTTCTACGAGGAGATGGCGGCGATCCCGACCGGCCTGGCGCTGCTCAAGCGCCGCGATGCCGACGAGTACGACGCGGTCTGCGACCACCTCCTGGTGATCGACCACGACGCCCAAGAAGCCAAGCCCTTCCGCAAGCCCAAGCCCCGGGTCGTCGGCACCTACCGGCTGCTGCGCCAGGAGCAGGCCGACCGGCATTTCGGCTTCTACACCGCCGGCGAGTACGATCTCGGCCCGGTGCTGGAGGCCAATGCCGGCAAGCGCATGCTGGAACTCGGCCGCTCCTGTGTGCTCAAGCCCTACCGCACCAAGCGCACGGTCGAGCTGCTCTGGCACGGCATCTGGACCTACGTCCTGCACCACCGCATCGACGCGATGCTCGGCTGCGCCAGCCTGGAGGGCACCGATCCCGACCGGCTGGCTCTGCCCCTGAGCTTCCTGCACCACTTCGCCCGCGCCCCCGAGGGCTGGCGCGCCCGCGCCCTGCCGGGCCGCCACGTCGCCATGGACCGCCTCAGCCGCGAGGCGATCGACCCCAAGGCCGCCCTCCATGCCCTGCCGCCCCTGATCAAGGGCTATCTCCGGGTCGGCGCCACTTTCGGCGACGGCGCGGTGGTCGATTACCAGTTCGGCACGACCGACGTGTTCGTGGTTCTGCCCGTCGAGGCGATCGCCAAGCGCTATATCGGGCATTTCGGCGCGGAGGCGGGCCGGCACGCCGCGTAAGGCGACGGTCGCCGTGAAGCCGAGGGCCGTCCGGTGAAAGGCGAGATGCGAACAATCCCCTCTCCCCCGACAGCCCTGCCGCCGAGGGGAGAGGGCGGGGCGGGAAGCGCCTGAATTTGATCCGGCCCACTTAACGCCCCCGCAAGCCCGGCCGGCTATCAGGAAGCCTCATGCGGCGCGAGCGGAGCGGCGGGATGGCGGCCGGGGCGACTCTCGACGAGGCGGAGGCCGGCGGTGGCGCCGGCACCGCGCTCGCGGTGTTCGGCGTGCGGATCGCCGCCGCCGCCTGTGCCTTCGTGGCGCAGGTGCTGATGGCCCGGCTGATGGGCGGCGACGAATACGGGATCTTCGCCACGGTCTGGGTCTGGACCGCGCTGCTCGGCCATGCCTCGACCTGGGGCCTGTCGCAGGCCGCCTGCCGCTTCCTGCCGACCTACCGGGCGACAGGGATGACGGGGCCGGAGCACGGCTTCCTCGCCTTCGGGGCGCTGTTCTCGCTGGCCGCCGCCGCGCTCCTGGCAGGCTTCGGCGCGGCTGTCCTCTGGCTCGTTCCTGGCCTCGTCGCGGGTGCCTATGCCGGTCCGCTGCTCGTGGCGGCCCTGGTGCTGCCGCTCTTCGCCCTCCAGGATTTCTGCGAGGGCGTGGCGCGGGGCCGCCACTGGACCCTGCTCGCCGTGGCGCCGCCCTACCTGCTGCGTCAAGGCCTCATCATGGTGCTGATGCTCGCGGCGGTCGGGTTCGGCGCCCCTGCCGAGGCCACCATCGCCGTCGCCTGCACGCTTGCCGCCACCGCCCTGTCGCTGGCGGTCCAGGCCGCGATCCTGGCGCGGCGGCTCTGGGCGGAGCGATCCGCCGCGCGGGCCCTGTATCCCTGGCGCGACTGGCTCCGGGCGGCCCTGCCGATGGCGCTGATCGACCTTGCCGGCTCTGGCTTCAACTTCGTCGACGTGCTGGTCCTCGGCTTCCTCCTGCCGCCGGCCGAGGTCGGCGCCTATTTCGCGGCGACGCGGCTGCTGCAATTCGTCGTCTTCGTCCAGTACGCCGCCTCCTCGGTCACCGCCCAGCGCTTCGCCGAGGCGCAGGCCTGCGGCGACCGGGCCGGGCTCGAAGCCCTCATCCGGCGCTGGTCGCGGCTCACGCTCCTCGCCACGCTGGGGACCGGCCTTGCCGTGGTGGCGGGGGGGCCTCTCCTCCTCGGCCTGTTCGGGCCGGATTTCCGCGCCGCCCTGCCGCTCCTCGCCCTCCTTGTCGCCGGCCACGGCCTCGCCGCCGCCTTCGGCCCGGCGGAGGATCTCCTGACCATGCTGGGGGCCGAGCGCGCCTGCGCCGCCGTCACGATCGGGCTCCTCGTCGCCGCGGTGATCCTCACCCTGGCGCTGGTGCCGCTCCTCGGCCTCATCGGCGCCGCCCTCGCGGCGGCCGTGGTGACCGCCGGGCGGGGCGGAATCCTCGCGCTCCTGGCGCATCGCCGCCTCGGTCTCCTCACGCCGGCCTTTGCCCGATGAACGCGCACGCGATCCCGGTCCCCGCCGTCATGGCTCCCTCCGTCACGGGGGCCCCGGCCTGCGAGGTCACCACCCTGGCCGCCCTGAGCCGGAAGCCCGGGGCCTGGGACGCCCTCGTCGCCCGGGCGGCGGCGCCGACGCCGGATTACGCGCGCCGCGTGCTGGAGGCGCATCGCGACCACGGCCTCGCCCCGGCGGACCTGCCCTGCCTCGCGGTGCGCTCCGGTCCCGACCTTCTGGCGCTGCTGCCGTTCCGGATCGGGCGCGGGCCCCTCGGACTCGGCCGGATCGCCCGGCCCTTCGCCTCGCCCTACCTCACCGTGACGGCGCCCCTGGTGGCCGCCGGCCCCGAGGGAGCCCCGGCCCTGGCGGCCCTTGTCGCCGGGATGCGCGGGCTCGGGCATGCCTGGTGGTGGCCGCTCCTGCCGGTGGACGGGTCCGCCCTCCTCGCCGCCCTCGACCGGGACGGCTGGGGCCGGGCGGAGGTGTCGGATTTCCTGCGCCCGGTCCTCGACCGGCGCCCGAGCCACGACGCATTCCTCACGGCGCATCCCCACAAGGGCCGGCTCAAGGACCTGCGCCGGCGGCGGCGGCGCCTCGACGAGGCCGGCGCCGTCACGGTCGAGGCGGTCGGGCCGGATGGGGATCTCGCGGGCGCGGTCGCGGCGTTCCTCACCCTGGAAAGCCGCGGGTGGAAGGGGCGGGCCGGCACGGCGCTCGCCTGCCGGCCGGAGACGGAGGGCTTTGCCAAGACCCTGTTTCGCGCCGGCGACGGACCGGTGACGGCGCGGGCCGACCTGCTGCGCCTCGACGGGCGAGTGGTCGCCGCGAGCCTCGCGCTGGTCTGCGGCGGCACCGCGACCCTGCTCAAGACCGCCTACGACGAGGATCTGCGCGCGCTCGCCCCCGGCGTGCTGCTCGAGGCCGAGATCGTCCGGGTCCTGCACGAGACCCGCTTCGCCGAGCGGCTCGATTCGGCGACCCTGGCAAGCGCGGTGCTCGACGACCTCTATCCCGAGCGCGTCCGCATCGGTGAGATCGTGGTCTCGCCGCCCGGCGGGCCGGCGGCGGATCGCCTCGCCGCCCGGGCCCGGCAGCAGCACGCCGCCAAGGCGTGGCTCAAGGAACGGCTCGTCCGCTTTCGCGGTCGCTGACCGCTCCGCTCGCCTCTCCCTCGCGCCAGCCGACCCGGGCCTGGGGTCGGGCATCGGTCGAGGCGAAGTAGGGCTTGATGTCGAGGAGCGGGGTCCCGTCGAGGCAGTCGAGCCCACGCACCCGCAACGTTCCGCCCACGATGCCGAGCAACTCCACCACCGAAACGGCGATCGGGTTCGGGCGCGCCGGCGAGCGCAGCGCGAAGGTGCCGCGGGGTTCCGGGGCGTGGCGGGGCTGCTGCGCCACCAGGTTCCGCGGCGCCCGGTCCATCCAGTAGAGCACGATCAGGTGGGACGTGCCGTCGAGGCTCCGCAAGGCCGGGGCGAACAGGGGATCGACCTCCAGGGTGCAGACCGCGTCCGACTGCGCGGAGTTGCGCGGGCATTCCGCCCGCTCGGTCCAGGGTGTCCGCACCCGGCCGACGAAGTAGAGCCCGGCATCGAAGGCCGGCGGCAGGTCCACGCTCTCCTCGCCCGGCCGCATGCCGAATTCCGCGTCGCTCATCGCTCGTCCCATCGATTTGGGGCTGGGATCCGGGTCGCCCCGCCGCGTCGCCCGGTATAGGCTGGTTGCCCGGGCATCAGGGAGACCGATCGACCGTGTTCGCCGACGAGCTGAGACCGATGGAGACGGTGGCCGACCCCGAGACGGCGGTCGATCGCCTGGCGGCGCTCCACGCCGCTGCCACCGGGAGCCTGCGGGAGGCGCTGACGCGCTTCCTCGCGGAGGGCGTGCCCCCCGACGCCGCCGAGCGGCTGACCTTCCGCTATCCCGAGCTGCGCCTGACCTATCGCCCGACCGGGCCGCTGCCGCGGATCATCCGCGCCACCGCGAAGTTCCAGGGCCCGGGGGTCTATTCCACCACCCTGACCCAGCCGGCCCATTTCCGCGCCTACCTGCTGGAGCAGCTGCGCCCGCTGGTGCAGGATTACGGCGCCACGATCGAGGTCGGCCTGAGCGCCCAGGAGATCCCGTACCCCTACGTCGTCGAGCCCGGGGCGGAGCTGGCCCGCGGCGTCACCTCCAGCGACCTCGCGCGCCACTTCCCGACCCCGATGCTGTCCAGCGTCGGCGACGAGATCGCCGATGGCCTGTGGCTCGATGCCGGCGACGAGCCCCGGCCGCTTGCCCTGTTCGACGGGCCGCGGGTCGATTACTCGCTGCGCCGCCTCGTGCATTACACCGGGGCCGACTGGCGCCAGATCCAGCCGTGGATCCTCCTCACCAACTATCACCGCTACGTCGACCAGTTCGTGCGGGTCGGCCTCAAGGCGCTCGCCGCCGAGCCCGAGCGCTATGCCCGCCTGGTTCTCCCCGGCGGCGTCGTGGTCGAGGCCGGAGATGCGGCCGGCGCCGAGGCCGATGCCCTCATCGCCGCCTCGCCCTGGCACCGGTTCCAGATGCCGGCCTATCACCTCGTCGCGCGGGACGTGCCGGGACAGCCGGAGCAGGGGACCAGCCTCGTCAATATCGGCGTCGGCCCCTCCAACGCCAAGACGATCACCGACCACCTGGCGGTCCTGCGGCCGCATTGCTGGCTGATGGTCGGCCATTGCGGCGGCTTGCGCCAGTCGCAGACCATCGGCGACTACGTGCTGGCCCACGCCTATTTGCGCCGCGACCGGATCCTCGACGAGGTGGTGCCGCCGGACGTGCCGATTCCGGCGCTTGCCGAAGTCCAGGTCGCCCTCCAGGAGGCCGCCGCCAGCGTCACCGGCGAGCGGGAGGAGGCGCTGAAGCAGCGCCTGCGCACCGGCACGGTCGTGACCTACGATGACCGCAACTGGGAGTTGCGCTGGTCGCAGGAGCGGCGGCGGATCAACCTGTCGCGGGCGATCGGTGTCGACATGGAGAGCGGCACCATCGCGGCGCAAGGGTATCGCCTGCGGGTGCCCTACGGCACGCTGCTCTGCGTCTCTGACAAGCCGCTGCACGGCGAGATCAAGCTGCCGGGCGCCGCCAATGCCTTCTACGAGCGGGCGGTGGGCGAGCACCTGCTGATCGGCCTTGCCACCCTCGATTCCCTGAGGCGCAACCGCCACGGCCTGCACTCGCGCAAGCTGCGCAGCTTCGACGAGCCGCCCTTCCGGTAGCGCCCCAGGTCGGAGCGCCAAAGGTCGTAGCACCCATGTTCCTGCCGATCTCGAACAGCCGCCACGTCGCCGTGGCGGAAGGCGGCCTGACGCGGGTCGTGGCGATCGCCGACCTGGCGGCGTCGCTCGGCGTCGACGCGCTGATCCGCCTGCACGGGGAGGATTTCTCGGGGTTGGCGGGCCTCGGCCGCGACCTCGTCCATTTCAACCTCGAACGCACGATCAACCGCGCCGGGCTGCGCTATGCCCTGCTGCCGATCCTTCGGCCCGGGCACCGCCGGCCGGGCGGGGCCGAGGAATTGCCGGTCCTCGACCCGACCCGGTTCCGGACCGGCCTGTGCGTGGCGGTGTGCCAGCGCGTGCCGCTGGCGGCGGTGGCGCCGGGGCTGTTCAACGCCTCGCTGCCGACGATCCGCGACGCCGACGCCCTCGCGGCGGCCCTGGTGCGCCGCTACGCCGGCCTGTTTCCCGACCTCGACCCGGCGGCCCTGGCGGCGCGGGGCTGCGCGATCACGCGCCTGCGGCTCGACGATTGAGGTTATCGGCGTCTCGGCCATGGTCCGCCGAGTCGACGCGCCGCCGTGTCAGGATGAGACGGTTGTCTGCCCGAGCGTCCGTCCCGTCCGGCGCGCGCAGACCGGCCGCTGCCGGCCCGGTCTAACCACGCGAATCCCGTGCAGCGTGTGCCGGAAGGGCCGAATCGGCCGATGTATTTTACCGCTTCGCAACCAGAACTCGGCCACGGTGCCGGGAGCCGAGGCTGGACCGCGACCCTCTCATGCTACAGAGCGCCGAAACCCTGTTTGCCCTGCATGACGGGCGGCTCGTCGGTCTCTCGCTCCTCATCGGGGCGCTCGCCTCGATCACCATGCTCGACCTGTTCCTGCATGCCCGCGCCACGAGCGGCAGCAGCCGGGGAATCTGGATCTCGGCCGCCGGCATCGCGGGTGGGTTCGGTCTGTGGGCGAGCCAATTCATCGCCCAGGCGTCGGTGCGTCCCGCCGCCGCGATGCTGCACGGGCGAGAGACCCTGCTGCTCGGCCTCGTCCTGATGGTGCTTCTGGCCGGGGCCGGCCTGCGGGCCGCCATCTCCGCGCCGCGGCGGGTCGGTTCGGCCCTCGGCGGGGGGCTGATCGGCCTGGGTCTCGCGGGGGTCGGTGCCGCGATGTCGGCGGGCCTGCCGGGGGCCGGGGGGCCGGCCTGGATCGCGGGCCTCGTCATCTCCGCCGCCGCCGGGAGCGTGTTGTCCCATCTCGCCCTGCGCGGCAGCCTGCGCGAGAGCCCGGCGAGCCGCGTCGCGGCGGCCCTGGTGCTGTGCTGCGCCGCGATGCTTCCGCATGCGGTCGGCCTCGTCACGGCGGGCGGCGGGCTCGTGCCGGTCGCCATCGACGGCGAGTTCGCCGCCTCGCTCGGCTTCGCCAGCCTGACGCTGCTCGTCCTCGCCTTCCTGGGCCTGACCCTGGACGGTCGCGTCCGGCGCCGTCGCGAGGCGCAGGACCTGATGAGCAGCCTCGCCGATGCGGCGGTCGAGGGCATCGCGATCTGCGAGGGGCGTCGCATCGTCACCATCAATACCAGCCTCGCCGAACTGATCGGCCGGGCGCCGGCGGCGCTGATCGGCCGTCCGATCACCGAGATCCTGCCCGACGCGGTGGTGTCGCGTCTCGATGCCGGTCCGCACGGCCAGCTCCTCGAAGCGGAGCTGACGGGCAGGGACGGCGAGGCGGTGCCGGTCGACGTGATCCGCCGGCCGGTCGGCAACCGGCCCTGCCACGCCATCGCCGTCCGCGACCTGCGGGCGCGGCGCCAGGCCGAGCGGGACATCCAGTTCCTCGCCCACCACGATTCCCTCACGGGCCTGCCGAACCGGGCGAGCTTCCGCGTCCGCCTCGACGAGGAGATCGCCTCGGCGCGGGTCAGCGGCCGGCTCGTGGCGGTGCTCTGCCTGGATCTCGACCGGTTCAAGGACGTCAACGATCTCTACGGCCACGCGATGGGCGACGGGCTTCTCCAATCCCTGGCGCGCTGGGTCGCGCCGGTGCTGGGCCCCCGGCAGATGATGGCGCGTCTGGGCGGCGACGAGTTCGCGATCCTGATGCCCGACGTGGCGCAGGCCGAGGAGGCCGGGCTCCTCGCGGAGCAGATCCTGCGGGTTATCCGCGACGGCAACCTGCGGACGAGCGGCGGTCCGATCCTGGCGACCAGCATCGGCATCGCCCTCTGCCCGACCGACGCGGAGGACGGCCAGACCCTGCTGAATCACGCCGATGCCGCGCTCTACTGCGCCAAGAACCACGGCCGGGGGGTCCATCGGTTCTTCGAGCCGATCCTGGCCGCGCAGATCCGCGACCGGCGCTCCCTCGAGCACGACCTGCGCCACGCCGTCGAGCGGAACGAGTTCCGGGTCGTCTACCAGCCGCAGATGGCGATCGACACCGGGATCGTGGTCGGCTTCGAGGCGCTGCTGCGCTGGCAGCACCCGGAGCGCGGCAACGTCTCGCCGGATCGCTTCATCCCGATCTCCGAGGAGACCGGCAGCATTCTCGGCATCGGGGAGTGGGTCCTGCGCGAGACCTGCCGCGAGGCGGCGTCCTGGGACAAGCCGCTGCGTATCGCCGTCAACGTTTCGGCGGTCCAGCTCCATGCCCCGGGCTTCGCCGAGCTGGTGCACGAGGTGCTGTTCACCACCGGCCTCTCGCCCGCCCGCCTCGAACTCGAGATCACCGAGACGGCCCTGGTGCGCGATCCGGTCCGGGCCCTCGCCGCCCTGCGCCGGGTCAAGGCGATGGGGGTGCGGATCGCCATGGACGATTTCGGCACCGGCTATTCGTCCCTGTCGAACCTGCGCGCCTTCCCGTTCGACAAGATCAAGATCGACCGGTCCTTCATCCGCGCCGTCGACGTCAACCACGAGACCGCGGCGATCATGCGGGCGGTGCTGGGATTGGGCCGGGGCCTCGGCCTGCCGGTCCTGGCCGAAGGCGTCGAGACCTCGGCCGAACTCGCCTTCCTGGGGGCCGAGCATTGCCACGAGGCCCAAGGCTACCTCCTCGGCCGCCCCGGCCCGATCGCGGCCTTCGCCGAGCACACGCGGGATGCTGCCGGGCGGAAGAGCGCGGCGGCCTGAGAGAGCCGGGCGCGCCGCTCGGGACGGGCGCCCGGATCCGCAGCGTGACGGTCAATCGACCCGCCGCAAGCCTTGCGCGAAGCGCTTGGCATTGGCGACGTAGCGGTCGGCCGAGGCCCGCAAGGACGCCACCGCCGCCTCGTCCAGCACCCGCACCGCCCGGGCCGGCGTCCCGACGATGAGGCTGTTGTCGGGAAATTCCTTTCCTTCCGTCACCAGCGCATTGGCGCCGACGAGGCAGTTGCGGCCGATCCTGGCGCCGTTGAGGATCGTCGCCCCCATCCCGATGAGCGTGGTGTCGCCGATCGTGCAGCCATGCACGATGGCGCCGTGGCCGACCGTGATCCCCTCGCCGAGGGTGAGGGGGAAGCCCGCATCGGTATGGAGCACGGCGCCTTCCTGGATGTTGGTGCGGTCGCCGACCGTGATCGGCTCGTTATCGCCGCGGATGACCGCCCCGAACCACACCCCGACCTCGCGGCCGAGCCGCACCCGGCCGATCACGTGCGCGTCGGGTGCGATCCAGGCGCTCCCATCATCCGGCAGGATCGGGCTGATGGTGTCGAGGGCGTAGAGCGGCATCGCGGGGTTCCTCCTCTGGTCGGGCTTCCTTTCGCATGCCCGGCCGGTGCCGTCAGCCCGATCCTGCCCACCAGCCCGGCCCGACTCGTCAGACGGAGCCGACCGTCTTCAGCCGCGCCCGCGGGTGGATCTCGGCCTGGCTCATCACCGGGGTCTCGCGGCGGAAGCGCTCGATGATCGAGCGCACGAAGGGCCGGGCCTGGACCGAGGTGACGAGGACCGGCATCTCGCCCATCCGCGCCGCCTCCTCGAAGCGGTCGCGCACCGTGGTGACGAACTCGGACAGCTTCGACGGCTGCATCGCGAGGTGGCGCTCGTCGCCATGGCCGACGATCGCCTCCATGAAGGCGCTCTCCCAGGCCGGCGACAGGGTGATGATCGGCAGGACGCCGCCCGGCCCCTGGTATTGGGCGCAGATCTGGCGGCCGAGGCGGGCGCGGACGTGCTCGACGATGTCGCGCGGGTTCTTGATGTGGCCGGCCACCTCGGCGATGCCCTCCACGATCGTGCCGAGGTCGCGGATCGAGACCCGCTCGGCGAGCAGGTATTGCAGCACCCGCTGGATGCCCGTGGTGGCGATCTGGGCCGGCACCATCTCCTTGAGGAGTTCGCCGTGCTCCTTCGGCAGTTCCTTCAGGAGCTTGTGCACCTCAACATGGTTGAGGAGATCGGAGACGTGGGCCTTGATCACCTCGGTGAGGTGGGTCGAGACCACGGTCGCCGCATCGACCACGGTGTAGCCCTTGAGCTGGGCCTCGTCGCGCAAGGAGGCGTCGACCCAGGTCGCCGGCAGGCCGAAGGTCGGCTCCAGCATGTGCTGGCCGGGGAGCTGCACCTGGCCGCCCATCGGGTCCATCGCCATGAACTGGCCCGGGAAGACCTGGCCGGTCCCGGCCTCGATCTCCTTGACCCGCACGACGTAGGTGTTGGCGTCGAGCTGGACGTTGTCGAGGATCCGCACCGAGGGCATCACGAAGCCCAGCTCCGCGGCGAGCTGCCGGCGCAGGGCCCGGATCTGGTCGGTGAGCCGGTCCTGACCCTCGGGGCCGTTGACGAGGGCGAGCAGGGCGTAGCCCATTTCGAGCTTCAGATCGTCGAGCTTGAGGAGGTCGGCCGCGGTCTCCTCCTTGGCCGGGCTGCCGGTCACGGCCCCGTCGACCGTCACGGCGCCGGCGGGCGCATCCTCCTCGGCGGGCTTGGGCAGGAGCGCGATGCGGCGGGCGAGATAGGCGGCGCCGAGTCCGAGCGACAGGAAGGGCAGCATCGGGATGCCGGGCAGGAGCCCGATCAGGATCATCACCCCGGCCGACATGCCGAGCGCCTTGGGGTAGTTGGCGATCTGGCGCCCCAGCGCCCGGCCGGCGGCGCCGCGCACGCCGGCCTTCGAGACCAGGAGGCCGGCCGCCGTCGAGACGATCAGGGCCGGGACCTGGCTGACGAGGCCGTCGCCGACGGTGAGCAGGGTATAGGTCTTGCCGGCATCGGCGAAGCTCATGCCCTGCTGGGCGACGCCGATGATGATCCCTCCCACCACGTTGATGAAGGTGATGAGCAGCGCCGCGATCGCGTCGCCGCGCACGAACTTCGAGGCGCCGTCCATCGCGCCGAAGAACGAGGATTCGTCCTCGAGCGACTGGCGGCGGGTCCGGGCGGTCTTCTCGTCGATGAGGCCCGCCGAGAGGTCGGCATCGATCGCCATCTGCTTGCCCGGCATCGCGTCGAGCGAGAAGCGGGCGGCGACTTCCGCGATGCGCCCCGAGCCCTTGGTGATGACGACGAAGTTCACGATGATCAGGATCGCGAAGACGATGATCCCGATCAGGAAGTTGCCGCCCATCACGAAATGCCCGAAAGCCTCGATGACGTGGCCGGCCGCCGCCGTGCCCTCGTGGCCATGGCCGAGGATCAGCCGGGTCGACGCGAGGTTGAGCGCCAGCCGCAGCATCGTGGTGATGAGCAGGACCGTCGGGAAGACCGTGAATTCGAGCGGGTTCTCGATGAACAGGCCGGTCATCAGGATCAGGACCGACAGGATGATCGAAACCGCCAGCAGCAGGTCGAGCAGCAGGGCCGGCAGCGGGAAGATCAGCACCGTCAGGATGGCGAGCACCGAGACGGCGAGCACCAGGTCGCTGCGGCGCGTCAGCGCCATCAGGTCCGCCCGCGTCGGCAGGACGAAGATGCGGCCCGTGCCGAGTGCCCCCGTCTCGTTCATCGAAGATCCACCTTCCCGTCGACCCGGCAATTCCTGCCGGGTTCATGGTTAGGGAACCGTTAACGAGCCGATGCCGGCAGGCGGCGGCCCTGCCGGCCTCCCACGATCGCACAGAATGGAACGCGGCCGATCGCCGGTCTGGAACAATTTCCGGTCTCGATCTTTGTGCACCGCAGCGCCGGGAAAATGCAAAGGTCACATCTTCAACGGTGAAGCTCGACAAGAGATGTTTTGAAATCCCGATGAGACGCTGGGTTCAACCTTCATCCTGCGGAACCAAGCCGCGTTGCAACGATTGAAGTGGCATCGATCGGTCAGACAAGGTTCGAGGAGAACATGCGCAAGACCCTCATCACTCTCGCGGCTCTCGGCATGCTCGGCGCCGGCGCGGCCCAGGCTCAGACCACCGTGACGGGCGACCCGGCCCGCGACGCCAAGCCCAGCACCCAGTCGCAGGGCCAGGAGGCGGTGACCCGGCCCAACACCGACATGATGGACAAGACCAATCCCGGCACGACCGGGACGGTGACGACCAACGTCAAGCTCGAGCCCGGCGCCAACAGCTTCACCGAGGCCCAGGCCCGCAGCCGCATGGAGCAGGCCGGCTTCAAGGACGTGAAGGAGCTCAAGAAGGACGACCAGGGCATCTGGCGCGGCCAAGCCATGCAGGCCGGCAACACCGTGATGGTCGGCCTCGACTTCAAGGGCAACGTCTCGACGACGCGCTGATGCGTCGGCGCTGATCCGAGTGAAGCCCCTTAATCCCCGTCTCGCAACATGAGGACGACGCCCATGGCGACCCGTACCATCTCGGCCCTGTTCGACAGCTACGACGACGCCTCGGCGGCGGTGCGCAAGGTGGAGGCGGCCGGCGTGCCGCATGCCGATATCAGCATCGTGGCCAACAACCAGGACGCGCGCTATTCCGGCCATGTCGGTGGACGTGACGCCACGGTGACCGGAACGACGACCGGTGAGACCGCGCACGACGCCTCGAACGGCGCCGGGGCCGGCGCCTCGCTCGGCACCGTGCTCGGCGGCGGCGCCGGCCTGCTCACCGGCCTCGGCCTGCTCGCCATCCCGGGCGTCGGCCCGGTCGTCGCCGCGGGCTGGCTGGTCGCGACGCTCGCCGGCGCCGGTGTCGGCGCCGCGGCGGGCGGCCTGATCGGCTCGCTCACCGGAGCGGGTCTCAGCGAGGAGCACGCTCACACCTACGCCGAGGGCGTGCGCCGCGGCGGCACCCTGGTCACCGTGCGGGCGGACGACGCCCATGCCGACCGGGTCCACGCCATCCTCAAGGAGCACGGTTCGATCGACATGGACGACCGTGCCCGCGGCTGGCGCCAGGAAGGCTGGACCGGCCGCCACGACGAGACCGCTCCGTCGATGACGAACCCGGCGGCGGTCGCCGGCGGCTCGTCGGCGGTGGGGGCTGCCGGCAGCAGCACCACGGGCCTCAATACCGGCGGCATGCCGTTCGCGGCCGGCGCCTCGCCGACCACCCAGACCGTCGATCCCGGCCTGCCCGGCACCACCCGCGAGCGCCATGTCGGCATCGAGGACGAGCTGCCCCCGGCCCGCCAGACCCTGGGCACCGAGCGGCGCTAACGGCTGATCCACTGAGATGAGCAGGCGGCGGCAGGGGCGACCCTGCCGCCGCTTTTTTTGGTATGGCCGTGGCGTCTTTGATCTCCGCAGCGACGGCGTGCCATCCAAGTGTCACGACGGCCGGCGGGAGGTTGCTAACTGACTTCCCGCTTTGCCGCGACCGCCCTGACCTGTGTGCCGGCGCACTCCGGCTCCTTCAATCGAATGACGCTCCCCACCAGGTTTTGGCATCTTTATGGCCTCCAAGCGGCGCCGCGTGTGCCGAGGGGATGCCCGATGTCCGACGCCGATGCGTGGTCCGCCCTGCTGGGGCCGCTCTTCACCGCCTATGCGCCCGTCCTCGCCGCCCCCGGGCCCAACCTGCTGGTGGTGCTGCGGGCGAGCGTCGCGGCGCCGGGGCGCGGCCCGGTCGTCGCCGCTCTCGGGGTCGCCTGCGGTGCCGGTCTGGCCGCGGCGTTCGCCGGGCTCGGCGCCTCGCTCCTGCCCGCGGGGCGCCTGGTCACCGGCTTCGGCACCACCGTGTTCGTGCTGCTGATGCTGCGCGCCGCTTACCGCCTGGCGCGCGGCCGGGCCGGGCTCCCGGACGATCCGACCCGGTTCGCGCCGGGGCACGACATCGGGACCTTCGCCCTCGGACTCGGGGCGGCGGTGACCAACCCGATGAGCCTCGCCTTCTTCGCCGGCTTCTTCCTCGCCCATCCCGACCGGGCGGCGGTGCCGGTGGCAGGAGCCACGGTGTTCTGCATGGCGGCGACGTGGTTCGGCCTCGTCGGCCTCGTCCTCGCGCGCCCGTCCTGCCGGGCGCGGCTTGCCGGCACCGGGCGCGTCGCCCGTCTCGTCCTGGCGGGGCTCCTCGTGGCGTGCGCGGGTTGGGCGGTGTGGCGCGCGCTCCAGACCTGACCCTTCGCCCGCTCCCTTCGCCCGCTCCCTTCGCCCGCTCCCTTGCCCGCTCCTCTGGCGCCGTCGTGCGAAACCCCTCTACATTGTCGGCAACGAACAAACGGATCAGGGAGGATCGCCATGCGTCGGCTCGCCGCCGTTCTTGCCGTGCTCGTCTGCGCGGCCCACGCCCTGGCGCAGGATGCGCCTCGGTTCCGGGTCGATCCGGCCTGGCCGAAGCCGTTGCCGAACAACTGGATCATGGGCCAGGCCGCCGGCGTCGCGGTGGATGCCGAGGACCACGTCTGGGTGATCCAGCGTCCCCGCACCCTCACCGACGACGAGAAGGCCGCCAGCCTGACTCCCCCACGCATACGCTGCTGCGTTCCGGCCCCGCCGGTCCTGGTCTTCGACCAGGATGGCACCCTCATCAAACCCTCCTAGAAACCCCGGCCTTCAGGCCAGGGAGCCCGCGCATTCTTTGAGGCTGTTGACGAGCGTCGACAGGCTCACCTTCGGCGGGTCGGTCACGAGCAGATGGACGTGATCGTCCTCGCCCGAGCACGCGACAAGCTCGGCCTCGAAGTCGTGGCACACCCTGGCGAAGATCGGTTTCAGATCGCGGATCGCGAGTTCGGAGAGCACGTCGCGACGGAGTTTCGTGACGAAGACCAAGTGCGCGTGGAGGGCATAGACGACGTGTCTGCCCCTGCGGATGTCCACGTTGCGGCTCCTGAGACCAAGCTGTAGGTTCTCAGGATGATCGCCCGCGGCTTCCGCTTCAAGCTGGATCCGACGCCTGAGCAGGATGCGCTTCTGCGGCAGTTCGCGGGCGTGTGCCGCCTCGTCTACAATCTCGGCTTGGAGCAGCGCGCCACGTGGGGGCGAAAGCACAGGATCGGCTACGTCAGCCAAGCCGCCGATCTCACGCGCTTGCGGGCCGAGTTCGACTGGATCAGGGGCGTGTCCGTGTCGTGCCAGCAGCAGGCGCTGCGCGACCTCGACCGGGCCTTCCAGAACTTCTTCGCGGGGCGGGCGAGCTTCCCGCGCCCCCGCAAGCGCGGCGTCAACGACAGCTTCCGCTTCCCCGGCCGGGAGGTCGAAACGAAGCGCCTGAACGCGAAGTGGAGCGCGGTGCGCCTGCCGAAGATCGGCTGGGTCAAGGTCCGCGACACGCGGCCTCTGCGGGGCGCGCTGAAGAACGCCACCGTCAACCTCGACACAACCGGTTGGCACATCTCCCTCGCCTGCGAGATCGAGCACGACGCCCCCGCTCCGCGGCCCGAGAGCGTCGGCATCGACCGCGGCGTGGCGACGACCCTTGCTCTCTCGACGGGCGAGATGATGCGCCTGCCCGAGAGCCTGGAGCAGATCGAGGCGCAGACGCGGAAGGTGCAGAAGGTCGTTGCCCGGCGCAAACGTGGATCGAACCGCAGGCGCCGGGCTCAGGCCCGTGTCGCCCGTCTCCAGGCCCGGCAGGCCCGCATCCGGCGCGACTTCCACCACCGTGCCACCCTCGACATTGCCCGCAGGTTCGGTGTCGCCGTCCTCGAAGACCTCAACACCCGCGGCATGAGCGCATCCGCCCGCGGTACGGTCGCCGAGCCCGGCCGCAACGTCCGCCAGAAGGCGGGGCTCAATCGTGTGATCCTCAACGCGGGCTGGCACCTTTTCGCGACGATCCTGGCCTACAAGATGGAGGAGAGGGGCGGACAGGTCGTGACCGTACCGGCTCGTTTCACGAGTCAAACCTGCGCCGCATGTGGTGTCGTTGACGCCCGGAGCCGCGAAAGCCAAGCGCGCTTCGTTTGCGTCAGTTGTGGCCATACTGACCACGCTGAAACCAATGCGGCCATCGTCATCAAACGGCGTGCGAACAGCGCGTTGCTGGACGTGGAGGGTTTGCATCAGCAGCCCTTTGAAGCGTCAACTGGACGAGATCTCACAGCCTCCGAAAATCCCCGTCCTTCAGGGCGGGGAAGATGTTAATGCATCCAGGTGGCCCGCGACGGGCTGGTCTATGTCTGCGACCGCACCAACGACCGGGTCCAGGTTTTTCGCCGCGACGGGACCTTCGTGAAGGAATTCACCGTCGAGCCGCAAACCCGGGCCAACGGCTCGGTCTGGGAGCTCGCCCTGTGGCCGGACGAGGCGCAGAGCTATCTGATGAATGCCGACGGGGCCAATAACGAGGTCCGCACCCTGCGGCGGGAGGACGGCGCGATCCTCGGCCGGTTCGGCCGCAATGGCCGGATGGCCGGCGACTTCCACTGGGTCCACAATCTGGCGATCGACTCCCACGGCAACGTCTTCACCACCGAGGTCGATACCGGCAAGCGGGCGCAGAAGTTCCTGCTCCAGGGCAACATGGTGCTGCGCAAGCGCACGCCGTGATGCGGGTCACGGCTCCGGCGTCGCAAAGTCGTTCGCTCGCGCGGCGAGGTCGTCGAGGTTGCGCCGCAACTGCTCCAGGCTGAAGGCGAGCCAGAAGATGCGGCCGACGCCGTCGGTGGGGAGCGTGCGGGTCACTTGGCGCCGGCGCATCCCGTCGATGGCGTCGCGGTAGCCGACAATGGCCGCCGCCAGGGCCGCCTCGTCCCCCGTCGGGCGGCGGCCTGCCGCAAGGGCCTCGGCGAGGTCGCGCAGCCGTGCGGCGGCGGCGTCGGCGGCCGTCCCCCAGGCCCCGGCGAGATGGATGCGCAGCACGTCCGCATCGGCTTCCGTGATGGCGCGGCGCAGAAGCACGAGGTCGTGGCGCAGGCGCATCAGGGTGCGCAGCAGCGGGTCCGGATCCGGGGCGGTGGAGAGCCGGCTGCGGCGCTCGCGGGCGGCCTCGCCCGCCAGGGTCTCGAGCCGCGCCAGGCTGCGGCGCACCGCCGGCGGCAGGGCCTTGACCTCTGGCGTCTCCACGGTCTCGAGCCGCGCGAGCGCCTCGAGCTGGCCGGCGAGAAGCCGGGCGAGACCCGCGGCCTGCTCGGTCACCGCCCGGGCGGCCCGGGCCGGCGCCACCAGGAGCGAGACCGCGAGGCCGACGACGCAGCCGAGCCCGATCTCCAGGATCCGGTCGAGGGCGAAGGCGAGGGGGCCCAGCGTCGATCCGGTGGTGGAGAGCAGCACGATGATTGCGGTGATCGGTGCGATGCGGAACCCCGCCGAGACCGCTGCCGCGATGGTGAGGGGGGCCACCGCCACGAACAGGGCCGCGAAGGTCGAGGCCCCGCCGTGATGCGGGATCGCGAAGGCGACCGCGCCGCCGTAGCACGCCCCGACCACCGAGCCGAGGAAGCGGTCGAGCGCCGCCTTGAGCGAACCGCCGACGCTGCTCTGGGTGACGATGAGCGCCGTGATGACCGCCCAATAGCCCTGTGGCAGCCCGAGGGCCTCGGCGAGGCCGAAGGTCGCGAGGCTCGCCACGGTCATCCGCACCGCCTGCGTCAGGCGTGGCCGCTGGCGCTCGAAGACGCGATGCAGGCTGTCCGGGAGAAAGGCCATGGTCGAGGTCAGAACCCGGGACGGGCCGCCGAGTCAATCGGCGCCGGTCGGTTTGCCAGGATGATGCGTCGGCGACGGATCCGTTCAGGAGCGGGAGGGGAGCCGGGAGGAGCCGACGATCGAAGCCTGGGAAGCCGCGGTCCACGCCCCCCTGCGGGATCGCGGGCCGTTGGCGCACGTGGCGCCGCCGCGCCATGCCCCACCGCGCGCCGGACGCGCCGGCGGCGCCATGCCGGGGGCCTTCGCCGCCGAAAACCGCTGCCATGTCATCCGGCATGTCATCCGGGCCGCTCACCACAGCGTTTTTTGCACGGTCTTGGCCTCCCCCGGAAGGACGCTTGCCCGCCGGGCGCCGGACTCGCTATACGGCGATGACGGGGCCGATGCGTCAGGCCCGTGCAGGAGCGGCCTCACGGTTGCGCCGCGCTGGGTCCGGCTCGCTAATGGGTGGAACACGACACGATGCCCGCAGCGCCTGGAGGCCCGCGCCTGCTCCTGCGCCGCCTTCGCGAGGCCATGGCGGAGCCCGTCGGCCCGCAGGCGCGCCTCGACCGCATCGTCGTCCTCATCGCGTCCAACATGGTTGCGGAGGTCTGCTCCGTCTATGTGCTGCGTGACGATGGCAATCTCGAGTTGTTCGCCACCGAGGGCCTCAACCGGGAGGCGGTGCACCTCACCACCATGCGGGCCGGCGAGGGCCTGGTCGGCCTGATCGCCGCCACGGCCGAGCCTCTCTCGCTGTCCGACGCGCAGTCGCACCCGGCCTTCTCCTATCGCCCGGAGACCGGCGAAGAAGCCTACCACGCCTTCCTGGGCGTGCCTCTGCTGCGGGCCGGCAACACGCTCGGCGTGCTGGTGGTGCAGAACCGCACCTACCGGGTCTATTCCGAGGAGGAGATCGAGGCGCTCCAGACCACCGCCATGGTGCTGGCGGAGATGATCGCCTCGGGCGAGCTGCAAGCCCTGTCGCCCGGCACCGTCAGCGCCTCGCGCCGGGCGCTCAGCCAGGGCGGCGTCGCCCTCGCGGACGGCGTCGGCTTGGGGCATGTCGTGCTGCACGAGCCGCGCATCGTGGTGCGCAACCTGATCGCCGAGAATGTCGAGCGCGAGGCGTCGCGCCTCGACACCGCCATCGCGGAGGTCCGCGCCGCGATCGACGACCTCGTCGAGCGCGGCGACGTGGCGGGGGCCGGCGAGCACCGGGAGGTGCTCGAGACCGTCCGGATGTTCGCCCACGACCAGGGCTGGCTGCGCCGGATGCGCGAGGCGGTCCTGTCGGGCCTCACGGCGGAAGCCGCGGTGGAGCGGGTCCAGTCGGACAACCGCGCCCGGATGCTGCGCCAGAGCGACCCCTATCTGCGCGAGCGCCTGCACGATCTCGACGACCTCGCCAACCGCCTCCTGCGCCAGCTCGTCGGCCGCCCGACCGTCGGGCAGGACGCGATGCCCGAGAACGCCATCCTGGTCGCCCGCTCGATGGGCCCGGCGGCGCTCCTCGATTACGACCGTGCCCGCCTGCGGGGCGTGGTGCTGGAGGAGGGCGGGCCGACGAGCCATATCGCCATCGTGGCCCGGGCGCTCGGCATCCCGGCGGTGGGCGAGGTGGCCAATGCCACCGCCCTCGTCGAGAGTGGCGACGCCATCATCGTCGATGGCGGAACGGGCGAGGTCCAGATCCGGCCCGGGCCGGAGATCGAGGCGGCCTATGCCGAGAAGGCGCGGCTGCGCGCCCGGCGCCAGGAGCAGTACCGCGCCCTGCGGGACGTGCCGGCGGTCACCCGCGACGGCATCGCCGTCGGGCTCCAGCTCAATGCCGGCCTCATCGTCGATCTGTCGCACCTGACCGAGACCGGGGCCGAGGGCGTCGGGCTGTTCCGCACCGAGTTGCAGTTCATGGTCGCCGAGCGGATGCCGACCGCGGCCGAGCAGCAGATCCTGTACGAGGCGGTGTTCGAGGCGGTCGGCGACCTGCCGGTGACGATCCGCACTCTCGATATCGGCGGCGACAAGGTGCTGCCTTACATGAAGTCGCTCGAGGAGGAGAACCCGGCTTTGGGCTGGCGGGCGATCCGCATCGGCCTCGATCGGCCGGGCCTCCTGCGCATGCAGTTGCGCGCCCTCCTCAAGGCGGCCCGTGGGCGGCCGCTCAAGATCATGTTCCCGATGGTCGCGACGGTGGAGGAATTCGTCCAGGCCAAGAGGATCGTCGAGCGCGAGAAGGCGCATCTCACCCGTCACGGCCACCCGCTGCCGGCGGATTGCCGCCTCGGCGTCATGGTCGAGGTGCCCTCGCTGCTGTTCCAGATCGACGAGATCGCGGCGGAAGCCGATTTCCTCTCCGTCGGCTCGAACGACCTGATGCAGTTCCTGTTCGCGGTCGACCGCGAGAACCGCCAGGTCGCCAACCGCTTCGATCCCTTGAGCGCCGCGGCGCTCCGGGCGTTCCGGCTGATCGCCGATCGGGCGCAGGCCGCCGGCACGCCGGCCACGGTCTGCGGCGAGATCGGCGGGCGGCCGCTCGAGGCGATGGCGCTGATCGGCCTGGGTTTCCGCGCCCTCTCGATGTCCCCCGCCTCGATCGGCCCGGTCAAGGCGATGGTGCTGGGGATCGATGCCGGTGCCGTCTCGGCGTTCCTGGAGCAGGAACTGGCGCGGACCCGCGACGGGGCGTCGTTGCGCCCGGCGCTCGCGGCCTTCGCGGAGAGGCACGGCGTTCCGGTCTGACCGGCGCCGTGCCGTTCATGGCGATCCCCGTCATGACCCGCCCGGCCGGCGGCCACACGCGACGGCGGACGCCCGCGCGGTCCGGCACGGTGACCGGATCCACGGCCCGTGGTGGGGTCCGCGACGGTCTATCGGCCGTGCACCCGGCTCGTCCAACTGGCCTGCGCCACCCTATCGGCCCAGGCCGAGCCGACCGGCTGGAGGATGACCCAGGTTTCCGCCAGCCGGCCCGCCTCGATGCGGTAGGATTGCAGGCCGGCCCGGGTTCGCACCTCGCCGCTCGCGAGGTCCGTCCAGCGCATCGTGAAGCGGTACCACGCACGGTCACCGTCGAAGCTGTGATCGTAGACGATGATTCGGATGTCCGGGCGCGCCTGCCGCAGGCGCGAGAGTTCGACCGCGTAATCCTCGCGGGTGACGATGCGATCACCCATCTCGTCGTGCCGGGAGTGATACCAACGGTCGTTGGAAACGACTTTTGGTTCCGCTCTCTCAATTTCGCCAAGCCTTTGGCTTGATGTCGAAAATGAGAGATAGGTCAACGGCCCGCTGCGTCAGCATCCTGGGCCGTTGGTATAATGCGGCGCGACGCAAGCCTCGACGAGATCGAAGGCGCCCTCGTGCCAGACACGCTCCCAGCGGTCGAACAGATCCTTCACGCCGCTCGTCTCCGTCATGGCCCGCTCCCCTGGTCGGCGGGACCGACAGGCAAGCGGTCTGCCAGTTCGGTCGGCCGCCTCCGCGGGCGCGGCCCGCTTACTGCCATGGTGCAAGCGGTGGGTGGCGCCGCCCCGACTCCCCAACCCTCGCAGACCTGCTATACGCGGCACCATCTCCGGCACCGGGCGCGGGCCGCCCCGGCTGAACCGGCCGATGCGAATGGCCATATCTCCTGCATGATCGCGATCCCGTCCGACCGTCTCGACGCCATCCTGGCCCGCCACGACATCGTCACCGCCACCCTGAGCGCCGGCGAATCCGACGCGGAGAGCTTCGTGCAGCTCTCGCGCGAACTCTCCGACCTGGATTCCGTCGTGGAGGCGATCCGCGCGTTCCGGGCCGCCGAGGCTGCGCTCCACGGTGTCGAGGAGATGATCGAGGAGGGCGACCCCGAGATGCGGGCGCTCGCCGCCGAGGAGAAGCCGGAGGCGGAGGCCGCCCGCGACGCTGCTGCCCGGGCGCTCCAGCTCCTGCTTCTCCCCAAGGATGCCGCCGACGAGAAGAGCGCCATCCTGGAGGTGCGCGCCGGCACCGGCGGCGACGAGGCGGCGCTCTTCGCCGGCGACCTGTTCCGGATGTATTCGCGCTACGCCGACCTGAAGGGCTGGCGGGTCGAGGTCATCTCCGAGAGCCCCGGCACCATGGGCGGCTATCGCGAGGTCGTGGCCGAGGTGAAGGGGCGCGGCGTCTTCGCCCGGCTGAAGTTCGAGAGCGGCGCCCACCGGGTGCAAAGGGTGCCCGACACCGAGACGCAAGGACGGATCCACACCTCCGCCGCCACCGTGGCGGTGCTGCCGGAGGCGGAGGAGGTCGACATCCAGGTCAACGAGGCGGATCTGAAGATCGACACGATGCGGGCGCAGGGCGCGGGCGGCCAGCACGTCAACAAGACCGAATCGGCGATCCGGATCACCCACGTGCCGAGCGGTATCGTGATCTTCGTCCAGGAAGAGCGCTCGCAGCACAAGAACCGGGCGCGCGCCATGGCGCTCTTGCGGGCCAAGCTCTACGATCAGGAGCGCAGCCAGAAGGATGCCGCCCGCGCCGCGGACCGCCGCGCCCAGGTCGGCAGCGGCGACCGGTCGGAGCGGATCCGCACCTACAACTTCCCGCAAGGCCGGGTGACCGACCACCGCATCAACCTGACCCTCTACAGGCTCGAAGAGGTGATGGCCGGCACCGCCCTCGACGAGGTGGTGGATGCGCTCATCACCGAGCACCAGGCGGCTCTGCTGGCCGCCGAGGGGATGGCGTGATCGCGATTGCCCCCGGGACCAGCCGGATCGCGGCCAGGGCCCGGGCCGTGGACGCCCTCGCCGCCCGCGGCATCGAGACGGCCGTCCTCGACGCCCGGATCCTGGTCGAGGAGGCGCTGGGCGTCACCGCCACCGATCTGGCCCTGCGCGGGGCCGAGCCGGTCGGACGGGAGGGGGCCGAGCGCCTCGGCTCCTTTCTCGCCCGGCGCGCCGCCGGGGAGCCGGTGGCGCGGATCATCGGCGCCTGGGAGTTCTGGGGCTTGCCGTTCGGGCTCTCGCCCGAGACCCTGGTGCCGCGCCCCGACACCGAGACTCTGGTCGAGGCGGCCCTCGGCTTGCGGCCGGACGGTCCGCACCGCCTCGCCGATCTCGGCACCGGCTCCGGCTGCATCCTGGTCGCTCTGCTCACCGAATGGCCGTCGGCCTTCGGCGTCGGCCTCGACCGGTCGCCCGGCGCGCTGCGCACCGCTCAAGCAAATGCCGCCCGCAACGGCGTCGCCGACCGCGCGGCCTTCGTCGTCGGCGACTGGGCCGCGTCGCTTGCCGGGCCGTTCGACCTGGTCGTCACGAACCCGCCCTACATCGCGAGCCACGTCATCGCCGGCCTGTCCGGGGAGGTGCGTGACCACGATCCGCGCCTCGCCCTCGATGGCGGGCCCGACGGGCTCGACGCCTACCGCACCATCCTGGCCCAGGTGCCGCCTCTCTTGCGCCCAGGCGGGCATCTGCTGGTCGAGATCGGCTACGACCAGGAGGCGGCGTTGCGCGGCCTCGCCACCGTCCACGGCCTGGGCGCGGAGGTGCGGCGCGACCTCGCCGGGCATCCCCGGGTGGTCGTCATGACGGCCGGGAGCGAGTTCTGACGTGGATTCTCAAGGTTTCTGTGGCCTTTGTGCGCAAAATCGGCGCGAAGTCACTTGGCGCCGCCGGCCGAACCCGCTAACGTCCCGGGGTAGATCGTGAACGGTCCGGACAACACAGCCAGGCTCAGTTCTCGGGCGCGACATTGAGCGCGGACCTTTGGACGATCTTCCACCACCGGGCAGACCCATGAGCGCGTAGGCGGTCCGGTGCCCCGCATCTGTGGATCGACGGTGGCCGGACCGTGAGACGGCCCGCGGTCGCACAGGTCAAGGCGGACATCGCTGCGGAGACGGAACATGGCCCGGCAGAGGCCGCCCGGCTCCGCTGGCGACGAGCCGCCGCGCGCGTGAAGTCCCGCCCTTCAAGTCGTCGAAGAGGGTCAGTCGAGGCCGATGAGACCGAACCAGAACAGGCGTATGCGTGGTCGCAACCGCAGCAACAACAAGGGGCCGAACCCGCTGACCCGGGCCTACGAATCGAACGGCCCCGACGTCAAGATCCGCGGCACGGCGCAGCACATCGCCGAGAAATACGCTCAGCTCGCCCGCGACGCCCAGGCGAGCGGCGATCCCGTGATGGCCGAGAACTATTTCCAGCACGGCGAGCATTATTTCCGCATCATCACCGCGGCGAACGAGCAGTATCGCCAGCAATACGGCGGCACCTATGGTCGCCAGGGCTACGACGACGAGGATGACGGCGACGACGAGGCCGTGCCGGGCAACGGCTATGCGGTCCAGGACCGCGGCGGGCCGGACCGCGGCGTGAACGGCTACGCCCCGTCCGGCTACGGCGCCGCCGATGATTACGGCGATCCCGGCCAGCAGCCGCAGCCCTACGATACCCGCAGCGACGACCGACCGTCCCGCTTCGACCGCCAGGACCAGCCGCGCCAAGATCATCAGCGCCAAGATCAGGCGCGCCCGGACCGCCCCGACCGGCAGGAGCGCCGCGAGCGCTTCCAGAACCGCCAGGAGCGCCAGCAGCGCGACCGCCAGGACCGGGCGGAGCCGCGCGCGGAGCGGCAGGATCGTCCCGAGCGTCAGGACCGGGCCGAGCGGCAGGATCCGTCCCGCGCCGAACAGCCCCGGCCGGAGCCGGTCCGTCAGGAGAGCCCGCGGCAGGAGGGCTACCGCGAGGGCGGCCGCTCCGAGTTCCGCCGCGAGCGCCGCCGCGAGGAGCCCCGCTCCGAGCCGGTTCTGGCCGCCGACGAGCCGACTGGCCTGCCGGCCTTCCTGACCACTCCCGTGCGCCCGCCCGCGCCCGCGCCGGTCGAGGAGGCCCCGCCCGCC
>NZ_LABX01000121.1 GCF_001043915.1 Methylobacterium aquaticum | reverse complement strand
GCCCCGGCCGGGGCCCGGTCGCACCTTCCGTGGGGTCTCGTGTCGCGATGAACGTCCTGTCGATCCAATCCCACGTCGCCTACGGCCATGTCGGCAACGCCTCGGCGGTCTTCCCGATGCAACGGCTCGGGGTCGAGGTCTGGGCAGTGCACACCGTGCAGTTCTCGAACCATACCGGCTACGGCGCCTGGCGCGGCCGGGTCTTCGACGGCCCCGCGATCGAGGACCTGGTCGAGGGCATCGCCGAGCGCGGGGTGCTGCCGACCTGCGACGGGGTGCTCTCCGGCTATATGGGCTCGGCCGATATCGGCACCGCGATCCTGCGGGCGGTGGCGCGGGTGCGGGCGGCCAACCCCGCAGCGCTCTATTGCTGTGATCCGGTGATCGGCGATGTCGGCCGCGGGGTGTTCGTGCGGCCCGGCATCCCGGAATTCATGCGCGACCATGCGGTGCCGGCAGCCGACATCATCACCCCGAACCAGTTCGAGCTGGATTACCTGAGCGGGATCAAGATCCGGACCCTGGCCGATGCCAAGGCCGCGGTGGCCGCCGTGCAGGCGAGCGGGCCGAAGGTGGTGCTGGTCACCTCGCTCCACACCGAGGAGACGCCCGACGACAGCATCGACATGCTGGCCGGCGCCGACGGGCTGTTCTGGCGCCTGCGCACCCCCCGCCTGTCGCTCGCCATCAACGGCGCGGGCGACGCCACCGCGGCCCTGTTCCTGGTGCATTACGCCCGCAGCCGCTCGGCCGGCGAGGCGCTGGGCGCCGCCGCCGCCTCGATCTTCGGCCTCCTGCGCCGCACCGCGGAAGCGGGTTCACGGGAGATCCTGACCGTGGCGGCGCAGGACGAGTTCGTGGCGCCGAGCCGCACCTTCCTGGTCGAGGCGGTGTGAAGGCTCAGGCTTCCGGAGTCCGGCTACGCCTCCAGAGCTGAACTATGCCTCCAGCGCCAGGCTATGCCTCCAGTGCCAGGAGTGCGAAGCTCGCCAGCCAGTGCTCGCCCATGTAGTCGTCGGCGAGGTGCGGCAGCGCCGCGTCGAGATGGGCCTCGGCCGCGTCCCGCAGCACCGGCACCCGGGCATCCGCCGCCGGCAGCGCGGCGGCGAGCGCCCGCAGGCACCAGGCGCGGCTGAGGTTGAGCCCGTCGAGATGGGCGATCTTGCCGTCGCTGCGGTCCGTGACGGTCGCCGGCCGGAACAGGGTTTCGGGCTGGCGCTCGGCGAGGCGCGGCAGGAAGCGGTCGAACCAGGGCAGGAAGTCTTCGGCCGGCATCAGGCGGCGCAAGGCTTCGGCCTCGATCAGCGCGGAGGACAGGAAGTCGTCCCCGCTCGGCTCGCCCCAGGCGGGGCAATCGGCGTCCGGGCCGTACCAGCGCGCGGCGGTGGCGCGCAGCAGCCCCGTCAGGCCGGCATCCCCGGTGCCCTCCGCATAATCCGCCGCCATGCGCAACCCGAAGGCGGTGTTGAAATGCGTGCCGACCCGCACCGGATAGGGCGAGAGCGGCAGGAACTCGCGGAAGCGCTGCGCAACGATCTCGGCCAGCGGCGCCAGCGCCCGCGCCCAGCGCGGCTCGGGGAGACGTCCCAGCTCGTCGGCGAGCGTGAGCGCCCAGGCCCAGCCATAGGGACGCTTGAACCCCCGCGCCGTCGGCGCCGCGAGATAGGCGCACTCGCCTGCGACCCTCTCGGGCGTCACCTGCCGGTCGAACAGCGCCCGGATCGCGTCGGCCTGCGGCCCCTCGGGGAAGCGGCGCAGAACCCGGGCGAGCAGCCAGTAGCCGTGGACGCAGGAATGCCAGTCGAAGCTGCCGTAGAATACGGGATGCAGCGCGGCCGGCGTGCGGGCATCCTCCGGGCCGGCGAGGGTGTGATCCGGCTTGTTCGGGTATTCCCGGGTGACGTGGCCGAGGGTGAGGGCGGCGAAGCGGGCGGCGGTGTCGGCGGTCAGGATGTGGGGCATCGCAGGGCGCTCCGTCGGGTCGTGCCGCTCGCCTACACCATCCGCCGCCCCCGGTGCAGCGCCGGCGGTCGCAGCGGCTGAGCGCCATCATGGCAAACTCGTGAAATGGCCATCACGCCTCTGCGTGACCGCCCATCCGCCACTGGGGCTTGCATCCCCCGACCGATCCGTGCTGCCTCGCCCCGAGCCCCGTCAAGGACGAGAACCCGATGCCCGCACGCCGCTACGCCATCCTGGACGTGTTCACCGACACGGCGCTTGCCGGCAACCCGCTGGCCGTGGTGCTCGACGCCGAGGGGCTGGACGAGGCCGCGATGCAGGCCATCGCCCGCGAGTTCAACCTGTCGGAGACGGTGTTCGTGCTGCCCCCCGCCGAGGACAGGCACCGGGCGCGGCTGCGGATCTTCACGCCGACCCAGGAACTCGCCTTCGCGGGCCACCCCACCGTCGGCACCGCGGTGCTGCTCGCCCTCGGCGACAGACGGGCGGAGATCGCCGACGCGGTGGCGTTCGGGCTGGAGGAGCAGGTCGGGGTGGTGCCCTGCGTGGTCGAGACCGCCGACGGCCGGGGCCGCGCCCGCTTCCGCCTGCCGCGCCTGCCGGAGAGCTGGGGCGAGGAGCCGGACGCGACCGCCCTCGCCGCCGCTCTGAACCTGTCGCCCTCCGAGATCGGCTATGCCCGCCACCGGCCGAGCCGCTACAGCGCCGGCACGCAGTTCCATCTCGTGCCGGTCCAGGGGCTCGATGCCCTGGCCCGGGCACGCACCAGCGCCGAGGCGATGGTGCAGGCCCTCGGCCCCGGCTCCAAGGCGTTCCTCTATACCGGCGAGACCGGGGATCCGGCCCACAGCTTCCGGGCCCGGATGTTCGCCCCCGCCGCCGGCATCGCGGAGGATCCGGCGACCGGCGGCGCCGTCGCGGCCTTCGCGGGCGCCCTGATGCAGTTCGAGCCGTTGGGCAGCGGCACCCACGACCTCGTCATCGCGCAGGGGATCGAGATGGGCCGGCCGAGCGAGATCGCGCTCCAGCTCACCATCGAGGACGGGGCGTTGCGGGCGGCCGAGATCGGCGGGAGCGCCGTGCTGGTCTCCGAGGGCGTGCTGCACCTGTGACGGGCGTCACCCTCACCCCGGCCCGGCGGATCGACGCCCGGATGGTCGCCCATGACTGGCGCTGGGCCCGCGACAACCGCGGGGCGATCCTGGCGCATTGGGAGACCCGGCGGGCGGAGCGTCCGGCGATGTTCAACGGCACGGTGCTGATGCTGCGCCGGTGGGACCTCGCGGACGGAGTCCTCACGGTCGACCTGTTCGAGGCCGAGTACGCCGCCCTCACCGCCCTGAAGGATTGGGGCTTCCCGGATGGGAGCGTCGTCAACGTCTTCGCGGCGGCGGTGCCGCGCACCCGGGACGGCACTTTCGTGCTCGGCGTGATGGGTCCGCACACCGCCGCCGCCGGGCGGGTCTACTTTCCCTGCGGCACGCCGGACCCGACCGATATCGGGGCGGATGGCCGCGTCGACCTCGCGGCGAGCGCGCTGCGCGAGTTGCGGGAGGAGACCGGCCTCGTCGCCCCGGAGGGGCCGGATCCCGGCTGGATCATCGTGCGGGACGGCGGCCTGATGGCCCTGCTGCGTCCGGTCCAGCTCGCCGAGGACGAGGCCGTGGTGCGGGAGCGGGTCGCCGCCCATCTCGCCGCCGAGGCGGAGCCGGAGCTGTCGGCGATCGTCGGGGTGCGCGAACATGCCGATCTCGATCCCGCCCGGATGCCCCATTTCGTCCGGCACTACCTCGCGGCCGTGCTGGATGGGTCTTGATACGGCTCCGCTTGATCCGTTCGAAGAGAAGTAAAGCGTCACTCCAATCTCCCGTGGGGGAGAGGGCCCTCGGGGGATCGAAGATTCCGCGTGAGGATGTGACGCTTCCGTGTCGAGCGTCGAGCTGTCGGCTCGACGGTGTGAGCGTCACGCTCTCGCGCGATCTCCGATCGCCCCGCCCCTCTCCCATGGCTTGAGCGATACCGGGCAAGCCCGGCAACGCCTGGAGAGGGGATCCCGCGCGGTGATGGTGTCTGAACAGATCAAGAGAAATTTGTACGATCCAAGCATGACATCTTATACCAACGGTCGTTGGAAACGACCTTTGGTTCCGTTCGCGAATTTTCGCCAAGCCTCTGGCTTGGTATCAAAAATTTGAGATGGTTCATCGGCCCGATGCGTCAGCATCTTGGGCCGATGGTATTAGGTAGATTTCGCCGAAGTGGTCACCGGATCGGCGGCAAAAATCTGCACCAAAACAAAAACCTAAGCGGCCGACGCGTTGGCCTGCCAACGCAAGTCTGCTGAGCGGATGGGACAATTCACAGCCGGGCGCCACACCGTTACGGTTCCTCCCAAGGTGCCCGTCCGTGGCGCCGCCAGGGAGGACCAGCGATGATCAGGCTGCCGAGGGCCATGGCCCTGGCGATGCTCGGGGGCGGCCTCGCCGCCGGACCGGCCGGGGCGGAGGTGACGCGCTTCGAGATCGTCTCGGCCGAGACACCGGCCCTTCAAGGCCGCAGCTTCGGCGAGCGCGGCACGGCGGAGAAGATCACCGGCCGGGCGACCATCGCCCTCGATCCCGCCGATCCCCACAACGCGATCATCGCCGACCTGGCCCTGGCGCCCCGCACCGCCGAGGGCCGGGTCGAGGCCACGGCCGACGTGGTGCTGCTGCGGCCACAGCGCCCCAACGGGCTCCTGCTGGTGGAGATCCCCAATCGGGGCCGCAAGCTGATCGGTCCCCTGGTCGAGGGCTCCTCGAGCCAGGCGTCGGGCCGGCTCGAACGGGCGGACGATGCGGGACGCGGCTTCCTGCTGTCGCGCGGCTATACCCTGGCCTGGATCGGCTGGCAGGGCGACATCGCCCCCGCCGCCGGCATGGGCATCCGCCTGCCGGTGCTCGCCGGCGTAACGGGCCCCTCGCGCGAGGAATGGAGCTTCGACACCACGACATCGCCGATCGAAGCGCCCCTGACCTGGCCGGCCGCCGATCTCGATCCGGCCAAGGCCCGCCTCACCGTGCGGGCGAAGCCCGAGGATCCGCGCACGACACCGCCGGGCCTGTCGTTCCGATTCGTCGATCCGAAGCGCATCGCGATCACCCGGCCGGAGGGCTTCGACGGCAGCGCCCTCTACGAGCTGATCTACACCGCCCGCGACCCGGCGGTGATGGGCCTCGGCCTCGCGGCGATCCGGGACGTGGCGACCTTCCTGCGCCACGACACCAGCGCGCGCAACCCGCTCGCCGCGAACGGGCGCAGCACCATCGACCGGGCGGTCGGCTTCGGCATCTCGCAATCGGGCCGGGTGCTGCGCGACCTCCTCTATCTCGGCCTCAACGAGGACGAGCGCGGCCGGATGGTGTTCGACGGGATGATGCCGCACATTGCCGGCAGCCGGCGCAGCTTCACCAATGCCCGCTTCGCCCAGCCCGGCCGCAATCCCGGCCCCCATCTCGACCGCTCCTACCCGGCCGACCAGTTCCCCTTCGCCTACGAAACGACGACCGACGCCCTGACGGGCCGGCGCGACGGCCTCCTGCTGCGCTGCCGCCTGTCCAACACCTGTCCGCGCCTGATGCATGTCGACAGCGAGTACGAGTTGTGGGGCTCCCGCGGCGCGCTCGTGACCACCGACACGCGGGGCGCCGATCTGGCCCAGCCGCCGGAGGTGCGGGTCTACATGGTCACCGGTGCGCCGCACTTCGCCGATCCCGACGCGAAGACCGCGAGCGTGCCGGGTTGCGCCCTGCCGGTGAGCCCGATCCATGCCGGGGCAGCGTCGCGGGCGCTCCTCGTCGCCCTCGAAGCCTGGATCACCGATCGCGTCGCGCCTCCGGCCAGCCGCTATCCGTCGCGGGCCGACGGCACCCTGGGACCGGCCGCGCATCTCTATCCGCCGATTCCGGGCCTGCCCTATACCGGCCTCCATACCCCGGCCCAATGGGTCGAGCCCGGGGCCGGGCCGGGCGACCCGCCGGCTTTGCGCGGCACCTATCCCCTGCTGCTGCCGAAGGTCGATCCGGACGGCAACACGCTGGCGGGAATCCGGCTGCCGCTGATCGAGGTCCCCCGGGCGACCTACACCGCTTGGAACCCGACCCGTGGCGTCGCCGCCGACACCCTGTGCAACCAGAAGGGCGGCGTGCTCACCTTCCCGGCGACGAAGGCGGAGGCGCAAGCCGCCCACGACCCGCGGCCCTCGCTGGCGGAGCGCTACCCCGACGAGGGCGCCTACGCGACAGCGGTGCGGGCGGCGGCCGAGCGCATGGTGGCCGAGCGCACCCTGCTACCGTCGGATGCCGACGAGATGGCGAAGGCCGCAGCGGAGGGGCGGCTGGCGCGGTAAGGCTCAGCCCTCGGGACCCGCACGCCGTCGCGGGTCCCGCTCATGACATTCACAGCGGACACGCCATGGTCGCCAAGCTCGTCGAACTCGTCCGGGAGGCCGCTGCGCAGGCCCGCCTCGTCGCCCGGAGCTACCCGTCGGGGTGCAGCGCCGACGCGCTGCCCTGGGCCGTCATCCGGCTTTTCGACGACGACGTGCGCGGCCATGTCGAGCGCGATCCCCGGATCGAGGACCGGCGCGACCAGGTGCTGATCGCCGCGGTGAATCTCGCCGAGGCGAGACCCGACGACGGGTCGGAGGGGCCCGAGCGGGCGCGGCTGGTGGCGGCGATCAACGATCTCGAATGGATCGTGCTGAGCCGCGGCATCGCCAACCGCACCGCGTCCGCGCAGGGCTACGGCGAGGCCGGGCAGCGGCTCCGCGACGCGGGCTGAGACCCGGCGCGTAGGCCGGTCGTCAGCCCAGGAAGTCGCCGCATTTCGGCGGCGGCTCGGTCCCCCACGGCATCAGCGGCACCGTCGAGGTCGAGTTCTTCGGCGAGCCCTGCACCACCTTGTCGGAGTACACCATATAGATCAGGGTGTTGCGCTTGGCGTCGCAGCCGCGCACGATCTGCATGCTCTTGAAGATCAGCGAGCGGCGCTCGCTGAACACGACTTCGCCCTGCTTGATCTTGTCCTTGAACTTGACAGGCCCGATCTGGCGGCAGGAGAGCGAGATGTCGGACACCTCCTCGGCGAGGCCGAGGGTGCCCTTGATGCCGCCCTTCTCCGGCTGGGTATAGTGGCAGGCGACGCCGGCCACGTCCGGATCGTCGATGCCGTAGACCACGAGCTTGTCGTTCGGCGTCAGCGGCCGCCAGACGGTCGACTTGTCGAAGATCCGGTCCGGCTCCTGCGCCACCGCCGCGCCCGCGGCCAGCCCGAGACAGGCCACCCCGCAGAGCGCCGTGAGACCCCGCCGCCACACCATCGCATCAACCTTTCCCAAACAAGCGTAACCTATGTAGGGAGGGTGTCGCGCGGCGGCGAGGGCGGGTAGAACGATGCCGTCCCGTCCCGCCACGCTTGGGTCCCCATCCGGGGGACGGCTCGTCTTCGTCCGCCGCCCTCTCGGGGGCGGATCGTCCTCGCATCACGGCCGGTTCCCGCATACCATGCCGCTGCTTCGCCTCACGGTCCGGCTCCTCGCCGGCGTCCTTGCGACCCTTTCCTTGTGCCAGGCTGCCCTGGCCGAGCCCAACGCGGCCGCCTGCCAGCGCTTCCGCGCCGAGCTTGCGGGATTGCAGCGGGACTCGAACCGCGGCCAGATCGAGGAGATCCAGCAGCTCGTCGCCTATCGCCAGTCGATCGGCTGCGAGGGCGGGCGCTTCCTGTTCTTCGACATGCGGCCGCCGCAATGCGCCCAGGTCGAGCAGCGCATCCGCGCCCTCAATGCCGGCTACGGCGCGGGGGCCCGCGAGGTGTCAAATGCGCGCCGCGCGCAGCTGATCGCCGCCGTGAAGGACACCTGCACCGGCCTGCCGAGCGCCGCCGCGCTCCACCCGAAGCCGGCGGAGGGCTTCGGGCGCGGCGGGTCGCAGGTGATCTGCGTGCGGATGTGCGACGGTGCCTATTTCCCGATGCCGAACCTGCCCGACGGGCGGGAGGGGGCGGACGAGATGTGCCAGGCGCTCTGCCCTGGGGCCGAGGCCGCCGCCTACTCGATGCCGCCGACCGACAGCGGACTGACCCAGGCCGCCGCGATCCAGACCAAGCGCGCCTACTCGGCTCTGCCGAACGCCTTCAAGTTCCAGAAGACTTTCGTGCCGAACTGCTCGTGCAAGGGCACGCAGACCTGGGCGCAGGCGCTCGTCAAGGCCGAAAGCATGCTGGTGCGCCACAAGGGCGACATCTTCGTCACCCCGGCCCAGGCCGAGGCGATGTCGCGGCCGAAAGTGCGCCTGACCCTGGTCGGCCGCGCCGACCGGGCCGCCGCGGCCCTGGCCGCCACCGCCGCAAGCCGGGTCGAGGAGGCGACCGAGCCCGCCGCCGAGACGCCGCGGCCCGCCGTCGTCTTGGAGGAGCGTCCCGCGGTCCGGATCATCGCCCCCAACCTGATCCCGGTGCCCCTCGCCGCCAAGACGGACGGTCCGCAGGCAGCGGCGGTGACGGTTCCGCCTCCGGGCGCCGCCCCCGTCGCCACGCCCTGACCGAGCGGGGCGGCTGACCAACGGGAACCATCTCGCCGTCACTGTGTTCGAAGGGACCGACGACGGACGAGAGGTTCTCCCTTGATGCGCCCTGCCCGCGCACTGCTGCTGACCGGCACGATCCTGCCGGCGCTGCTGCTCCAGCCCCTTCTTGCGAGCCAGGTGGCGGCGCGAAGCGACGACGTGATCCGGCTGGCCCAGGGCGGGCCGGGAGAGCGGGGTGGTCCGGGTGGGCCCGGAGGCCCCGGCGAGCGCGGGCATGGCGGACCCGGAGCCCCAGGTGGCGGCCCGCGCCCAGAGCGTGGTCCAGCCGAGCGACCGGAGCCCCGCGAACGGCCGGAGCCGCGGCAGGAACGCCCTGAGCCTCGCCAGGAACGACCCGAACCCCGTCAGGAACGACCCGAACCCCGCCAAGAGCGCCCGGCGCCGCGGCCCGAGCCGCGCGAGCGGCCCGAGCCGCGTCAGGAGCGCCCGGAGCCGCAGCGCGAACGGCCCGAGCGGCAGGAGCCGCGCGACCGCCCATCGCCGCCGCGCGAGCGACCCGAGCCGCAGCAGCGGCCCGACCCTCAAGAGCGTGATCCGCAAGGCCGTCCCGACCGGCAGGAGCGCCCCGACCGCCAGGAGCGGCCCGACCGGCAGGAGCGGCCCGACCGGCAAGACCGTCAGGAGCCGCGCACGCCACGCGGAGAGGAGTACGGCCGTCCACCGGCTCCGCCGCAGGATC
Organism: Methylobacterium aquaticum; assembly: GCF_001043915.1. Taxonomy (GTDB): domain Bacteria; phylum Pseudomonadota; class Alphaproteobacteria; order Rhizobiales; family Beijerinckiaceae; genus Methylobacterium; species Methylobacterium aquaticum. The sequence continues at coordinate 44,683 of NZ_LABX01000121.1, read as the reverse complement.
GCGGCCCGGCCGCGCGCCCCGACCAGCGCGAGCGTCCGGCGCCGGATGCGCGGCCGGATCGCCAGCCGGGTCAGGACCGCCCGCAGGATCGCCGCGACGAGAGACCCGAGCCGCGCGACGAGCGCCGCGGGCCCGACGCACCGGGCGGCCCGGCCCAGCGTGGCCCCGGCCAGCCGCCGGCTCCGGGACAAGCCCCCGGGGAGCCCCCGGGCCGGCCGGCGCCACCGGTCGGCGGGCCGAGCCAGTCCGAACCGAACCGCCCGCCCGCCGGCGAGCCGCAGCCCGGCGCTCCAGGGCGAGGACCGGGCCGACCGGAGGCACCCGGCACCGGTCCGAACGGCACGCCCCTTCCCCCGAATCAGCAGCCCGGTGTGCCGGGCCGGCCCTTCGTGCCGGGTGGAGGCGGAGGAATGCCGGAGGACCGCGGCGTCGATCGGCGCGACCCGCGCGACCAGGATCGGCGAGACGGCGACCGCCGAGGCGTCGACCGGAGCGGGCCGGACGACCGGGGCGACCTGCCCGGCGGCTACCGGCGCGATGCGCCGGACTATGTGCCGGGCGGGTTCCGCCGCGGCGACATCGACGTGCGCAGCTACGAGGATGTCCGCCGCGCCCGGCGCGAGTTCAACGAGAATGGCCGCGTGATCATTCGCGAGCCCGGCCGGGTGATCGTGCGCGACGACGACCGCTACTTCCTGCGCCACGACGAGACCGAGCGCTTCCGCCTCCTCGACCGCGACGCCCGCATCGAGAGGCGCGGCCGCGACACGGTGACGATCATCGACCGCCCCGGCGGCATCCAGGTCTTCACGGTGGTGGACGACGACGGTCGCCTGCTGCGGCGCACCCGTCGCGGTCCCGATGGTCGCGAGGTGGTGCTGATCGACAATTCCTATGCGGGCCCGCCGCGGTCGATCGAGCAGGACGTGGTGGTGCTGCCGCCACCCGATATCCGCATCCCCCGCGAGCGCTACGTGGTCGAGGCGGAGCAGGCCGACGAGGGGGCGATCTACGAGGCGCTCACCGCTCCGCCGGTGGCTCCGGTCGAGCGGCGCTATACCCTCGACCAGGTGCGCTACAGCCCGACCCTGCGCGCCCGCATGCGCAGCGTCGACATCGATACGATCACCTTCGACACCGGCTCGTGGCAGGTGACGCCCGACCAGGCCCGCCGCCTCGCCACCATCGCGGCGGCGATCAACCAGGCGATCCGGAACAACCCGCAGGAGGTGTTCCTGATCGAGGGCTACACCGATGCGGTCGGCAGCGACGTCGACAACCTCTCGCTCTCCGACAGGCGCGCCCAATCGGTGGCCGAGGTGCTGACCCGCGACTTCAAGGTACCGCCGGAAAACCTCACCACCCAGGGCTATGGCGAGCAGTCCCTGAAGGTGAACACGCAAGGCCCCTCGCGGGAGAACCGCCGGGTCACCGTGCGGCGCATCACTCCGCTGATCCAGCAGCAGCCATCGCAGGCCCAGCCGCCGCGATAGCGCCAAGACATTCAGGGGTGAGACCTCACCGCAAGGCGGGCCTCGCCCCGGGCGCAGACCGCCCGTGCGGTCTGCGGTCTCTCGGCAGCGACCCACTCCGACAGCAGCGCGCCGATCGGCCGAGACATGGGGAGCCCCTCCGCTCGGAATCGCCGAGGGCTCTCCCCGCCGGCCCGTCCCCGCTCACGGTCGAGCATGCGATGCTCGGCCACGGTGCGCTCGTCGAGGGTTCAGGGGCGCCGCGATCCGCATGCAGGATCGTGCCGCCGCCGCATCGGCGCGATGATCCATTCGCGATCGTCACGCGACAGGACGCGGCCTGCCATCCCCGAAGGGGGAGGTTCACACGGAACGTCGCGCGAAAGGCCCTCGACCCACCTTTGCCGCGCCGGACCATCATTCCGGCGGCGGCTACTTCCCGGCTGGCGCGTCGCTCGCCGTGGTGAAGGTCCCCTCGAAGCGGCCGCGCTGGGTATCGGCCGCGCAGGCGACGGTCGAACGGCCGGGGCCCGCGGGGGGGAAGCGACAGGAGCCGACGGTCATCAGCGTATCGCGGGTGATGCCGCCATCGGTCCCCTTCACCATGAGGATCACGGCGCTGACCGGCTGGAGCGCGTCGACGCCGACCTCCTCCTGGCGGTCCTGCGGCATGCCGGTGCCGCTGAAGCTGACCGTGGTGCCGTCGCTCGACGTGAAGTCGAACGAGGTGCGCCGGCCCTGGACCGTGTTGACGAGACTCTCGCCGCAGGTCGGGCTGACATCCCGGCCGGCGATGACGAGCTTCTCGCAGGCGCCCTTGAGCACGTTGCGGGTCAGCGGCTGGGCATGGGACCCGACCACGCAGGAGAGGCCGAGGAGCAGGACGAGAGTGAGGAGGCGTGTCAGCATGGCGGGAATGTAGGGAGCCTTCGTGGCAATCACACGATGGATTTTAGGAGAACGCCGTCAGGCGAGCGCGGCGGCGATCGCGTCGGCCGCCCGCTCCCCCTCCGCGAAGGCGCCGCCCGCGGTGCCCCATTGCTCGCGCGACAAGGCCTCGCCGGCAAACCAGATCCGCGCGGCCACCGCCTCCTTCAGGAGGTCGCGGGCCTTCGCATGGCCCGGCGGCACCACCGCCCAGGAGCCGCGCGACCAGGGATCGTGGCGCCACTCGGTCACCGCCGGCACGGCCAGGTCGCGAAGCGCACCGCGCCCGACCTGCTCGGCCAGGGTCTCGCGCACCAGCCGCCGCGCGCCGTCGGCCCCGGCGCGGGCCGCGTCGAGGCGGGCGGCCAGGGGCACGTCGAGTTCGAAATAGTGGAACGGCGTCCCGTCGACCCGCGTCAGCAGGCCGGGCGGCTGAAGCCGGCCCCCGATCAGGCTCGCCAGCCGGTCGCGGCCACGGAACGGCGAGGCCGGCCAGTGCACCACCACGTGCTCGTAGATGCCGGTTCGGAAACCGTCGATGGCCGCACGGACCGGGCCCGGCAGGTCGGGGGCGAAGCGGAGCGCCGGAGCGGGCTCCTGCAACACCATCATCGGGGCAGTGACGAGGGCGGCCCGCGCCCGCATCGTCCCGCGTGCCCCGAGATCGAGCCGAACCCCCTCCCCGGCCCAGTCGAGGGCGATCACCGGCGTGGCGAGGGCCACCGGCAGCCCGGCGGCGAGGCGGGCGAGATAGGCGCCGTAACCGCCGGCAATGAAGAAGTTGTCGCCGTATTCCATGCTGGGGAAGTCGTGCAGGCTGATCTCGGTCAGCGGCCGGCCCGAGACGAGACCGTGCACCAGAGAGACCCGCTTGCCCCAGGGCCCGAGGCCCGGCGGCAAGGCTTCGGCCGCGGGCCGGTCCTCGGCGCCCAAGCGCGCGCCGTCGGTCATCGCCCGGTCGGCGACGGACCAGGCGCGGCCGAAGGCCAGCTCCTCCGCCGCCCGGCCCGGCCGGCGCCCGACCCAGAGGTGGCTCTCCTGCGCCGCCCGGCGCAGGGGCTCGCCGCGCTGAAAACCGAGGGTCACCAGGGGGTTGATCGGCCCGGCATGGAGCCAGTGGGCGCCGAGATCGACCGGATGGCCGCGCAGGGCGGTGGTGACGGTGCGGCCGCCGAGCCGCCCGCGGGCCTCCAGCACGGCGACCGCCAGGCCGCGGGCGAGGAGCCGGCGCGCCGCACCGATCCCGGCGGCGCCGGCGCCGATCACCGCCACGTCCGGTTCGGCCGGCAGGGCCGCCAGCGGCGGGAGGCTGGTCGGGCTCAGATGCTCGTGTGCGGCGCGCGGCATGCGGGTCGTCACCCCTCGTTCGCTTCGGTGCCCGTGGCTGCCGCGATCCCGGCGAGCCAGCGGGTCAGCCGCCCGCCGCTCGTCGCCAGGACGGGGCAGCCGGCCTGGCTGCGGATGTAGAGCGCGAGGCTCGATCGGCCCTCCCCGCGGCCGACAATCTCGACCGTGATCGTGTCGGGGCAGCGCAGCACGGCGGTGCGGGCGACGTAGCGGTCCTGTTCGCCCCACCGGTCGGTGAAGACCAGGGCGGTGCGCGGCTGGCGCTCGGCCCAAGCCCGGACGATCTCGCGCAGGCGCGCCCCCGGCACGGCGAGATCCGGCGGCACCGCGTCGGCCTGGGCGAGCGGACAGATATCGGCCGCGCAGGCGAGCGCGTCGCTCCGGGACGGCACACGGCGCAGCGACGCGAAATCGACCGGGCCGAGATCGGGCGGGCCGAACAGGGCGATCCAGACCTCCTCGATGCCGCCGGGCTCCTCGCCGCGGGCGACCGCCACGGCCCCGGCGGCCAGAACCGCCAGGACGAGGGCGAGGAGGCAGAGCGCGGCGACACGCCCGATCACGCTTTTAGCCTTTCGCGGCGCCGGCCGAGAGACGCCAGACCCGGAGCGGCGTGTCCGGCACCGGGACCGGCTCCAGCCCGGGCGGGGTGATCGCGCCCTGGCCGAGCCGGGCCACGACGCTTGGTGCCTCGCCCGGCTTCGCGGGAGGGGCACAGGCCACGATGTAGTCCGCCCCGACCCGCGCAGCCACCCTTGCGAGTGCGTTCTCGTCCCGGAACGCCTCGATGGAGGCGGCAAGGCCCGGCAGTGCCCGGTGGTAGGGAGCCGCCACCACGGCATGATGGCTGTGCAAGAGCAGGTTCGGCCCGAGATCGATCTCGGCGAGGATCAGTCCGGGCGGCAGGACATCGAGCGCCGCGATGGCCTGGCGATCGCTGCACCGGCGCCAGGCGGCGTGCTCGGCCTCGAACGCCTTCTCGGTGCCCGTGAGCGCCTGCGGGATCCCCGCCACGAGGAGCCAGACCTTGCCGCACAGGGCGAGGCTCAGGGCCAGGGCGGCGAGGCGGCGGCGCGGCGTCGCCTCGGGCACGCGCAGGAGGGCCACCGCCCGGTCGAGGACCGGACCGGCCACCACGGGCACGAAGGCGCCGGCGACGTAGAGGCCGCGGAACTGCGCCGTCCCGATCGCCACGCCGAGCCCGAGCGCGCCGGCGGCGCCGGCCATCAGGCGGCGCTCGGCCGGGTCCCGCCCGCACCACGCCCACAGCCCCGCCACGACGGCGCCGATCAGCACCGGGACGTGGCCGGCCAGGACCGCATCGGGCGCCATTCGGACGAGCTGCCAGACCGGGCGCATCTCGCGCACCTTCACCAGCCACTCCGCGCGCACGAGATCGGGCATGCCGGTGAACGGCCCGGCGGCGCAGGCCGGGAACAGGGCGAGGAAGCCCCCGACCGCGACGCCGCCGCACAAGGCGAGCAGCCCGAGCCGCAGGCCCCACCCGCGCGCCTCCGGCACCAGGGCCGCCGCGGAGGCCGTGACGGCGGCGGCGGCCCCGAGCCAGAGCCAGGGCGGCGAGAGCGCGTCGCAGGCGGTCGCGGTCCAGAGGGCCGGCCCGGTCTGGACGACGAACAAAGCCGGGGCGACGAGGCCGAAGCCGAGGCCGAAGCCGAGGAAGGGCGGCAGGGTTGCACGCCCGTCGCGCAGCCAGAGGCCGGCGAGGACGAGGCCGGCACCGGCGATGAACGGCAGCGCCTCCAGCCCGACCGCGAGCGAGAACGCCGCCAGCGCACCCGCCATCGCACCGTCCCGCAGCGTCGGGGCCGGCCGGGCGACGCACAGGACGAGGGCGAGGATCGCGCAGATCTGGACGTTGTGGTGGTCGATCCGCCCTGGGGCGAACAGGCCGGTGACGAAGACCGCCTGGGTGGCCGCGAAGACCGCGAAGGCCGCGGCGCGCCAGCCGAAGACGCGCCGGACACCCCGGTAGAGGATCACCGCGTAAAGGACGAGGAGCATCAGCGGCCACAGCACCGCGGCGATCCCCTCCGCCAGGGCCGGCCCGGCGACGGGGCGCGCGAGCAGGATCAGGCCGGCGATCGGCGCGTCGACGAGCCGCGACCAATGCAGCGGCGGCGCGCCGGCATGGCGGTGCTGGGCGAGATCGAACCAGGCTTGGCCGGCGAGGAGGTCACGCACCTGCACGAGCCGCATGGCGTCGTCGGTGTCCGGCAGGCGCAGGTCGCGCAACACGGCGACGAGATCGGGCCAGGACACGATTCCGGCGAGCCCCGCCAGGACGATGAGCCAGACGAGAACCGGCCGCTCGAAGGGAGAACGCTGCGCCGCCTCCGATCCGGACCGGGCCTGGGGGAGCGGAGCGGCGAGCATGGCGGAATCCTGCGGGCCGGAACGACACGGGCGGCTCCCGGCTTCGCACGGGCGCCCTTACCCCCCGGTTAGCGGGGGCGGTTGAGCGGTTCTTTACCATCCGGGCGATAAAGCTCGGGGAAGAGAGTCCCGTCCACAAGCGGACACGGCCGTGACGGCCCCGGAGTTGCCCGAGCGATGAGCCTTCACACCGAGACGCTGGTGATCGGCGGCGGACCGGCCGGCCTCACCACCGGCTACATGCTGGCCAAGGCCGGCCGCGACGTCGTGGTCCTTGAGCGCGACCCGGTCCAGGTCGGCGGCATCAGCCGCACGGTCGCGTACAAGGGCTTCCTGTTCGACATCGGCGGCCACCGCTTCTTCTCGAAGGCGAAGGAGGTGGTCGATCTCTGGAACGAGATCCTGCCCGACGACTTCATCGAGCGGCCGCGCCTGTCGCGGATCTACTACAAGGGCAAGACCTACGCCTACCCGCTCAAGGCGTTCGAAGCCCTGCGCAACCTCGGCCTCGTCGAGAGCGCGGCCTGCGTCGCCTCCTATCTCTGGGCCCGGGCCCGGCCGATCCAGGACCCGAAGAGTTTTCACGAGTGGGTCCGCAACCAGTTCGGCGAGCGGCTTTTTTCGATCTTCTTCAAGACCTACACCGAGAAGGTGTGGGGCATGTCCTGCGACGACATCTCGGCGGACTGGGCGGCGCAGCGCATCAAGGGCCTCGACCTCGGCGCCGCGATCCGCGACGGGGTCAAGCGCTCCCTCGGGCTGCACCGTCCGACGGCAGGGGACGGCCCGGTCATCAAGACCCTGATCGAGTCGTTCCGCTATCCCCGCCGCGGCCCCGGCATGATGTGGGACGCGGCAGCCGACGCGATCCGGCGCAACGGCGGCCGGGTCCTGCTCGACCGGCGGGTCGACGCCCTCTCCTACGACGCCGCCACCAAGCTGTGGACGGTGAGCGCCCGGCGCGAGGGCGGCGGGCGGGAGACCTTCACGGCGCGCAACGTCGTGTCCTCGGCGCCGATCCGCGAGCTGGTCGGGGCGATCCGGCCGGCCCCCTTGAGCACCTTCCAGGCCCGCTCCCTGCGCTACCGCGACTTCCTCACCGTCGCGCTGATCGCGCGTGCCAAGGACAGTTTTCCCGACAACTGGATCTACGTCCACGATCCGGCGGTGAAGGTCGGGCGGGTGCAGAACTTCCGCTCCTGGTCGCCCGAGATGGTGCCGGACGAATCCTATACCTGCCTCGGCCTCGAATACTTCTGCTTCGAGGGCGACGGGTTGTGGAACGCCCCGGATTCCGAGCTGATCGCCCTCGCCCGCCGCGAGATCGGCCAGATCGGCCTCGTCGATCCGGCGAGCGTGGTCGATGCCTGCGTGGTGCGCCAGCCCAAGGCGTATCCGGTCTACGACGACGCCTATCGCGACCACGTGGCGACGATCCGCCGGGACCTGGAGGGCAGCTATCCGACGCTCCACCTCGTCGGCCGCAACGGGATGCACAAGTACAACAACCAGGACCACGCGATGATGACCGCGATGCTGACGGCGCGGAACATCCTCCTCGGCGAGCGGCGCTACGACGTGTGGAACGTCAACGAGGATGCCGAATACGCCGAGGCCGGGCTGTCGGGGGCGCGGGAGGCTCTGGGCAGCGAGCGGATGGTGCCGCGCAAGGTGGCGTGAGCACCGGCGTGTCGTCGGAGATGAGGGACGAACGGAACGGAACTGCATCGGTTCCGGGGTCCGCGGCAGCGCCGGAGCTTCACAGGATCCCGGCCCTCGACTATGGAGCCGACACGAGCCCCCGCACACTCGGCCCGATCAAGACCCGCGGAAGGACCCCACGACCATGACCGGCTTCGACCCTGTCGGCCTGACCCGGCCCGCCTCGCAGCTCGTGACCGTGTTCGGCGGATCGGGTTTCCTCGGCCGTCACGTCGTGCGGGCGCTGGCCAAGCGCGGCTACCGGATCCGGGTGGCGGTGCGCCGGCCCGATCTCGCCCAGTTCCTCCAGCCCCTCGGCCGCGTCGGCCAGATCGTCGGCGTGCAGGCCAACCTCCGCAACCCCGCCTCGATCGCCCGGGCGGCGGAGCATGCCGACATCGTGGTCAACCTCGTCGGCATCCTCCAGGAGAGCGGCCGCCAGAGCTTCCAGCGCCTCCAGGCCGAGGGCGCGGCCGAGGTCGCCCGCGCCGCCGCCGCGGTGGGCGCCACGATGGTGCACGTCTCGGCGCTGGGCGCCGACGAGACGTCTCCTTCCGCCTATGCCCGCTCGAAGGCGATCGGCGAGGCCCGCGTGTTCGAGGCCCGGCCCGAGGCGATCGTGTTCCGCCCCTCGATCGTGTTCGGGCCGGGCGACAGCTTCTTCAACCGCTTCGCCGCCCTCGCCCGGATGCTGCCGGTGCTGCCGCTCGCCGGCGCCGAAGCGCGGATGCAGCCGGTCTTCGCCGGCGACGTCGCCGAGGCGATCGCCCGGGCGGTCGAGGGCCGGCTCCAGGGCGGCCGGGTCTACGAACTCGGCGGGCCGGAGATCCTGACCCTCCAGCAGCTCGTCGAGTACACCCTGACGGTCACGATGCGCAGCCGCGTGGTGCTGGCGCTGCCCGCGCCCGCCGCCCGGCTCCAGGCCCGCGCGATGGAACTCGCCGACACCCTGACCCTCGGCCTCCTGCCCGACACGCTGAAGCTCACCCGCGACCAGGTCACCCTGCTCCAGAGCGACAACGTCGTCTCGGAGGCCGCCAAGGCGGAAGGCCGCACGATCGAGGGCATCGGCATCGCCCCGACGGCGATCGAGGCGGTGGTGCCGGGCTATCTCTGGCGCTTCCGCAAGACCGGCCAGTTCGCCACCGGCCGCGGCACTCCCGAGATGACCGCGACCCCGGACCTGATCGCCCCCGAGCCGATGGGCCAGGGCTCGCAGCACCACCCGGGCAATGCCAGCGGCCCGGCGGTGGGTTCGCTCGCCGCGGGCGCCGGCCCGGCGCCGGGCGTGCGCTGGGGCAAGCGGCAGTAAAGTCTCTGTCGGCAAGTTCAGATGCAAAAAGGGCGGTCCGACGGGGCCGCCCTTTTTCATGACATTCGGGACCGTTCAGGGCCCAGTCGGGGGAGGAGGCGGGACGAGGAGCCCCGCCTGATGGGTCGTCAGATCGAACGGACGGCCCCGCCATCGACCCGGATCATGCTGCCGGTGACGTAGGAGGCCCGCTCCGAGGCGAGGAAGCACGCCACGTCGGCGAATTCCTGCACCTTGCCGTAGCGCTTGGCGGGAATCGCCGCGCGGGCGGCCTCGGAGATCTCGTCGCGCGACTTGCCCTGCGCCTTGGCGTTGGCGGCGTCAAGCTCGGCAGTGCGGTCGGTTTCGATCCGGCCGGGCAGGATCATGTTGACGGTGACGCCCTCCGCGGCGACCTCCGAGGCCAGGGTCTTGGCCCAGCCGGCGATCGAGGCGCGGAGCGCGTTCGACATCACGAGGTTCGGGATCGGCTGCTCGACGCCGCTCGACGCGACGACCAGGATGCGGCCGAACCCCGCCTGGCGCATCCCCGGCAGGACCAGGCCGGCAAGGCGGAAGACCGGGGTCACCATCGCCTCGAACTGGGGCGTCCAGGCGTCGGGCTGGACGGTCAGGGCCGTGCCGGCCGGCGGACCGCCCGTATTGGCGACCAGGATGTCGACCCCGCCGAGATGCTCCTGGGCCGCGGCGTAGATCGCCTCGACATTGTCCTTCAGGCTGCCCGCGAAGGCATGGGCGCGGCCCTGGCCGCGGGCATTGATCGCCGCCACCGCCTCGTCGAGGCGCTCGGCCGTGCGGGCGGTGAGCAGCACGTCCGCGCCCTCCGCCGCCAGGGCCTCGGCGATGCCGCGGCCGAGGCCGCGGCTGGACGACAGGACGAGGGCACGCTTGCCCTTGAGACCGAGATCCATGGTGGGTCCTCCCGTGATGGGTGAGCTATTGGTCGACCGAGGTTGGCACTAACACGAGCGCCCGCCCCCTCCCACCCGCGACCTCGTCCCGAGATGCGGGGTGGGACGGAACAAAAAGATTGCCGCTCAGGCGGTCTCGCCGGAGAGCCGCTTCAGCCAGAGTTCGGCTTGCGCCCGCACGTTGTCGGGCGCGGTGCCGCCGTAGCTGGTGCGGCTCTTGACCGAGTTCTCGACGCCGAGCACCGCGAAGACCGCCTCGGTGATGCGCGGCTCCTCGGCCTGCATCACGGCGAGCGGCAGCGCCTCAAGCCCGATGCCGCGGGACGAGGCCTCGCCGACGAGGCGGCCGGTGACGTGGTGGGCATCGCGGAACGGCAGGCCGAGTTCGCGCACCAGCCAGTCGGCGAGGTCGGTGGCGGTGGCGTAGCCGGACCCGGCCGCCGCCTTCAGCACCTCCGGCACCGGCTCCAGATCCCGCACCATGCCGGCCATGGCGGCGAGGCAGAGCGAGAGGGTCTGGAGCGCGTCGAAGGTGCCCTCCTTGTCCTCCTGCATGTCCTTCGAATAGGCGAGCGGCAGGCCCTTCATGACGATCAGCAGGCCCGACAGGGCGCCGATGATCCGGCCCGACTTCGCCCGCACCAGCTCGGCGGCGTCGGGATTGCGCTTCTGCGGCATGATCGAGGAACCGGTGGTGAACCGGTCCGACAGCTTGACGAAGCCGAACTGGGCCGATGTCCAGACCACGATCTCCTCGGCGAAGCGCGACAGGTGCACCGCCGCGATCGCCGCCGCCGAGAGCGCTTCGAGGGCGAAGTCGCGGTCGGCCACCGAATCGAGGGAGTTCGCCGTCGGCCGGTCGAAGCCGAGGCTGGCGGCGGTCGCGTGACGGTCGATCGGGAACGAGGTGCCGGCCAGGGCGGCGGCGCCGAGCGGGCATTCGTTGAGGCGGGCGCGGGCATCGCGGAACCGGCCGCGGTCGCGGTTCAGCATCTCGACGTAAGCGAGCAGATGATGGCCGAAGGTGACCGGCTGGGCCGATTGCAGATGGGTGAAGCCCGGCATCACCGTGCCGGCATGCGCAAGCGCCAGCTCTGCCATCGCCTGCTGGAGGTCGGCGGCCTGGCCGTCGAGGGCGTCGAGGGTGTCGCGCACCCACAACTTCATGTCGGTGGCGACCTGGTCGTTGCGCGAGCGCGCGGTGTGCAGGCGGCCTGCCGTAGGGCCGACGATCTCGCGCAACCGGCTCTCCACGCTCATGTGGATGTCTTCCAGCTCGCGGCGGAACGTGAAGGTGCCGGCGTCGATCTCGGACTGGACGGACTTGAGACCGGCCTCGATCTTCGCCACATCCTCGGCCGGCAGGATCCCCGCCCGGCCCAGCATCGCGACATGGGCGAGCGAGCCCCGGATGTCCTGGGGGGCGAGGCGCTTGTCGAAGCCGATGGAGGCGTTGATCTCCTCCATGATCTCGGCGGGGCCGCTCGCGAAGCGCCCGCCCCACATCCGGTTGCTCATGTCCTCACCTCGTCTCGCATCCTCGCGCAAAGCCCGCCTCGCCCTCGTCGCGGGGGGGCTCGTCGCCGTCCTCGGCCTCGGGGCTGCCCTATACGGGGTTGCGGGCGGGGGCAACGGCGGCGCCTGCCCCCTGGCGCAGGCCACCGCCGCCCGGGTCGCGCCCCTCGCCCGCGGCGAGGTGGCGGCGCTCCAGGTCGCCTCGCGCCCGAAACCCGCGCCCGCCATTGCCTTCACCGGGCCGGACGGGCAGCCGAAGACGCTCGCCGACCTCAAGGGCCGCACGATCCTGCTGAACCTGTGGGCGACCTGGTGCGCCCCCTGCAAGGCGGAGATGCCGGTCCTCGACCGGCTGCAAGGGGCGCTGGGGGGTGAGGATTTCGAGGTGGTGGCGCTCAACCTCGACACCCGCAACCCCGACCGGCCGCCGCGCTGGATGCAGGAGAACAGGATCACGCGGCTGGCCTATTACGCCGACCCGGCCGGGCGGGCGCTGCCGGCGCTCCAGCAGGGCGGCGACGTCGTCGGGCTGCCCACCACCTTCCTGATCGATCCGCATGGCTGCGAGATCGGCATGATGAAGGGCCCGGCGGAATGGGCGAGCGAGGACGCGCTCACGCTGGTGCGGGCGGCCCTCGGGCGGGGGTGACCCCGCTCTCGCCCTGATCTCGCTCACGATTCCTGGCAGGCGAGGCGCCATAGCACCGGTCCCCTTCCCCCGGCGCCTGCCGCGCCCGGTCTCCGCCCTGCGCAACCTGCTCGTCAGCAGCGCCGGCTCGGGCCCTCCCTGATCCTCGGCGCCGTGCTCTGGCTGCTGGTACTGCGCTCGGGGCTGCATGCTACCGTGGCCGCGGCGGCGCTGGCGATCCCCCTGCGGGCGAGCCTGGGCCGGCCCGACGACGGGAATTCGCCCTTGCACCGGCGGGAACACGCGCTCCAGCCTTGAGTGGCCTACGGGATCCTGCCGGTCTTCGGCTTCGCCCATGCGGCGGTGTCGCTCGCCGGGCTGACGCCGGGAGCGCTCTTGGCCCCGTCACGCTCGGGGTCGCGGCGGGCGTGTTCGTCGGCAAGCAGGTCGGGGTGTTCGGCGGCGTCTGGCTCGCGGCGCGGACGGACTGGCATCGACGCCCGCGGGGGCCACCTCACGCCACGTCTACGGCGTCGCCCCGCTCAGCGGCATCGGCTCACCATGAGCCTGTTCATCGGCGGCCCCGCCTTCGCGGGCAGGCCGGAACTCGACACCGAGACGACGATCGGGGCAATCCTCGGGTCGGTGCTCTCAACGATGGTGGGTGCCCTGGTGCTGTCGCTTGGCCCGCACCCCACCAAGAGGGAGGCGCAGGTGTAGTCGCACGCTTCCGGTACATGGAGCCATCGGGATCCCGGCCCTGTCTCGACACCACACGGGACCCATCCCGGGCGCCGACAGCGGAACCCGGGATTCGGAAAGCCCGTCAGGTCAGACGGATCCATGGATCGCATGATCCTGCATCGCCTGCGGGTCTGGATCCCGGGCTCCGCTGTCGCGGCCCCGGGATGACTCGGAGGCCTTCAGGACGGGCAAGGAGAGACGGACGGCCTCTTCAGTTCGCCGGCTGCGAGGCGGCGACGCGGTTGTGGTGCGGCGCCTCGGTGCGCTTGCCGGCCTCCGGGGCCTTCTCTCCCGTCTTGGCCTCACCGGATTTGCCGGCGGGCTTCGGCTCGGCGGGCTTGGCCTCGGCCTTCTTCGCGGCCGCGGGGTTCAGGCCGTCGACCTTCGCATCGGCCTTCGCATCGACCTTCACGGAGGCCGTGGCGGCGTGGGCGACCGGATGCGGGTGGCCCATCAGCTTCTTCGGCAGGGGCGCGGCGGGCGAGATCGCCGCGACCGGGGTGGTGTCGGCCGCCGGCAGGGCGACGGCTGCGACCGGGGGCGCCGCCGGGGCGCCGCCGAACAGGTTGCCGAGCAGCTTGCGGTAGGCGGAGGGGTCGCCATCGGCACTCGCCACGGTGATCGGCGCCGCGGGAGCGGCGGTTTCCGCGGCCTCGCGGGTCGGGATCGGGGCGGGGTTCGTGGCCGGGGCCGCGAAGGCGAGCGCCGTGGGCTTCACCGCCCCATGCTTGCCCTTCTCGTGCTTGGGATCGATCTTGGCGAGGAGAACCGGCTTCACCTTCGGCTCGATCATGATCTCCTCGGGGGCCGCCGCCAGGGCCTCGGGCCGGCTGACGATGCCGAGGTTCGGCCGCGGCGGCGCCCGCTCGGCGAAGAGCTGGGTGCTCGGCGCGGTCTCGCGGAAGAACGGATGCTGGCCGCCATCCTGGTAGACGAGGCGGGTCGCCGGCGTGCCCTTGGCGATGAGCTCGGCCACCTCGACCTCGTCCTTCTGGCGCTTGGCGACGACGACCGGATCGACCTTCGGGGTGCAGGCGCCCGCCGCGGCGTCCGAGCCGCCGAAGACGTAGCGCGTGCCGCAGACGCCGACACGCGGCTCCTCGTGCAGGGCCTCGAAATAGTCCGAGCCCTCCTTGAGGTTCTTCCAGAACGCGATGTGGGGGTCGTTGCGGAACTTGGCGAGGTTCTGCGCCGTCATCCGGAACGGATAGGACTGGAACTGGAACGCCCGCTGCCCACCGGCAAACGCCTCGCGGGCGATGGCATAGATCTCGGCGATCGCCTCGTCGGTCATGGCGAAGCAGCCGGCGGACGAGCAGGTGCCGTGCACCATCAGGTAGCTGCCGGTGCGGCCGTTGGCGCGGTCGAAGGCGTTGGGATAGCCGGTGTCGAAGGAGAGATAGTAGGACGAGTTCGGGTTCATCTGGCCCATGCTGATGGGATAGAACCCTTCCGGCGCCTGCCGGTCGCCCTCGCGCACCTTCGGTCCGAGCTGACCGGACCAGCGGCAGATCGGGAAGGTCTTGAGCAGCGCGTACTGGCCGTCGGCCCCGCGCTTCCACACCTCCATCTCCGATTCCTTCTTGAAGGCCCGGATCAGGATCGGGTCGCGGGGCGACATGTTCTTCGTCGCCATCAGGGCGACGGTCTTTTGCGGGATCGGCTCGCGGGCCCGCGCCGAGCCGGCGGCCGAGAAGCCGGCATCCTGGCACGCCCCGAGGGACAGGGCGACGACAAGCCCACTCGCCGCCAGCACCGGACGCATCGCCAGACGCCTCGCCAGACCCACCATGGGAACCCCGCCTTCTCGCATCGGACCGCCGGCACACTGACGCCGCGGACCGGTCTCCCCAACCCCATAGCTTCGTTAAACTTACCCGGCTCTTACCGCAAGAACGGTTAAGATTTCACGGCTTCGTTCAACAGGTGCGACGGCCAAGACGCCGGCCCACGACGGCACGGGGTTCACCCGCGAACACATCCGCCCCGTCTTCGGCAAAACCAAGGCCGGGTTGCGTCTGGGAGGCGTCGGTTGTGGGAGGCTGTGGATGACGGGGACAGGGGCCGGGTCAGAGGCTCCGGCCGATCTCCAGGAACTTCTGCGCCCGCCGGTCCCGCAGCGCGTCGGCATCGAGGGCCGAGAGCGGCTCGAGGGCGGCGGCGATCGCCTCACCGGTCGCCCGGATGGCGGCCTCGCCGTCGCGGTGGGCGCCGCCGGTGGGCTCGGGGACGATGCCGTCGATCACGCCGAGGCGCAGGAGGTCCTGGGCGGTGATCTTCATCGCGGTGGCGGCGTCCTGGGCCCGGCCGGCATCGCGCCACAGGATCGAGGCAGCCCCCTCCGGCGAGATCACGCTGTAGATCGCGTGTTCCAGCATCAGGACGGTGTTGGCGGTGGCGAGCGCGATGGCGCCGCCCGAACCGCCTTCCCCGATCACCACGGTGACGTTCGGGGTCGGCAGGCCGAGGCAGGCTTCCGTCGAGCGGGCGATGGCTTCGGCCTGGCCGCGTTCCTCGGCCTCGATGCCCGGATAGGCGCCGGCCGTGTCGACGAAGGTGAGGACCGGCAGACCGAAACGGCCGGCGAGCCCCATCAGGCGCACCGCCTTGCGGTAGCCTTCAGGCTTGGCCATGCCGAAATTGTGCCGGATCCGCGCCTCGGTGTTGGCGCCCTTCTCCTGGCCGATGACGCAGACCGGCCGGCCGCGGAAGCGCCCGAACCCGCCCACCACCGCCTCGTCCTCGCCGAAGGCCCGGTCTCCGGCGAGCGGCTGGAAGTCCTCGATCAGCCCGGCGCAATAATCGACGAAGTGTGGCCTCTGGGGATGGCGGGCCACCTGGGTCTTCTGCCAGGGGGTGAGTCCGGCATAGAGTTCGGCCAAGGCCGCCGCGGCCTTCGCCTCCAGCCGCGCCACGTCCTCGCTGATCGCCACCGCGCCGTCGCGGTCGCCGAGGGCCTTCAGCTCCTCGAGCTTCGCCTCGAGCTCGGCGACCGGCTTTTCGAAGTCGAGGTAGGAGCGCATCGGAACCTGTGCTGTGTCGGGCCGGCCTCGCGAAGGCTTCGGCGGGAGGCCGGGGCCGGAAGCGCCCTCGGGGCATGGGCGGACCCTCCGGGGCCAGGCGGCGCGGAGGCTTGGCGGAGGGGCCGGCGCATGTCAACCCAAGGGTCAATCGAGGGCCGCCCCAGGGGAGTCGACCCGAGGAAGAGGCAGGGCGGCCCGCGCAGCGGATCGACACCGGGCTTGTCGTGCGGCAGTGCAGCATCATCTTACCGCCGGAGATTCGCGCGGCGGCCAGCGGAGGCCCTATGGACGAGCGGGATCGGGCGGACGGACGAGGCGATCACGACGAGCGCCGGGTGCTGGTGCTCCAGGGCGGCGGGGCGCTGGGCTCCTACCAGGCCGGAGTCGCCGAGGCGATGCAGGAGGCCGGGCTGTCGCCCGACTGGGTCGCCGGCATCTCGATCGGGGCGATCAACGCGGCGCTCATCGCCGGCAACCCGCCCGAGCGCCGGGTCGAGCGGCTGCGGGCATTCTGGAACAAGGTGTCCTCCGGCATCACCGTCTCGCCGTGGTGGCCCGGCGAGCAGGCCCGCGAGGCGTTCAACGCCTGGAGCGCCGCCTTCGGGGCGACGGTGGGGGTGCCGGGCTTCTTCGCGCCGCGCGTTCCCCCCGCCCCGCTCTACCCGGCCGGGGCGCCCGAAGCGCTCAGCTACTACGACACCGCCCCCTTGCGGCAGACGCTCGTCGAGCTGGTCGACTTCGACCGGATCAACCGCCACGAGACCCGGCTCAGCGTCGGCGCGGTCAATATCCGCACCGGCAACTTCGTCTATTTCGACAACCGCCGCGAGCGGATCGGGCCTGAGCACATCATGGCGTCAGGCGCCCTGCCCCCGGGCTTCCCGCCGGTGGAGATCGACGGCGAGCAGTACTGGGACGGCGGCATCGTCTCGAACACGCCGCTGCAATACGTCCTGGACGAGGAGCGCCTGGCCGACCTCGCGGTGTTCCAGGTCGACCTGTTCAGCGCCCGCGGCCCGCTGCCCCGCACCCTGTCGGAGGCATCCGAGCGCGAGAAGGACATCCGCTTCTCCAGCCGCACCCGGCTCAACACCAACGACCAGATCGAGATCCACAAGGCCAAGACCGCGTTCCGGCGCCTTTTCGAGAAGCTGCCGCCCGAATTGCGCCAGGATCCGGACGTCGCCTTCCTGTCGGAGGTGAGCCACCAGAACGCGGTGACGATCCTCCAGCTGATCTACCGCGCCAAGAACTACGAAAACGACGCCAAGGACTACGAGTTCTCGCGCGCCACGATGCTGGACCACTGGAAGGCCGGCCGCAACGACGTGCGCCGCTCGCTGCGTCACCGCCACTGGATCGAGCGGTGCCGGCCCGAGCAGGGCGTGACCGCGTTCGACCTCACCCGCGACGCACGGGACTGATCCTGAGAAAGGCACGCTGCATGACCCGCGACGAGATCCTGAAAGCCCCGTCGATGCCGGCTTTCAGCCCGAGCTATCCGCACGGGCCGTACCGCTTCCTGCGGCGGGAATATCTCATCATCACCTACGAGACAGACCCCGATGCGCTGCGGGCCGCCCTGCCCGAGCCGCTTGAGCCGGCACCCGGCAACCTCGCGTATTACGAGTGGATGAAGATGCCGGATTCCTCCGGCTTCGGCGATTACGAGGAGAGCGGGTCGGCCATCGTCGCCCAGTACAAGGGCGAGCCGTGCAACTACTCGGTCCAGATGTATCTCGACGACGAGCCGCCGATCACCGCCGGCCGCGAGATCTGGGGCTTCCCGAAGAAGTGGGGCGTGCCCCGGCTCAAGGTGATGAAGGACACGCTCACCGGCACCCTGCATTACGACGAGGAGCGGGTGGCGATGGGCACGATGACCTACAAGCACCGCAGCCTGGAAGACCAGCTCGACACGGTGCGTGACGGGATCGGCCAGCTCAACGTCAACCTGAAGCTGATCCCGGATGTCGATGGCGGGGTGAAGGTGGCGCAGCTGGTCGGCTACCGGCTCCAGGACATCACGGTGCATGGCGCCTGGGAGGGCGACGCGCGGCTGCACCTGATCCCGCACGTCAATTGCCGCGTCGCCGACCTGCCGGTGCGCCGGATCGTGCGCGCCCGCCACCAGGTCGTCGACTTCACCCTCCCCTACGGCCACGTGCTGCACGATTACCTGGCCTGATCCCTGGTCCGAGGAGATTTCCCATGACGCTGCACTCCAAGACCGCCCTCGTCACCGGCTCGACGAGCGGCATCGGCCTCGCCATCGCGCGGGGTCTGGCGCAACAGGGCGCCAACGTGGTGATCAACGGCTTCGGCCAGCCGGACGCGATCGAAAAGGAGCGGGCCGGCATCGAGGCCGAGTTCGGCGTCCGCGCGGTCTATTCCGGCGCCGACATGAGCAAGGGCGACGAGATCGCCGCCATGGTGGCGCAGGCCGAGACGGACTTCGGCGCGGTCGACATCCTGGTCAACAATGCGGGCATCCAGTACGTCTCGGCGATCGAGGAGTTTCCAGTCGAGAAGTGGGACCAGATCATCGCGATCAACCTGTCCTCGGCGTTCCACACCATGCGGGCGGCGATCCCCGGCATGAAGAAGAAGGGCTGGGGCCGGATCATCAACACCGCCTCGGCGCATTCCCTCGTCGCCTCGCCCTTCAAGGCGGCCTATGTGGCGGCCAAGCACGGCATCGCCGGCCTGACCAAGACGGCGGCGCTCGAACTCGCCACCCATAAGATCACCGTCAACTGCATCTCGCCCGGCTATGTCTGGACCCCGCTGGTCGAGGCGCAGATCCCCGACACGATGAAGGCCCGCGGCATGACCAAGGACCAGGTGATCGAGGAGGTTCTGCTCAAGGCCCAGCCGACCAAGGAATTCGTCACCGTGGACCAGGTCGCGGCGATCGCCGCGTTCCTGTGCTCGGATGCGGCCAGCCAGATCACCGGCGCCAACCTCACGGTGGATGGCGGCTGGACGGCGCAATAACGCCATTCAGCGCGGGAGAGCCGGCGATCCGGCGCTCCCGCGTGATCCCTGGCGGGCGAGGCCGACGGGACAAGCCGCGCGGGGATGCTCGCCAAAGCCCATGGCGTCGTCGTCCGTGTTTCGACGATCGATCGCCACGGTACACGACAGGGGTGTGGATCCTGCCGGAGCAGGGCTCTCCCACCCTCTTCCTGAGGTTGAGGGTGGGAACGAGCTGACCATCAGACCAAGCGTCCTGCCGTGGACCGTCGCCGATCTCGGCAGATAATATACCGCGGCACGGAGGAAATCCGGCTTGGCCAGCCTCCCCGCCGATCGGCCCGGAACCAGGATTTCTCCCGCGTCGCGGTATATCATCTTGAGCATGGGGGCGTGGTGGCGCGGCTCTGCCGGCCGTGCCTCGTCCCCGGGCATTCGCCTGCGCCGTCCACGCATGCACCCTCCGAAGCCTTCCCGCGTTGGCCGATCCTGGCGCGCTGGAGTCCTCGGGCATGAGCATCTCGGGCATGAGCAATCGCGACATCGTCGTCATCGGCGGCTCCTCCGGGGCGACCGCTCCGCTGAAGACGATCCTTGGAGCCGTGACGCCGGACCTGCCGGCGGCGGTGTTCGTCGTGCTGCACAGTCCGGTCCGCAGCCGCGGCCTGCTGGCGACGGTGGCCGCGGGGGCGCGCCACCTGCCGGTCCAGGCCGCGGCCGACGGCATGGCGATCCGGCCCGGGACCGTCACGATCGGCGTGCCGGATCGGCATCTCCTCCTCAGGGACGGCACGGTCCGGCTCGGACGGGGCCCGCACGAGAACATGGCGCGGCCCTCCATCGATCCCCTGTTCCGCTCGGCCGCCGCCACCTACGGGCCGCGGGTGATCGGCATTCTCCTGAGCGGCCTGCTGAACGACGGCGCCTCGGGCCTCGAGGCGATCAAGAGCTGCGGCGGGATCACCCTGGTGCAGGATCCCGCGGAGGCGCTGGCCGACGAGATGCCGCGCAGTGCGCTGGCGGCCCTGGATGTCGATCTCACGCTGCCGGCGGCACGGATCGGCGACGTGCTGTCGGATCTGGTGCGCGATCCTCCCGGACCGCGCCCGCCGCTCTGCCCGGATCTGCGCCTCGAGATCGACATCGCGGCCGGCGGGCGGATCGACAGCGAGGTGCGGATCGACAGCGAGGTTTTGCGGCCCATCGCCGATCCCGCCGCGCTGACCTGCCCGCAATGCCGCGGCGTGCTCTCGCAGATGCGGGATTCCCGGCCCCCGCGGTTCCGCTGCCAGGTCGGCCACGCCTATTCCGGCGAGGCGGTGGCCAGGGAGCAGGAGGCGTCCGTCGACGAGGCCCTGCGGGTGGCCCTGCGCATCATCGAGGAACGGGCGGAACTCGTCCGGCGGATGGCACGGGAGGCCCGCGAGGCCGGGCGCTCCACCGTCGGAGCGCTGTCCGAGGAGCGCGCCGCCGAATATCGCCGCTACGCCGACACGATCCGCAAGGCCGTCCTCCTCCGGCTGCCGGCAGGCGAGCCCTCGGGCGACAACGGCGCGCAGAAGGCGTGAGAGGGCGCCCGGCCCGATCGCCCTCGGGAAACTTCGCCCGGCACGATGCCGGCAGGTGAATCTTCGGCCGGCGGCGCCTATGAGCGGGACCACGATACGAGGCGCCCGCCCCTCCCCCGGCGGCGAGAGACAAGACCGATGAGGCGATCCCTCGCGCCGGGCGCGGCGCTGGCGGCCTGGACCGAACTCGAGACCGGCCCGATTCCCGGCGGGGGCAGGTCGCTGCGGCTGGTGCGACGCGACGACGAATACCTGATCGTCGTCGACGGCATGGAACTGATGGGCAGCCATCGCAGCGGCTCGGAGCGGGAGCTGGCGGCCCTCGCCTGCGCGGGCTTGCGCGACCGCGCCGGTCCGCGGGTGCTGATCGGGGGACTCGGCATGGGCTTCACCTTGCGGGCGGCCCTGGCCGAGCTTGGGCCCGATGCGACGATCGTCGTCGCCGAGCTGGTGCCGGCGGTTCTCGCCTGGGCCCGTGGCCCTCTCGCCCACGTGTTCGGCGGCTGCCTCGACGACCCGCGGGTCGAGATCCGCGAGGCCGACGTCAACCGGGTGATCCAGTCCGGGCCGCGGGCCTGGGACGCGCTTCTGCTCGATGTCGACAACGGCCCGCGCGGCCTGGTCAGCCGGGCCAACGACCGGCTCTACGATGCCTGGGGTCTGAAGCGGGCGTTCTGGGCCCTGCGGCCGGGCGGGGTGCTGGCAGTCTGGTCGGGCTGCCCGGACCGGGCGTTCAAGGCCCGGCTGAAGCGCACCGGCTTTGCCGTGGTGGAGCACCGCCTCCGCTCCGAGCGGCCCGGGCGGACCCCGCACGTGGTCTGGATCGCCACGCGCCCGGCCGATCACGGCTGACCGCAGGCCACGCCGGGGCCGAGCCGGCTCCTCTCCGGGAAGGGGCCGCCATGATTGACGGGCAACACGATCGTTGGCCGACAGCATCCGTCGCCACCGCTTGCCGATCGGTTCGGCTGTGCTAGGCAGCCTGCGGCCAAGCCTCGCCACGGCGCGGCGTCCCGAGCTGTCACCATGCCCCCTCCCGTCTCCGTCGTCCTTCGCGGCGCCGTTCTCGCCGTCCTGGCCCTGCTGCTCGCCCTGGCGCTCCCGGCCGCGGCCCAGACCGGCGATGCGCGCCGGACCGAGCTGAATGCCGGCATCGCGGCGGCCCGGGCCGAGGCGGAGCGGCTGCACGGCGACTTCAAGGGCCTGCTCCGCGTCCGCGAGCGGGCCGAGGCCCTGATCACCGAAGCCAAGGCCGTGCGGCGGGACACGGAGGCGGCCCGGACGCGGCTCCAGGCGCAGGCGGCCGAGATCGCCCGCGCCGCGGTGCCGGAGGCCGTCGGCGCCGAGAAGCGGCAGGTCGAGGCCGAGCTGGCCCAGATCGAGGCCCGGCTGCGGCAGGACGCGCAAAGCCTGCGCGCTGCCGAGGAACTGTTGAACACCGTGACGGAGACGCGCCGGTCGCTGTTCGCACGGCGCCTCCTCGCCCCGAGCCAGAGCCCGCTCACCCCCGCCTTCTGGAGCGAGCTGCTCGATCGCGCGGTGCCGCAGATCGGCGAGAGGATGGCGGAACTCGGCGCCCATGGCGCGGCGAACGACTGGCACGAGGACCTGATCGCCGTTGCCATCGTCCTGATCCTGGGCGGCCTCGTCTACTGGGCCAGCCGTGCGGTCGGACATCGCCTGACACGCCGCTGGCGCCGCTTCGTCGGGCGGATCGGGATCGGCCCGCGGCGCGCGGCGGCGGTCCACAGCCTCATCCATCTCGGCATCATGGTGGCGCCGGTCCCGCTGACGCTGGCGGGCCTGATCCTGCTCGACGACGAGCTGGATCTCTCCCCCGGCAGCCTGGATTCCGTGCTGGTGCGCCTCCTGGCGGCGATCGCCGGCGTGATCCTCGGCACCGGCATCCTGCGGGCGCTGGTGGCGCCGCGCGATCCCTCGGTGCGGCTCCTCGCCGTCGGGGACGTGGCGGCCCGGACCATCCACCGCACCGGCACGGTGATGCTGCTGATCTACGCGGCGAGCCTCGTCTTCGCCGAGTTCGCCGCCATGGCGCGTCTGCGGGTGGCGATCAGCGAGGCGACGACGATCCTCGCGGTCCTCGCCTGCTGCGCCCTGCTCGCCGTCGCCCTGGCGCGGCTCGCCCATGCCGAGCCGCCGGGCGAGGACGAGGCGGCGGCCATGCCGGCCGCCTCCCCGGTCGGCTTCCTCGGCGCCCTGGCCCCGCTCGCCTGGGTGGTGACGGCCGCCGCCTTCGCCTGCACGCTGCTCGGCCTCACGGCCCTGGGCTCGTTCCTGATCGGGCGCCTCCTCGTCACCGGGGTGCTGGTGGCCCTGGGCTGGGTCGTGCTGATCGGCATCGACGCGCTCTCGGTCGGGACCGAGGACGTCGCGCGCTCGCCCCGGCTGCTGCGGCTGTGCCGGACCTTCTCGCTCCGGCCCCGGACGCTGGCGCTCACCTCGATCGTGGTCTCGGGCCTGCTGCACGCCTTCGTCGTCGGCGCGATGGCGTTCGTCGTCGTCGGCCCGTGGAGCCTCGCCCATGGCGAGCTGAACCCGTTCCAGGATGCGTTCCTCGGCACCACGGTCTCGGATCTGCGCGGATGGATCGGCGCCGCCGGCCTCGCGCTCTTCGCCTTCGGCGCCGGCCTGCTGGCGACCCGGCTCGCCACCGGCTGGCTCGACCGGCGCTTCCTGCCCCATACCCGGCTCGATGCCGGAGCGCGCTATTCGGTCATCACGGTGGTGGGCTATGGCGGCCTGGCGCTCACGCTGGTCGTGGCGCTGGGCCAGCTCGGGGTGAACCCGCAGAGCCTGACGGTGATCGCCGGCGCCCTGTCGGTCGGCATCGGCTTCGGCCTCCAGAGCATCGTGTCGAACTTCGTCTCGGGGCTGATCGTGCTGGCCGAGCGGCCGATCCGGGTCGGCGACCTCGTCACCGTGAAGGGCGAGGAGGGACGGGTGAGGAAGATCAGCGTGCGCTCGACCCTGATCGCCACCGGCGACCGCACCGACCTGGTGGTGCCGAACACCGACCTCATCACCTCGATCGTCCGCAACAAGACCCTGACGGACGACACCCAGCGCCTGCGCGTGCCGCTGATCCTCGACAAGGAGACCGACATCGAGGTGTTGCACGAGATCCTGCTGAAGGTCGCCGAGCGTCACCCCAACGTCGCGGCGAGCCCGGCCCCGAGCGCCCTGCTGATGCGGATCGGCGAGCACGGCCTTGAATACGAGGTACGCTGCTTCCTCGTCGACCTCGCGGCGAGCGACGCGACCCGCAGCGAATTGAATACGATCTGGCTGACGATGTTTCGCCGCGCCGGCATCAAGCTCGGCGGGCCGCCGCCGGCGTGAACGGCCCAGGGACCCGCTGGCTCACCGTGGCTCCCGGACGATCGATGCGGGGGGCGTCCGGGGCCACCCCTCTCGCGGCACCGCGAGGACAGTTCCAGGGGGCATGTCCTGCCGCCCGTCGGCTTCAGTTCGCAGTGACGAGCGGAGCCGAGACCACGAGGGCGATGGCCAGGGCGAGGGCGAGGGCCAGCATCAGGGAAATCGCGCGCCCGGCCGTGAGGCGCACCACCGCCTTCGGCAACCGTTCGACGTTCGGGCTCTTCATCACGAGGCTGCGGACCGGCGCGTGGGTATTTGGCGTCAGCATAGCATGGCGCGCCGCACGAAAAATACCAAAGGCTGTGCTTTGCGTCTCAAAACGGAGGCGCTGGACACGAAGGGCGGTGACAGGCGTCGCCTGGATGTCACAGGGCGGCTCCCCGGCGGCGAGGTCCGCGCCCGGGCCGGCCAGCGCTCTCATGCCGTCCAGGGACCGCCATCGACCGCCCTCTGCCCCTCTGGATCGTGGCGGTTCGAGAGCGGGGGCCGAAATGACGGGGATCGTTCGGGTATTGACGCAGCTCGCACCCGTGTTCAAATCATCGGGACGCAATCATCTGGCTTTCGATCGTCGCTCCACCGATCTATCGATGCATGCAACCGGCGCCCAGTTGGCACGGGTGCCTCTCAAGTCACGAAAAGCCGCGCTGATCCTTGCACGGGATGACAGCAGAACGAAGATGGGCAGCGAACGCTGACATGGTGGCGGACGACGCAGTGATGGATCTGGGGCTCGGGCGGCTCGCGGCCGAGCAGCAATTCTCCCTCTGGCACGACCTCGTGCAACCTTTGTTCCGGGTCAAGGTCGAGAACTGGGCGACGTTCCGGGCCGAGATGCAGGCTGCTCCGGTGTCCGATGCGCTGCTGACGGTCTGCACGTCGCGGGCGCAATCCTTCGAACGCGGGATGTGCGACATCCGCCGCTCCGGTTGGGACCACATCGTGATCCAGCAATACCTCACCGGCGGCTTCGAGGGCCAATGCGGCGACACGGCCGTGACGGTGCAGGCCGGGGACATCAATGTCCTCGACCTCAACCGCACCCTGCACACGCGGGCGACGGATTTCTCCAACCTGACCCTGGTCCTGCCGCGAGACCGGCTGCCGCTCGCCCGGTCAAACGATCTCCACGGCCGGGCGCTCGGCCGCGACAGCGCCCTGGCGGCGGTGATCGGGAGCCATTTGCGCAGCCTGGCCCAGCATGCCACCTCGCTCTCGCCCCGGGAGGCGGACACCGCCATTCAGGCGCTCTGCCTGCTGCTCTCGGGCAGCGACCTGCGGGAGGCCGATCCGCTGGCGCGGGCGGCGGCCTGCGCCAGCGTCCACGACCGGGTCTGCGCCTATATCGACCGCCACCTCGAAGACCCGACCTTGAGCCCCGCCGGCATCGCGGCGGCCTGCCGGGTGTCGCGGGCAACCCTGTACCGGCTGTTCGGCTTCGACGGCGGCGTCATGGCCTATGTCGCCGGGCGCCGGCTCGACCGGGCATTCATGGCCCTGTGCCGGTCCGACGCCGAGCGCAGCAGCATCGCCCAGGTGGCGTTCCGCAGCGGCTTCACCAGCGAGACGCATTTCAGCCGCTCGTTCCGGACGCGGTTCGCGATGAGCCCGCGGGAGGCCCGCAACCGCGCCCGCGAGGGACAGAACCCGATCAGCATCGCGGCCGGCCTCGGCCCCTCCGACTGGGTGCATGCCATGCGGCGCATGCGCGAGGCGTTCTGAAGCCAAGCCTCTCGCCAATCCTTCTTGCCAAGCCTTCTTGCCAAGCCTTCTTGCCAAGCCTTCTTGCCAAGCCTTCTTGCCAAGCCTTCTTGCCAAGCCTTCTTGCCAAGCCTTCGGGGAGACAGGTCCTCGACCGCGGCGGGCCGGATGCCGATCGGCGTCTTCGAGTCTCTCGTGCCCTCGGCACATCCGATCCTCAGCAGACTTGCGCTTGCAGGCCAACGCAAGTCTGCTGAGGATCGCACTCGGTCGCGGATTTTCGCCGCAGATCCGGCCGTTACTCTTGCGGGATCTCCGTGGTCCCGTCCGCAGCCGCATCGACCAGACGCAGCACGTCGCGGCGGATCTGCGGATCGGTGATCCGGCCGAAGGCGCGCAGGAGCGCGATTGCCTGCCGCTCGAACTCCCGCTCGTCGATGACCACCGCCCCCGCCGGATCGATCGAGCCCCCGAGCACGTCCTCGATCTCGCGCAGGCGCCGCACAGACAGCCGGCCGGCCGGGACCACGTCGTCGCCGGAAGCGGGCCACGGCCACCCGCCGGGACGGAACACGCTATCGGACATCGCCATCTCCCGTCCCCGGATCCGCTGGCGCCGATGCTGCCCCCGGTCCGGGCCCCGCGCCATGAAAACGCACCATGAAACGCGCCATGGGAAAACGCGCCATGGAGACCCCACAGTACGGGCAGGACCGTTCGCGCACAAACGACATGAGGGCCCCCACCCGCATGCGATGGGTTGCACCGGCCCCGCCGGATCGGGCCCGGTCGAGCGGTCCCCGCGGCAAGGACCAGCCATTCGCAGCCGGCATGCCTCCGACGACCGGCCTCGCCTATACCAACGGCCCAAGATGCTGACGCATCGATTCGATCTCGGGCAGGCCCGGGATCAACGGGGCCGTCGACCCATCTCGAATTGTCGATGTCAAGCCGGAGGCTTGGCGACAATTCGAGAACGGAACTAAAGGTCGTTTGCAACGTCCGTTGGTATGACACAGGCGGGAGATCCCGACGACGAACACCGAGGCCACCGCGCGATGACGATGTCACCGAGGCGTCCCGACCAAACGAGTGACCGGTCGGCGTCCGGCCAAACCTCGTCAATTCAAACCTCACCCCGTCAAGCGTCGCTGCCGCTCCTGGTCGCCGTCACCATGACGGGGACGGTGGCCCTGCACATCTTCGTGCCGGCGCTGGCCGCCGCTGCCGCCGATCTCGGCACGACGCCGGTCGCCGCGCAGTTGACGATCACCCTCTATCTCGTCGGCCTCGCCTGCGGGCAATTGGTCTACGGACCGCTCTCGGACCGGTTCGGCCGCCGTCCTGTGCTGATCGCCGGCCTGTCGCTCTACCTCGCCGGACTGCTCCTCGCGATCCCCGCCCCCTCGATCGAGGTGCTGATCGTCGCCCGGGTGCTGCAATCGCTCGGGGCCTGCGGCTCGCTCGTCCTCGGCCGGGCGATGGTGCGCGACGTCTCGACCGCCACCGATACCGCCCGCAAGATCGCGATCCTCACCATGGCGATGACCCTGACGCCGGCCCTCGCGCCGGCGATCGGCGGCCTCGTCGCCGGCGCCTTCGGCTGGCGGGCGGTCTTCGTGGTGCTGGCCGTGCTGGTGGCGGGCCTCGGCGCGCTGGTGGTGCTGACCCTGCCGGAGACCAACCGGCGGCCGGTGGCGCTGCCGGGGATCGGAGCCGTCGCCACCGCCTATGGGCGCCTGCTGCGCAACCCCGCCTACCGGGCCTACCTGCTCGCCGGGGCCTGCGCCGGGACGAGCCTCTATGCCTTCCTGGCGGTGGCGCCGTTCCTGCTCGTCGACCGGCTCGGCCGCTCGGCCCAGGAGGTGGGGCTCGACTGCCTGATCGTGGTGGCCGGGATGGTGGTCGGCGCGGCCGTCGCCGGGCGTCTCGCCGGCCGGATGCCGATCCCGCGGGCGGCCAGGATCGGCAACGGCCTGTGCCTCGCCTCGGCCCTGGCGCTGCTGGCGATCGACCGCACCGGGCATCTCACGGTGGTGACGCTGCTCGCCCCCCTCTCCGTCTACGCGGTGGGGATCGGGCTTCTCGGGGCGAACGCGGTGGCAGGCCTGATGAACGTCGATCCCCACGCCGCCGGCGCGGCATCGAGCCTCTACGGCTTCACCCAGATGGCGTTCGGCGCGCTGTTCACCCTCGTGGTCGCCGCCTGGCACGACGGTTCGGCGACCCCGGTCGCCGCGACCCTGCTCGGCGCCGGCCTCATCGCCGCGCTCTCGCTGCGGCGGGCGTGAGCCAGTGGCAGGCCGAACCCGCTTGCCTGTGAACAGACGTTAACCTTTTCTTAACTCACCCATTGCCCCGGCGGACCCGGCATGCGACCAACTCGTTAACAAGAGCTTAACGGTTGCGGGTACCGGTCGGATGCGTATCGCGGGTCGCATGGGCGGAATCGGAATCGCGCGGGCTGCGGCGGTGGCCGCCGGTCTCGTCGGCGGGCTGCCGGGTTCGGTGAACGGGGCGGGCAGCCAGACCCTGGCGGCCCTCCCGCCCGTCACCGTGCCGGCCGCGACGGTCGGCGAGGCCCGGCCGGTCCCGGGCTGGACCGAGTTCTGCGCCCGCTACACCGCGGAATGCGCCGTGGATGTCGGCGAGCCGGCGCAGGTCACGCTGACCCCGCGTCTGTGGCAGACGGTCACTGGCATCAACCGGCAGGTGAACACCAGCCTGCGCGCGATCACCGACCAGGAGCATTGGAGGGTGCCGGACCGCTGGGACCTCGCCGAGGACGGCTCGGGCGATTGCGAGGATTTCCAGCTGCTCAAGCGCAAGCTGCTCGCCCAGGCCGGCCTGCCACACCGCGCGATGCGGATGACGGTGGTGATCGATGAGAAGGGCGAGGGCCACGCCGTGCTGATGCTGCGCACCGACCGTGGCGACCTCATCCTCGACAACAAGATCAGCGCCGTGCTGCCCTGGCACAAGACCGGCTACACCTACATCAAGCGTGAGGGCGACGAGGGCGCGCGCTGGGTCTCCCTCGGCCGGGCGGTATCGCCGGTCGTCACCGCGAACCGCTGAGGCCGGTGCCGTACTGGGCGGCCAGCACCTCGCTCGCCAGTTCGGCGCTGGCATTGGTCCAGGGCAGGCCCAGAACCACCCGCACGCCGGGCGCCGGCGCGGGGACGACGGGCCGCGCCATCGGCGCGGTGATCGGCATCGGATCGAGCGCCGGGCGCAACGGGACGGCCACGGCCTCCCGTCCGCCCCTGCTCAGCAGCAAGGCAGATCCGATCCCGATGATGAGCGCGGCCTGGAGACCCAGCCGCCATACAGTCCGAACCATGTGACGCACTCGCCTGTCTTGCGGCAACGTTGTTGTCGATCCGTCGCTCGCTTGAGACAGATCATTGGCCGCCGCCGCTTAACGACCGGTCGTCACATCCGACCGGCGTCTCGTCGCGCACGGGCGATGTTCGGGGATGCTGAATGGAGGTTTACACTGACCTTCATCATCCCCTAACCTTGACGAGGGACGAAGGCCGCGGCCACGGGGTGGGCTGGGCTCGATCGCCGCGCTATACTCGGTGGCATGAGGATGCGGGCGAAGCCGGGAACGATGTCGATGGGATGGCCGACGGGCCGGGCGCTGCCGCACCTCGTCCTCTGGAGCCTGCTCGCGGGCTTGGGCGTGCCGGAGGCGGCCCGGGCGCAATATTACGACGACGGCTATGGCTACGGCTACCGCCGCGCCCCCGCCTACCGGCCGGCGCCCGAGCCGCAGCGTCCCTTCTACTGGCCTTGGGAGAACCGCTCCCCCGCACAGCCCTACATCCAGGATGGCGGCCGGCCTGCGGCGCGCGGCGCCTATCGCACGCCCCGCCCGCGGCGGGAGCGGGAGGTGGTGCCGAGTCACGAGGGGCGCTCGGTGCAGCGGCCCAAGCCCCGCCCGGCCCCGGTCGTCGCACGTCCCGCCGCCCCGAAACCGAAGACCGACCCGCGCACGCAGATCGCGGTCTTCGGCGATTCCCTCGCCGAGCTTCTGGGCCGGGGCCTCGACACCGTCTACGAGTCGAACCCGGACGTGACGGTCATCCGCCGTGCCAAGGGCGACAGCGGCCTCGTGCGCAAGGACGTGGTCGACTGGCCGAAGGCAGCGGAGGACTACCTCAAGTCCAACCCCAAGGTCACCTATGCCGTCGTGATGGTCGGCGCCAATGACCGCCAGCCCCTGCGCGACGGCGACCAGACGGTCGAGCCCCTGAGTGAGCGCTGGCGCGCCCTCTACCGCGACCGGGTCGATGCGCTCCTGAAGGTCTTCACCGATCGCAAGGTGCCGGTGGTCTGGGTCGGCGAGCCGCCGATGAAGAGCGAGACGCTGTCGGCCGACATCACCTCGCTCAACGAGATCTTTCGCGATCGGGTCCAGCGGGCGGGTGGCGTCTATGTCGACATCTGGCCGGCCTTCGTCGGCGAGGACAACCGCTACGCCGCGACCGGGCCCGACCTCGAAGGGCAGCAGGCGCGCCTGCGCACCTCGGACGGCGTGCACTTCACCCAGGCCGGCGCCCGCAAGGCGGCGCATTTCGCCGATGTCGAGATCAAGCGGCTGATCGAGGCGACGACCGGCACGCCGGCTTTGCCGGACGCCGTCACGCCCCTCGCCCCCGAGGCGGCGCCGGCCGCTGCCGGCGAGGCCAAGCTCGACGACGACGCGGCGATCGACCGGCTCATCACCACGATGCTGCCGAGCCTGCCGGAGCCGCCGGGCATCCCGGCCCTGCCGGTCAAGCCCGCCGCCGGCCCGGTGCTGCCGCTCACCCGCAACGACGTCTCTCCGGGCGGCCAGCTCGTCACTGGCCGGCCGCGGATCGACCGTGACACCGGCTATACCCTGGAGCGCAGCCTGATCCGCGGCGCGGCGCCGACGCTCCAGCCCGGCCGGGCGGACGATTTCCGCTGGCCGCGGGGATGAGCGCCGCGCCGGGGCGTCAGGCGGCCCGGCGGGCGAGGACCAGAAAGTCCTCCACCTCTGCCTCGGTTGTCGAGAAGGCGGCGATCAGGCGGATCATCCGCTCACCCTCCCCCACCCTGTCCCCTTCGGCGAGGCTGCGGCTCGTCCAGGCGTGATAGACCACGCCGGCCCGGCGCAGGGCCGCATCGAGCCCGGCCGGCAGGATCGGGAAGACCTCGTTGCCCTGGACCGGCCAGGCCAGGCGCACCCCGGGAATCTCGGCGAGGCCCGCGGCGAGGCGCGCCGCCATCCGGTTGGCGTGGGCCGCATTCGCGCGCCAGTGGTCGCCGTCGAGATAGGCATCGAGCTGGGCGGCGAGGAAGCGGCCCTTCGACAGGATGTGGCCGGCGCGCTTGCGGCGGAACTCCAGGGTCTCGGCGAGATCCGGGCGGAAGACCACGATCGCCTCGGCGGCCAGCGCCCCGTTCTTGCTCGCCCCGAAGGACAGGATGTCGATGCCCGCCCGCCAGGTCATCTCGGCCGGCGGGCAGCCCAGGGCCACGAGCGCGTTGGCGAAGCGCGCCCCATCCATATGGACCGTGAGGCCATGGGCATGGGCGATGCGGGCGAGCGCCGCGATCTCCTCGACGGCATAGACCTGCCCGCTCTCGGTGAGTTGCGACAGGGTCAGCGCGCGGGCCGGCATCTGCTTCACGTGCCGGGGCAGGCCGCTCAGGAACCGGTCGAGGGTGTCGGGCGCGATCTTGCCGCCGGGGCCGGACAGGCCGTGCAGCTTGGCGCCGTGGGTGTAGAATTCCGGCGCGCCGCACTCGTCCTCCATCACGTGCGCCTCCTCGTGGCAGAGGCACAGGCCGAAGGGCGGCACCATCACCGAGAGCGCGAGCGCATTGGCGGCGGTGCCGGTGGTCACCGGGAAGACCGAGAGGTCGGCGTGCTCGAACAGGGCCCGGAAACGGGGGGTGAGCCCGAGCGTGAGCGGATCGGCGCCGTAAGCGGGCATCGCCCCGCCATTGTGGCGCAGGATCGCCTCCAGCACCGGAGCGCTGGCGCCCACCACGTTGTCGCTCGCGAAGTTCATCGGCTGGAAGGCTCCCTCGATCGGACGGCCATCATGCCGGGCGATGCGCGATGGGACGAGGCGCTGCGGCTCATGCCCGTCATGTCTTCTCGGTCGTGCCTGCCGGTATCGAACGGCCCTGCTGCGCGGGGGAAAGATGCGCGCCTCTCGCGATTTTCGGCATTTCGTTGCGGCGGGCCGATGCGGAACGCAAGAAAAGCACAAGCCCGGACCGAATGGCCTCTTGCTGGACCGATTGAAATCTGGCAGGTTCCGCAAGTTAGGACAGTACCGCTGTCCCATTTTCCCGGCCGGGCCCCGTGCCCCCGGGTCGCAAGGGCGCTGGCTTGTGGCTTGCACGACAGCCAAACGAGATACCAAACGCGCCGCCATTCGGGCGGTGCGGGCGCACGCCGGCTGACACCAGCCTGCCGGGCGCTCGCGAGGTGCGGGCGCTCCCTTCGCGAGACGCGACCGAACCTCCCGCGGACCAGAAGAACGACAGGCGGCGGCCGTGCCCTCGGCCCGCAGGCCCGCGGCGCCCCTCGGGTTGTCCGCACCACTTCGCCCGCCCGTGACGGCGGGATAGCCCGCCGCTGATGGCAGGTTCGCCTGTCCGGGTGGCAGGCCGCCGTTTCCCGGCCGGCACGCCCGGCCCTTCTGCCCGGCCGGCACGCCCGGCCCTTCTGCCCTCTACCGAGTGCACGCCTCTGCGCGCCTCGCCACGATGACCGGACCTTGGGAGACCAGACCATGAGCGGCACGGACCAGTCCCAGCACCCCACCCGCGGGCAGGCGGTCCCCGCCCTCGTCGTGCGCGATCCGGCCCTGCCGGCGCGCCAAGGCCTCTACAACCCGGGCAACGAGAAGGATGCCTGCGGCGTCGGCTTCATCGCCGACATGCACAACCGCCAGAGCCACGCCATCGTCCAGCAGGGCCTCCAGATCCTGGAGAACCTCGACCATCGCGGCGCCGTCGGCGCCGACCCGAAGATGGGCGACGGCTGCGGCATCCTGGTGCAGGTCCCGCACGGCTTTTTCGCGGCGGAGGCCGAGCGCCTCGGCATCAAGCTGCCGGAGGCGGGCCATTACGGCGTCGGCCAGATCTACATGCCGCGGGACGAGGAGGGCTTCCGGCTCGTCGAGAAGATCGTCGAGAAGGCGATCGCCGACGAGGGCCTGAGCCTGCTCGGCTGGCGCGACGTGCCGGTCGATTCGAGCGACCTCGGCGAGAGCGTGCGGCTGAGCGAGCCGCGCCACCGCCAGGTGTTCATCGGCCGCCCGGCCTCCAGCGCCGACCAGGACGCCTTCGAGCGCCGGCTGTTCCTCGTCCGCAAGGTGATCTCGAACGCCGTCTATACCCTTAAGGACGCGCGGCTGAAGGAATTCTACCCCGTCTCCCTGTCCTCGCGCACCATCGTCTACAAGGGCATGGTGCTGGTGAACCAGCTCGGCCACTACTATCTCGACCTGAAGGACGAGCGCTTCGTCTCGGCCCTGGCGCTGGTGCACCAGCGCTTCGCCACCAACACCTTCCCGACCTGGCGCCTGTCGCACCCCTACCGGATGGTGGCCCATAACGGCGAGATCAACACGCTGCGCGGCAACGTGAACTGGATGGCGGCGCGCCAGGCCAGCGTCGATTCGGAGCTGTTCGGCAACGACATCTCGAAGCTCTGGCCGATCTCCTACGAGGGCCAGTCCGACACCGCCTGCTTCGACAACGCGCTGGAATTCCTCGTCCAGGGTGGCTACCCCCTCGCCCACGCGATGATGATGCTGGTGCCCGAAGCCTGGGCCGGCAACCCGCTGATGAGCGAGGAGCAGCGCGCCTTCTACGAATACCACGCCGCCCTGATGGAGCCGTGGGACGGCCCGGCCGCGCTCTGCTTCACCGATGGCCGCCAGATCGGTGCCACCCTCGACCGCAACGGCCTGCGCCCCGCGCGCTACCTCGTGACGGAGGATGGCCTCGTCGTCCTCGCCTCGGAGATGGGCGTGCTGCCGATCCCGGACGACAAGATCGTCTCGTCCTGGCGCCTCCAGCCGGGCCGCATGCTCCTGATCGACCTGGAGAAGGGCCGCATCGTCTCCAACGAGGAGATCAAGAACGAGCTGTCCGCCGCCCACCCGTACAAGGAGTGGCTGAAGCGCACCCAGATCGTGCTCGAGGACCTGCGCCCGGTGCAGCCGCGCGAGTCGCGCACCGACGTCTCGCTGCTCGATCGCCAGCAGGCTTTCGGCTACACCCAGGAAGACCTGAAGCTCCTGATGCAGCCGATGGCCGTGACCGGCCAGGAGGCGGTCGGCTCGATGGGCACGGACACGCCGCTCTCGGCGCTGTCCGACAAGCCCAAGCTGCTCTACACCTATTTCAAGCAGAACTTCGCCCAGGTGACGAACCCGCCGATCGACCCGATCCGCGAGGAGGCCGTGATGAGCCTCGTCTCGTTCATCGGGCCGCGGCCGAACATCCTCGACCTCGAGGGCACCTCGCGCAAGAAGCGCCTCGAGGTGCGCCAGCCGATCCTGACCAACGCGGATCTGGAGAAGATCCGCTGCATCGGCCATTTCGAGGACCGCTTCGACACCAAGACCCTCGACATCACCTACCCGGCCGAGACCGGCGCGCAGGCGATGGAGGGGGCGCTGGACCGCCTCTGCGACCGGGCCGAGGCGGCGGTGCGCGGCGGCTACAACATCATCGTGCTCTCCGACCGCGCCGTCGGCCCGGACCGGATCCCGATCCCGGCCTTGCTGGCCACCGCATCGGTGCACAACTACCTGATCCGCAAGGGGCTTCGCACCTCGGTCGGCCTCGTGATCGAATCCGGTGAGCCGCGCGAGGTGCACCACTTCGCGTGCCTGGCCGGCTACGGCGCCGAGGCGATCAACCCCTATCTCGCCTTCGAGACTCTGCTGGCGATGAAGGACGAGCTGCCGCCCGAACTCTCTGACGACGAGATCGTCTATCGCTACATCAAGTCGATCGACAAGGGCCTGCTCAAGGTGATGTCCAAGATGGGCATCTCCACCTATCAATCCTATTGCGGCGCGCAGATCTTCGACGCCATCGGGTTGAACTCGGCCTTCGTCGAGCGCGACTTTTTCGGCACGGCGACGACCATCGAAGGCGTCGGCATGGCCGAGATCGCCGAGGAGACGGTGCGCCGCCACCGCGACGCCTTCGGCGACGCGCCGGTCTACCGCAACGCCCTCGATGTCGGCGGCGAATACGCCTACCGCCTGCGCGGCGAGGCGCATACCTGGACGCCCGACACGGTGGCCACGCTCCAGCACGCGGTCCGGCTCAACCTGCCCGACCGCTACCGGGCGTTCGCCAAGATGGTGAACGAGCAGGAGAACCACCTCAAGACGATCCGCGGCCTGTTCCGGATCAAGAGCGCGGCGGAACTCGGCCGGGCGCCGGTCGAGATCGACGCGGTCGAGCCCGCGGCCGAGATCGTCAAGCGCTTCGCCACTGGTGCGATGTCCTACGGCTCGATCTCCAAGGAGGCGCACGAGACCCTGGCGATCGCCGTCAACTCCTTTGGCGGCCGCTCGAACTCGGGCGAGGGCGGCGAGGAGCGCGAGCGCTTCCGGCCGCTGCCGGACGGCCGGTCGCGCCGCTCGGCGATCAAGCAGGTGGCATCGGGCCGGTTCGGCGTCACGACGGAATATCTCGTCAATTCCGACATGATGCAGATCAAGGTGGCGCAGGGTGCCAAGCCCGGCGAGGGCGGCCAGCTGCCCGGCCACAAGGTCGACGCCAAGATCGCCAAGGTCCGCCACTCGACCCCGGGCGTCGGCCTGATCTCGCCGCCGCCGCACCACGACATCTACTCGATCGAGGATCTGGCCCAGCTGATCTTCGACCTCAAGAACGTCAACCCGGCGGCCGAGGTCTCGGTCAAGCTGGTGGCGGAGGTCGGCGTCGGCACGGTGGCGGCCGGCGTCGCCAAGGCACGCGCCGACCACATCACCATCTCGGGCTTCGACGGCGGCACCGGTGCGGCGCCGCTCACCTCGATCAAGCATGCCGGCGGCCCCTGGGAGATTGGCCTCGCCGAGACCCAGCAGACCCTGGTGCTCAACCACCTGCGCGGGCGGGTGGCGCTCCAGGCCGATGGCGGCATCCGCACCGGCCGGGACGTGCTGATCGCGGCGTTGCTCGGCGCCGACCAGTTCGGGTTCTCGACCGCGCCGCTCATCGCGGCCGGCTGCATCATGATGCGCAAGTGCCACCTCAACACCTGCCCGGTCGGCGTCGCGACGCAGGATCCGGTGCTGCGCAAGCGCTTCAAGGGCACGCCCGAGCACGTCATCAACTACTTCTTCTTCGTGGCCGAAGAGGTCCGCGAGCTGATGGCGTCTCTCGGCGTCACCAAGCTCGACGAGCTGATCGGCCGCTCGGAATATCTCGATAAGCTGGCGGCGATCTCGCACTGGAAGGCCAAGGGCCTCGACTTCACCCGGCTGTTCCACAAGCCGGACGTGCCGGAGACGGTGGCGCTCCGCCACGTCGAGAGCCAGAAGCACCCGATCGACCAGGTCCTCGACCGCCGGCTCATCGCCGCGATCGGCGACGCGATCGAGACCGGCGTCGCGGTGACCGTCGAGGACGTGATCCGCAACTCCGACCGGGCCGCGGGGGCGATGCTGTCGGGCATGGTCGCCAAGGCGCACGGCCATGAGGGGTTGCCGGACGACACCATCACGGTGAAGCTCACCGGCACCGCCGGCCAGAGCTTCGGCGCCTGGC
Organism: Methylobacterium aquaticum; assembly: GCF_001043915.1. Classification (GTDB taxonomy): domain Bacteria; phylum Pseudomonadota; class Alphaproteobacteria; order Rhizobiales; family Beijerinckiaceae; genus Methylobacterium; species Methylobacterium aquaticum. Next base: position 8,274 of record NZ_LABX01000121.1, on the reverse strand, counting down.
TCGCCGCCGGCGTGACGCTCAGCCTCACCGGCCACGCCAACGACTATGTCGGCAAGGGCCTGTCGGGCGGCAAGCTGATCATCCGGCCCTCGGATGCGCTGGGCTCGCCGTCGGACCGCACCATCATGGTCGGCAACACGGTGCTGTACGGCGCCATCGCGGGCGAAGCCTATATCCGGGGTGCGGCCGGCGAGCGCTTCGCGGTCCGCAACTCGGGCGCCATCGCGGTGGTCGAGGGCATGGGCGACCATGGCTGCGAGTACATGACCGGCGGCGTCGTCGTGTCGATCGGCGAGACCGGGCGCAACTTCGCGGCCGGCATGTCGGGCGGCATCGCCTACGTGCTCGACGAGGACGGGTCGTTCGCCAAGCGCTGCAACCTGTCGATGGTCGATCTGGAACCGGTCGAGGAAGAGGACGAGTTCATGCGTCGCTTCCACCAGGACGGCGATCTGGAGACCAAGGGGCGCATCGACATCATGGCCAACATGTCCGGCCACGACGAGGAGCGCCTGGTCGGGCTCATCAACAACCACCTGAAGTATACCGGCTCGGTGCGCGCCAAGGCGATCATCGACAACTGGCAGACCTACCGCACCAAGTTCGTGAAGGTGATGCCGGTCGAGTACCGGCGGGCCCTGCGCGAGATGGAGCGGGCCCGGATGCCGGTGGCGGCGGAGTAATCCGTCGGTTCGGAAGTCCGCGCGGCTGAACCCTCCCCCCTTGCGGGGGAGGGTGCCCCACGACGGGGGCGGGAGAGGGCGACGCTTCTGGGTAAGACTGGACCGTTTTGACGGGCGCAAGCTGGATCGGCGTCGCGGTCCCCTCTCCCGGCCCCTGCCGACGCAGGGTCCGCCTTCCCCCGCAGAGGGGGGAGGATGGGGGAGAGCCTCGGGACACGATCGGGGATACAAGGAGAGATCGCGGTGAAGATCTACGGCGACCTGATGTCGGGCAACTGCCTGAAGGTGCGGTACGTCGCCGATCACCTCGGGCTCGCCTATGAGTGGATTCCGATCGACATTATGCGGGGCGAGACACGCACCGCCGACTACCTCGCCCGCTTCCCCGCCGGCCAGGTGCCGGGGGTCGCGTTCCCGGACGGGCGCTGCCTCGCCCAGTCGAACGCGATCATCCGGTACCTCGCCCGCGGCTCCGCCCTGCTGCCGGACGACCCCTGGGCGCAGGCCAAGATCGACGAGTGGCTGTTCTGGGAGCAGTACAGCCACGAGCCGACCATCGCGGTCTGCCGCTTCCACATGCGCTACAAGGGCGAGCCGGCCGAGACTCGCGACCCGAAGAAGGTGGCGGGGGGCGAGGCCGCCCTCGACCTCATGGAGCGACACTTGACCACCGCCGACTGGTTCGTCGGCGAGGCGGTCAGCATCGCGGATGTCACCTTGTTCGCCTATACGCAATTCGCCGACGAGGGCGGATTCGATCTCGCGGCCCGGCCCGCCATCCGGGCCTGGCTCACCCGTTGCGGGGAGGCGCTCCCCACATCCGCCACCGTCGCCGGGGTCGCTTAAGACCCGCCGCCGGCCCGATCACTTCACGAACTGAGCACTTCACCGATGGGCAAGGTCACAGGCTTCCTCGAATTCGACCGGCAGGAGCAGAAGTATCAGCTCGCGGCCGACCGCGTGCGCCACTTCCTCGAATTCACCCTGCCGCTCGACGAGCACGACCTGAAGAAGCAGGCAGCGCGCTGCATGGATTGCGGCATCCCGTTCTGCCACGGCCCGACCGGCTGCCCGGTCCACAACCAGATCCCGGACTGGAACGACCTCGTCTACAACGCGGACTGGGAGGAGGCGGCACGCAACCTGCACTCCACCAACAATTTCCCTGAATTCACCGGCCGCATCTGCCCGGCGCCGTGCGAGGAGGCGTGCACCCTCAACCTCGAGAACCAGCCGGTGGCGATCAAGACCATCGAGCAGGCGATCGCCGACAAGGCATGGAGCATGGGCTGGGTGGTGCCCGAGCCGGCCGAGACGAAGACCGGCAAGACGGTCGCGGTCATCGGCTCGGGCCCCGCGGGTCTCGCGGCGGCCCAGCAGCTCGCCCGGGTCGGCCATGACGTCCACGTCTTCGAGCGCGAGCCGAAGGCCGGCGGCCTCCTCCGCTACGGCATCCCCGACTTCAAGATGGAGAAGCGCCATATCGACCGCCGGGTGCGGCAGATGGAGGCCGAGGGCGTGCAGTTCCATTACGGCGTCAATGTCGGCGTCACCCGCTCCTTCGCCAGCCTGCACAACGAGTTCGACGCCGTGCTGTTCGCCGGGGGCGCCGAGGCCCCGCGCGATCCCGGCCTGCCGGGCCAAGAGCTCGACGGCGTCCACTTCGCCATGCCCTACCTGGTGCAGTCGAACCGCCGCGTCGGCCAGGAGGCCGAGACCGGCGAGGCCCCGATCCTCGCCGCCGGCAAGAACGTGGTGGTGATCGGCGGCGGCGACACGGCGTCGGACTGCGTCGGCACCGCCTTCCGCCAGGGCGCCCTTTCGGTCACCCAGCTCGACATCCGCCCGCGCCCGCCAGAGCGCGAGGACAAGCTGACCGTGTGGCCCTACTGGGCGACCAAGATGCGGACCTCGTCGAGCCAGGCGGAGGGCGCCGAGCGCGAGTTCCAGGCCGCGACCCTGCGCATCGAGGGCAAGAAGGGCAAGGTGAAGGGCGTGGTCTGCGCCCGGGTCGACGCGGCGAGAAAGCCCATCCCCGGCTCGGAGTTCCTGCTGCCGGCCGATCTCGTGTTCATGGCGATCGGCTTCGCCGGCCCGGTGGCCAAAGGTCTGCTGGACGAGTCCGGCGTCGCCCGCGACAAGCGCGGCAACGTGCTGGCCGACGACAGCCAGTACCGCACCTCGACCGACAAGGTCTGGGTGGCGGGCGACATGCGCCGCGGCCAGTCCCTGGTGGTCTGGGCGATCCGCGAGGGCCGTCAGGCGGCCCGCGCCATCGACGAGGCGCTGATGGGCGCGACGACCCTGCCGCTCTGAGGGGCAGGACATCCGGCGGGGAGGATCTCCCCCGCCGGCATCGGCCTTCGGTCGTCGACAACGGGCGTTGGATCCGGTCTCGAATTGTCGCCAAGGTGCAGAGTCCGGCCCAAGGTCCCATAGGTCCGGGCTTGGCGTCGAGACGTGGAGACGGACCTGGCGATGGGGCGACGGCCTCATCGATCTCGGTCCTGCCGGAGATCGACGCGATGCGCTCAGCCCGTCGCAGGCCGCCCCGCCTCGCCGGATCAGTCGCAGCGCTCGCTGCGCACGGTCTTGCTGTCGCCGACCTCGTTGGTGTTCTTGACGGTCTTGGTCTCGCAGGCGCCGGTCGACCCGGCCGAGCGCTTCTCGATCACTGTGCTGCGCTCCACCGGGGCGGAGTCAGAGCGGATCACCGTCACGTCCTCGGCCAGGGCCGGAACCGTGGCGAGGCACCATGGGCCGCGAGGGTGACGCGGCGAACGGATAGGCCGGCCTTCACGCTTGAGGGTCGAATCGTGATGCAAGCGCCATAGTCAAGCCGCCTGTACTGCGTTTCCCTCACGCCTCATGGCAGGCCGGGCGGCGAGCCGGGCGATGGGACTAACCTTGGGCGTTTCGGCCTTGCCGATGCCCTCAAAACGGCGTGAATCGCGGGTGAATTGCCGCAGCGCCGCGGGCCGGACCTCCGGGCCGCGCCAGGAGACCCACACCGTGCCCGCAGCCGGCCCCGTCGACCGCAGCTCATCGGGAGAGGCGGCGCAAGCCGGCCTTCCGGCACGCCTGGCGCAAGCCTGGCGGACGGCCGGGCTGCCGATCCCGCAGCACGCCTGGTTCTGGATCGGCATCCTGCTGCTCAGCGCCGGGGCGGGCCTGCTCTACGACGCCCTGTTCCAGAACGGCATCCCGCTGGTCGCGGCGATCCACGGCGTCTTCATCGGCGCCTGTGCGCTGCTGATGGAGCGCGGCACCGTGCTGCCTCAGCTCCAGGCGCGCCTGCGCCGCCTGCCGACCTTCCTCTACGTGCCGATCGCCGAACTCGCCTATGTGGGCATGATCACGCTCGGCCACGCCACCGGCGGCGTGGTCGTCTGGAGCACGGGGCTGACCACGGAGCCGTTCGCCGAGGCGGTGATCCCGTCGCTGCGGGTGCTGGTCTACGCCCTCGCGGTCTCGGCGCTCCTCGTCTTCGTGGTGCGGATGCGCGACCTGATCGGTGCCGAGGTTTTCGTCAACCTGCTGGTCGGGCGCTACCACCGGCCGGTGGAGGAGGAGCGCATCTTCCTGTTCGTCGACGTCGTCGGCTCCACCGCCTATGCGGAGATGCACGGCGCCCTGAAGACCCAGGCGTTCCTCGGCGCGGTCTTCGCGACGCTCGCCGAGCCGGTCCGCCGCTGCCAGGGCTCGACCGACGACTTCATCGGCGACATGGCGATGATCACCTGGCCGATGGCCCGCGGACTTCAGGACGCGCGCTGCGTCGCCTGCGTGCTGGCGATCCAGGAAACCCTGACGCGGGATGCGGCGGCCTGGCAGGAGCGCTTCGGGGCCGTGCCGCGCATCCGCGCCGCCCTGCATGGCGGACCGGTGGTCACCGCCGAGGTCGGGGTGGACCGGCACAAGATCGCGTATTTCGGCGATGCGGTGAACGTCACCGCCCGGCTCGAAGCCCTGTGCCGGACCCTGGACGCGCCGGTGCTGATCTCCGACGACCTTCTCGCCAAGCTGCCGCGCCTGCCCGCCGGCGTCCGGGCCCGCCCCCTGGGGGAGCACGCCGTGCGCGGGCGCGACCAGGTCCTGGCCGTCGCCGCCCTGGAGCAGATCCCGCGAACGGTCCGCACGGCCGCCTGAGCACGCGGACGGCGAGGCGGCGAGCGACGCAACCGGTCTCGGCGACGGGCAGAACGGCGGCCTCTTCTGTTCCGCATACCCTCCCGGCGCATATCATCCCCGATCCTGACGCAACCGTCGGCGCGGTTCGGCATGTCACGCGCCCGCGCCCGATGGTTCCGGCACCGCCAAAACTAACATTTGTTGATCCGAACCTGGGCTGCGGGCAGGTGAACGCGGTCCGATCGGGTCGGAATTGGCGTTTCATGGTCGATCGGTTCGCGCGTGATGGAATTGCGATGGAGTTGACGCTTCGATCACCATCATGGGAGCGTCCAGCATCTCACGGTTGCTGCGGCCGCAGCGCCTCGTGCTGCCGAGCAGCATCCATGATCGACATGTGTTCTTTCTTTCGCTCGAAAGAATCTGAGCTGTCGTGTGAGACATGAGTCAAAGAGGACGGCTCAGCCGCTCCGCCCTCCGTCGAGTTGGAGCGTCCGGCGCATACGGTGAACTCAGCACAACTCTACCCTGCAACCGGCCTCAACAAGAATTTCTCCGGAGGCTTGACCGAAAGCGATCGGCGCTTCTTTTTCCTCTTGCGATTGCGCCGGTGCCATCATAGTTGCACCTATATGCAAAGACAGACCTGCCCTGCGGCATCCGGGTGCTATGGCGGGCATGTCTCAGTGTCTTTTGGATCTACCTTGAGCAGAGGGCCAACATGATGAGTGAGAGTGAGGCGTCGACGAACCATATCGGGCTCGCCGCGGATATCGTGGCGGCTTTCGTGAGCAACAATTCGGTCCCGGTCGCCGATCTGCCGAGCCTGATTGCTTCGGTCCATACCGCTCTGGGCGGCCTTGGCCGCCATGCGGCGACCGTGCAGGCCGAGCCCCTCACCCCGGCAGTTCCGATCAGGAAGTCGATCATGCCGGACTATCTGGTGTGCCTCGAGGACGGCAAGAAGTTCAAGTCGCTGAAGCGCCACCTGCGCACCCGCTACGGCCTGTCCCCCGAGGAGTATCGGGCCCGTTGGAACCTGTCGCCCGATTATCCGATGGTGGCGCCGAACTATGCGGCGGCGCGGTCGGAACTGGCGAAGACGATGGGTCTGGGGCAGCAGCGGCGCCGGTCCCGGCGCGGTGGCGAGGCCGAGGACTGACCGGCCCCGGACGGAACGGCGCCCGTCGCGACAGGTCATGGTTGTATCGGCCAGACCTGCTAATCCCAGTCGAGATTGGGGCGCTCGCCGACGAGACAGTTGGCCCGCGGCTCGCCCTGGGCCTTCAGCACGAGCGGACCCGTCTCACCGGGGCCGCTTTCGTGGTGAGTCCCCTCTGGTGGGCTCCCGTCTTGGGCCGCCACCTCGCGGATGATCTTGGTGCGGATCGCGGCAGCGAACTGGTCGCGCTCGCGGACCGGCACCATGAAGCTGCCGCTGCCACCGATGACGCAGTCGCGATAATAGAGATCGAGGTCCTTGATGTCCCAGGGCCCGCTCGGCTCGCGGATCATCAGGGGCAGGCCGTTGATGACGATCCCCTGGCGAACGGCATCGTCCCGCGCCTTGGTGACGGAGCGGCCCTGGTTGTTCGGGCCGTCACCCGAGACGTCGATCACCCGCCGCGTCGCCTCGAAGCCGCTCCCGGCGAGAAGGCCGGCCGAGAAGTCGATGGCACTGGCGATCGAGGTCCAGGTCGAGCGCCGGGGTGGGCTCTGGCCGAGCCGGTCGGCGAAGCCGGTCGCCTCCTCGGGCCCGGCGATCAGCGTCCAGGGCACCACGACCCGCTGGTTGCCGACGCCCGCCCACTCGACATAGGTGACGGCGATGCGCCCGACCATGCCCTGGCGGATCGCGTGGTGGACGGCCGGATTGCGGAACGCCTCGACATAGCCCTCCCGCTGTACCGCCTGCTCATCGCCAGTCATCGACAGGGAGACGTCCACGGCGAGCACCAGGGCGACGTCGACCTCGACGGGGTCACCGCCCGCCCGGACGGGGGGACCGGCCGCGCCAGCGACCAGCAGGCAGGCGAAAAGCGCGACGATGCGTGATCTCATCCGGGATCTCCGCTGCACCGGCCTGTGCGAGGCTCCGGCGGAAATGCCAGGATCGGCTGCCCGCCCCCCCGAAGGCAAGCGCCACGAAGACCTTGCCGCGACACGCTCGCGTGAGGCCGCACCCGTCGGGGCGCATTCCGGCGCCGCGGAACACGATGCGTTCTGCTGTGGATGAAGTCCGGGACAGCCTGTGTCTTAGGCTGGGGACAACCCGCGCCTGCTGAGAGTCGGGACCGCTCCGGCCGCGCCGCGCGGCACGGTGCGATCGTCCTGCCCGACATCGTGCCCGATGTCTCGCCAGAGTGTCCTGCCGATGCGCCGCTCCCCCAGCCTCGCCGACCGCCTGTTCTGGCCGATCGTGGCCGGGGGTGTGGCGAGCCTGTGGCTCGGACCCCGGGCTCTCGCCGTCGCGGGCGTGGTGGCGCTGGCTCTGGTCGTGCACCGGCTCGGGCGCGGCGGCCGGTTCCGCCGGCGGGTGCGGGCGATCGCCCGCCGGCACCGCGAGACCCTGGCCCTGCGCCGCCGGCAGGAGAGCTACATCGACCCCTACGGCAACGAGATCCTCGATGGCTGGCTGCGCGAGCGCAGCTACTTCGCCGAGCGCACGGTGCTGCCGCGGCTGGAGGCCGAGGGCTATGGCGACCTGATCGAGGCGCGCTGGGAGGAGATCCTGGCCATCGTCGAGGCCGCATCCTTGAGCGCCGCATCTCCGGACGAGGCCGAGGACTTGCCGGAGGACGGGCTGGCCTATGAGCGCTACTGTGCCGCCCTGCTCGAACGGGCCGGCTGGGACGCGCGCACCACGAAGGCGGCGGGGGACCAGGGCGCCGACGTGGTGGCGGAGCGGGACGGGGTGCGGCTGGTGGTCCAGTGCAAGCGCTATGCGAAGCCGGTCGGCAACGGCGCGGTGCAGGAGGTGGTGGCGGCCCGCAGCTACTGGAGCGCCGATTGCGCCGCCGTGGTCTCGAATGCCGGGTTCACGCCGGCGGCCCGCAAGCTGGCGGCGGCGACCGACGTGCTGCTGCTGCACCACGACGCGCTGCCGGCCCTCAGGGCGCGACCGGGACGACCGCGCTGAGCCGATCCGCGGATCCCGACCCGACGAGGCCCTGCCTCCCGGGAGGACAGGGCGTTGGAGCAGCCCCCGATCACGTCGCGATCAGGGTGCGGCTCTCGATCTCTGGTGTGCCGCAATCTCTGCGATGAACCGGTGCCCACATCGTCGAAACATGCTCTAATGCGCCCATGTGCTGAGGATCCAGATCCGCTTGAATTCCTGCTGGGCGCGCTCCCGCTGGTCCTCGATCGTCTCGGCGGCAGAGGCGGAACCCGGGCGATCAGCTCTTCCGGCCAGATCTCGCACACCTGGCACGTCTTGCTTCGCGCTCTCGACCCTGGC
>NZ_LABX01000120.1 GCF_001043915.1 Methylobacterium aquaticum | reverse complement strand
ATGAACGGAAAACGCTCTAGCGGCGAAAGCTTGCAACCGGCGGCTACAGGTGGACGCCGAGCGCATTGCGTCCGACCCGCGCCAACCGGATGACCTGCGCACGATGGCAGGGCTGGTCGCGTCAGGCGCGGCGATGATGCCCTCGAAGGATTTTCAACGCGTTCGCCCCCGTTTCCTCGTCGCCGACCGTTGGTTCGACGCGTCGGCCGGCTGCCCTGCCGCGGGTGCCTCAAGGCATCACGGCACACGACGGCGATTAATGACTTCGCGGCCCGGTCAGGCGAGAGCCATCGTACGGCCGCCCCGACATCCCCTCCCGACTGGCCAAGGGGCCGGCGATACTCACGAAGAGACCACGACCTTGCCGATCCTGTCACGCCGCGCCAGAGCCTCCAGTGCGTCCTTCGCCTCGGCGAGGCGGAACGGGGCGACCCGCGGCGGTGCCAGAGAACCGTTGGCGACGTCGGCGAATAGGGCCGTCCGGACGACTTGGGCCTCCCGCGGCCTCGATGCCAGGAAGTGCCTGATCTCGACGCCTACGAGCGCCGCGCTCTTCAATAGGGGGAGGTTCGCCGGAAGGGCGGGGATGGCGCCGCCGGCAAAACCGACCACGAGGTGACGCCCATCCTTGGCGAGGGATCGGAACAGGCTCTCGAAGTTCGCGCCCCCCGACTGGATCGACGACGACATCGACCACCCCGCGCAGCGCGGCGGCCCTGATCACCGCACGGATATCTTCGCTGCCCGGATCAATGGTGGTCTACGCCTCCAGGGCGAGGGCGAACCCACGCTTCTCCGGGGTCGAGGCGAGGGCCACGACGTGGGCTCCCGCCCGCGCGGCAAGCTGTATCGCCGCCGAGCCGACCCCGCCCGCGGCACCCGAAATCAGGACCGTCTCCCCGGGCAGGATGCGCCCGCGCTCGAACAGGGCGTAGTGCGCGGTCTGGTAGTCGACCAGCATCGCGGCGGCGCTCGCCAGGGGTAGGTCCGCCGGGACCGCCTCGGCTTCGTCGGCGGCCACGGCGGCGTACCCGGAGAGGCCGCCTCCGAGTTGCCAGGTCACGACGCGGTCGCCGACGCCGAGGTGACGGACCGCGGAGCCGACGGCGTCCACCACCCCGGCGATCTCGCCGCCGGGGACGTAAGGAAGCGGAGGCTTGATCTGATAGCGCCCCTGGACGATCAGCCCGTCCACGAAGCCGAGTGCGGTCGCCTCGATGCGGATGCGGACCTGATGGGGCGCCGGTACCGGGACTGGCCGTTCGACCAGCTTGAAGAGGTCGGGTGAGCCGAAGGCGTCGCCCTCGAAGCACGCCATCCTCGGATCGGTCATCCGCCGATCCGTCGCTTCAGGTCATCAAGTTCGGTGACCAGATGGGCGTAGCGCGGCATCGTATGGCGGACTTCCAGTTCCAGGGCCGCGGGCGTCGATGCCGCGAGGCAGTCGCTCACCACCGTGGTGTGAAGGTCGCGTTGCGCGGCGTCGCGCAGGGAGGAATCGACCGTCAGGTCCGCCAGGGGCCCGGCCAGGATGAGATGTTCCAGCCCGCGTGCCTCGATCAGGGCGTCGACCTCCGGCAGACCGAATACGCTCAGGGTCTTGCGCGCCGGCAACACGACATCGTCTGGCGACGGCCCGAGGGCGGACGCGAGCTCGGGCGCATCGGCTTGCGTTGAGAGGGCGCGTTCGATCTGGCGATGCGCGGGCGTCTTGAAGGCTGCGCCGGCATCCACCGCAATCGGCGCATGGACCACCAGGAACCCCCTCGACCGCGCCCACCGCGCGAGTTCGGCCAACGACCCGGAGAGAGGTTGCCCCGATCCGACGAACGCGCGTTGCACGTCGACGAGGAAGACGGCCGTCTTGTCTGCCGGGTAGCGGTGGTAGGTGCGTAGGCCCCGCCGGACGTACCAGCCGGTGGCGGCGTTCAGTAAGCTATTGCGCATCCGTCAGGACCTTAGGGTTTCGAGCAGGCTCGACGTATCGGTCACCACGTGCCCGATGCGGGGATGGGTCTCGCGGATCGCGAGGTCATGCTCGTTGGGTGAGAAAGCGGCGACGGCATCGGTCACCAGGGTGACGTGGTAGCCGAGGTCCACGGCGCTGCGGGCGGTCGCCTCGATGCAGGAATTGGTGATCATGCCGATGATGACGAGGTGGGTGATCCCGCGGCCCAGCAACTGGGCATGAAGGTCGGTGCCCTCGAAGCCGCTCGAACAGAGATGTTCGCTCGACATGACGTCGCCGTCCGCCGGGGCGAGCTCGGCGATGAACCTGCCCCCGAACTTGCCTTCCGCGAAGATGTGGGACTTCTCCTGCATGAACTGGGTCGGATGCAGGTACTTGCGTCCCTTGAGGCCGTTCGGACGCCAGCGATGGTGCGGGGCGTACGCGACGGTCATCCCGCGCCGACGCGCGGCCTCAAGGATGGACCGTGCCTTGTCGATCATCCCGTTCGAGAGGACCACGTCCCTGGTCATCATCCAAGCCTGGCCCCGGCGGGCCAGGAAGTCGTTGTAGGGGTCCACCAGGACCAGCGCGGTGGTCTCGGCGTTCATCAGTTCTGCCCTCGAAGCTGAGCGATCAATTGATCCGTCGTGAGGATCGCGTGAGCGTAGGTAGGCCCGTTGATGTCGTGCGCCGCGTGCATGGCCTCGTGACTGAGCGCAGCGGTGGCATCCTTCACCAGCGTGACGTGATAGCCGAGCTCGCTGCCGTACCGGCCCGTCGCCTCGATGCAGGTGTTCGCGACCATGCCGATCAGCACGATGCTGCGGATGCCGTGCTGCTTCAGCTGTTGGTCCAGATCGGTGTTCGCAAAGCCACTGGACTGCCAGTGCTCGTGGACCACGACATCGCCCTGCTGTGGCTGGAAATCGTCGTGGAACGTGCCGCCCCAGCTTCCCTTGGCGAAGCTCTGGTGCTCCGAGATCAGCTTCTGATACGGCGTGGGATGCAGCCAATCGGCGATGTCGCCCGGCTCGGCGCGGTGATGGGGAACGAAGAAGATCCTGAACCCGCCTGTCCGGGCCGACGCGACGACGCTGCGAAGGTTATCCAGCAGGTGGACCTCTTCGGCCACCTGCTTGGCCAGGGGCCACACCTTGCCCTCCTCGCTCAGGAAATCGTTATACGGGTCCACCAGCAGGATGGCGGTCGTCGACGGATCATAGCCCATGGGTCGGGTCCAACGTCACCGTGGCTTGCATCGTGCAGCAAATAGCGGTTGACCGACCTCTATTCAACGATTAGAGTTCGGTCAACCTCCATTTCGGGGATCGACAGTGGCTCGTTCGAGCAAGGAACAGGTGGCTTCGAACCGGCAGCGGATCGTCGCGGCGGCGAGCGAGCTGTTCCGCAGCCGCGGCTACGATGCCGTGGGCATCGCGGACGTGATGAAGGCCGCGGGGATGACCCAGGGCGGGTTCTACAAGCATTTCGCCACCAAGGAGGCGTTGGCCTGCGAGGCTTGGAATGCCGGCTTCGCGGCCGTGGAGGCTGCCTGGGCGCGGCCGGCCGGCGACGGCGCCGGGAACGATGGGTCATCGATCCCGGCCATCGTGGACTACTACCTGTCGGTCCAGCCACCTGAGCATCGTTGCCCGATGCAGGGCCATGGCGAGGACGCGGCGCGGAGCCACGAGGGAGGCGCGTTGCGTTCGGCCTATGCCGACGGCGCCGGCGCGCTCTACGAGACCTTCCTGACTAAGGCCTGCAAGACCATGGACGAGGATCGGGCGCGGTTGCTGTTCGCGGCGATGGTGGGGGCGAACATGCTCGGACGGGCGTCCGGCGAGGCGGATTGGACGAAGGAGATCAAGAAGGCGGTCTTGGATGCCGCCAAGTAGTTCGGTTACCTGAGCTCCCGCACTATGCAGCGTTGGATGTCTCGCCGGCGCGGGACGGTCCATCCCGCTGAGCCACGAACTCTGCCGGGTTGCGCGGCGGGCCCAAGCTTGTCGTGCATGGACGATGGGAGTTACGCGACGATGTGCTTGCTCCCGACCCCACGCAGGCAGAAGCCAACGATGGACTTGGCCTGGTTCTGACGGTCCTCATCGGTGGACAGCGTGTCGGAGGCCAGGGGTCCGACCAGCCCCTCGAAGAGCGAGCCGACGATGCAGGCGGCTGATGCCTGCGTATCCTGTGAGGGGAACTCCTTTGACCGGATGGGCGCGGCCCTCAGACGCCGGGGGCGCTGCGAAGCGGCTCTCCTCGGCCTTGTTGACGTAGTAGCTGGCGATGAAGAGCGCCTTCATCGGCCGGATCACCGGCACGATGGCGAGGAGCAGCAGGGAGCCCGAGGCCGGCCCCGGCCGCAAAATAGCCCGCGGCGACTCACCGGGTACCACGCGGCGCTCCCATCGCCCCCGGCCGCGAAGCCGATTGGGCCGCGCAGGCCGGTCGCGCGACGGCAGCAAGAACGGCGGCGCCGACCTGCCACGAAAATGTCCTAACGTAAGTACTGTTCACTCGAACGGCCGGGTCGCCCTGGCCGAGGGACGCTCCGAGAATGCATCGTACCAGGCCGTCAAGGCCGGGCGCCGCTCGCGCCAGTTGAGGTCGGAGAAGCGGAAATCGGCGTAGGCGAGCGCACAGCCCAGGGCGATGTGATCGATGCCGAACTCCCCAGCACCGAGTGCTCCGGCACTCCGCTCGAAGCGGTCGACCGTCGCTGCCGTCTTCTCGGCGAAGGCCGAGAGCCACTCCGCCGATTGCTGCTGAGGCGGCTTAGATCGCTCGTTGCGCCACAGGTTCAGGACGTCGATGAGGCCGTTGGCCAGGGCCTGCCGGCTCAGGATCGTCCAGCGTCCCGCCCCGGCGGCAGGAACGAGGCCGCCTCCGACCAAAGCATTCAGGTATTCGACGATCACGCCAGAGTCGACGAGGACGGTGCCGTCCTCGAGAACGAGTGTCGGGATCTTGCTCAGGGGATTGTCCGCCATCAAGTCCCGGTTCGGCCGGCCGATCGCCACGAGGGTATTGCGAAACTCGATCCGGTCGACGAGGCCGAGCTCATGGGCCGAGATCATGACCTTGCGGGCGTAAGGAGATCGTGGCGACCAGTGGAGAATCATCGGCATCGTCGTTCTCGCTGAGCTGGGTCTGGCCTCTCGTCATCGCTCCCGGGTGACGAGACTGAGGACGCCCGTCAGCGAGGCGGACACTACCAGCATCGCCGCGAGCCCGAGGAGGCCGGCATTGAACGAGCCGGTGGCGCCCTTGAGCACCCCCATGATCCAGGGCGCCACGTAGCCGCTCAAGCTGCCAACCGCGTTGATGAAGGCAATGCCGCCCGCCGCCGCCGCGCCAGCGAGGTAGCGTGAGGGCAGGCTGTAGAAGGCCGGCCGCGCCGAGCTCAAGCCGATCACCGCGAAAGTGATGCCGATCATCGCCGGGATCAGGGAGCCGAACATCACCGAGATCACGAAGCCGGCTGAGGCAACGAGGCAGGTCGCCGCGAGATTGGCGAGGTGCCGGCCGGTCCGGTCCATGTAACGAGCCCAGACAATCATCGCCACCGAGGCGACGAGGTATGGCACGGCCGAGAGCCAGCCGATCGCCACCGTCGAAAGGCCGTGACCTTTCAGGATCAGGGGCAGCCAGATCGCGATGCCATTGATGCCGAGCCAGTAGCTGAACAGGATGCCGGTGAGGAGCCACACCTTGCCGTCCCGCAAGGCCGCCAGGAAGTCCTTGCGCGGCCGGCTCGTGCTCTCGCGCTCCAGCGCCTCGATAAGGGCGCCGCGCTCTTCCGTCGTCAGCCAGGTCGCCTCCTTTGGCGTGTCGCGCAGGAACATCAGGGTGAGAACGCCCATGATGCAGGCCGGCAGGCCCTCGACCACGAACAGCCATTGCCAGCCCTTCCAGCCGAGGAGGCCGTCGAGCTGTAGGAGGCCGACCGAGAGCGGGCCGCCGACCACCGAGGAGAGCGGGATCGCCACCAGGAACCACGACAAGACCCGGACGCGGCTCTGGGCCGGGAACCAGGTCGAGAGGTAGAACAGCACGCCCGGGAAGAAGCCCGCCTCGGCCGCGCCGGTGAGGATGCGCAACACGTAGAAGCTCGTCGGCCCCGTCACCAGGGCGGTTGCCGCCGACAGAAGGCCCCAGGAGATCATGATCCGGGCCAGCCACCGTCGCGCGCCGACCCGGTAGAGGATCAGGTTGCTCGGCACTTCGAGCAGGCAGTAGCCGACGAAGAACAGACCGGCCGCCGCCCCGAACTGGGCGTTGGTCAGCCCGAGATCGCGGTTCATGGTCAGAGCTGCGAAGCCGACGTTGGTTCGGTCGATGTAGTTGAAGAAGTAGGCGATCGCGAGGATCGGGATCAGCCGGACGAGGGTCTTGCGCGTCGCGCTGGCGAGCAGCGCCTCGGCGGTGGTCGCGGCCGGGACGGTCGCGAGCGTGGCGGTGGCGGTCGTCATCGGATCCTCCGGCCTCAGGCGAACCCGAAGAAGCGGTTCGGGTTGTCGACGAGCAGGAGCCGACGGTTCGCCTCGTCGGGCACGATCGCTCCGATGAAGTCGACGAGGTCGCCGTCGTCGGGCATCGGCCCGTGCAGGTTGACGTGCGGCCAGTCGCTGCCCCACAGCACCCGCTCGGGCGCGTGGCGGGCGAGGCCGGAGGCGAGCGGCACGACGTCGGAGAAAGGCATGCCTGTCTTCGAGAGGCGCTCGGGGCCGCTCAGCTTGACCCACACCCTCCCTGTATCGAGGAGCCGCTTCAGGGCACCCGCGACCGGACCGTCCGGCCCCTCGGCTATGTCGAGGCGGGCCATATGGTCGATCACCACCGGCGTCTCGATGGTGCGGATGAAGGTCTCCTCCTCCACGAGCTGCCGGCCGCCGACATGGATCTCGGTGTGCCAGCCGTGGGGCTGAATCAGACGGATCGCCGCGTTGATGGCGTCCGGCGAGAGCCGGCCCGTGAGATGGGCCATGAAGTTGAAGCGCGAGCCGCAGATGCCGGCCTTGGCAAAGTGCGCAATCTCCTCGGGCGGGGTGTCGGGGCGCACGAGTGCGACGCCGCGATAGCGGCCTTGTCCGCTTGCTAGGGCGTCGAGCAGGGGCCGGTGGTCGAAGCCGTGGCCCTGGCTCTGCACGATCACCGCGCGGGCGATACCAACCGCCTCGTGCATCCGGCGAAGCGCCGTCTCCGGCGCCTCGTTCGGCGTAAAGCTGCGGTCGGCCGGCAGCGGGAAGCGGTCGAACGGGCCGTAGATGTGGCAGTGGGAATCGCAGGCGCCGGCCGGCAGGGCGAGTGCCGGCTTGCGGAGCTGGGCGACCGGCGGCGGCCCCTCCGGCTGCTGCGAGACTGTGTGCTTCGTGGCGGTCGCGGTGCTCGACATGAGGGTCCGGTCTTTCTGTTCGGCCGCCTGTTCGGCGGCGCGGCTCGATCTCGGGGCCAGCACGGCCAGGACGGAACCGATCAGGGCGGTCCGTCGGGTGGTTGCGGTCCGGTCCGTCTTGGAGCGGTCCGCGTCGGAAGGGTCGGTCCTGGAATGATGCATGGGCGGCCCCCGGTCAGGCCGCGGGCAGGCGCAGGAGGGCGCGCGCCTCGGTCGGCGTCGCGACCTTGCGGTTGTCCCGCGTCACCATCTCGGCGGCGAGCGACACCAGCTCGGCATTGCTCACCGCCAGCCGGTCCTTGGTCACCCGAATGTTGTCTTCCAGCCCGGTACGCACCGCGTCGGCCCCGCGGGCGAGCGCCCAGCCCATCACGCGGGCCTGCTCGCGGCCGATGCCGGCGGCGGTCCAGGTCGCGCCCGGGATGACCCGCTTGGTCTCGGCGAGCAGGATGTCGAGCAGGTGCTCGTCGGCCGGCATCGCGTTCTTCACGCCCATCACGAACTGCACGTGGGGATGGGCGTCCATCAGCCCCTCCTCGATCAGCCGCTTGGCGCCGTGGATGTGCGAGAGGTCGAAGATCTCGATCTCGGGCCGGATGCCGTGGGTGCGCATCGAGCCGGCGAGGTCGTTCACGAGCGTCGCGTGGTTCTCGTAGACGATGCTCGGGAAGTTGACCGAGCCGGTTGAGAGCGAGGCCATGTCGGGCTTGTGGACCAGCGAGAGCCCGCGCGCGCTCGGGTCGCGGCCGCGCCCGCCGGTCGAGAACTGCACGATCATGCCGGGGCAGTGCTTGCGCACGCCCTCCTGCACCGCCGCGAACCTGTCCGGATCGGAGGAGGGCGACTCGTCGTCGTTGCGGACGTGGATGTGGACGAGGGTGGCGCCGGCCTCAAAGGCCTGGTGGGTGGATTCGATCTGCTCGTCGACGGTGGTGGGTACCGCCGGGTTATCCTTCTTGCGCGGCACCGAGCCGGTGATCGCGACCGCGATGACGGAATTCATGATCGTGCTTCCTCGTGCTGGATGGCCGGCTCCGCGCCCATGCGGCGTCGCGGAGCGCCCGGAACCGGCCGGATCGGTCGTCAGCGCGTCGACGCAGACGTCGGAGCCGACACGGGGTCGAGGCCGCTCCGCTCCAGGGCCTCGCAGGCCTCGGGCGTGGCCAGGAAGTGACGAAGGCCCGGGCCGCCTGCTGGTCCTTCGCGCCCGCGGAGATCGCCGCCGTCATGGTGCTGACGTTCTGGACCTCGTCCGGCACCGGCCCGACCAGGTCGACCCCGGCGACGGTGCGCAGCTCGCTCACCTGCTGGATGCCGAGGGCCACCTCGCCACGGGCGATCGCCTCGCCGACCAGCTCGCCGGTGACCTTGTGCATCTTGCTCGCGACCCGATCGGCGATCCCGAGACGCTTCACCAGCTCCGTCGAGACGAAGACGCCGCTCGCGCCCTCCGAGTAGCCGATCGAGGGCGCCGCTAGGAGCGTGTCGCGCAATTCGACTACCGTGCCGATCGGCGGCTTTGCCGCGCCCGCCTTGACCCCGACGCCGATGCGCGAGCGCACCACGTCTGTCCGCGAGGCTGGGGTGAAGCGGCCCTCGGAGACGAGCTTGTCGAGGGAGCTGGAGACGATCAGCAGCACGTCCGCCGGCTGGCCGGCCGCAATGCGGACCGGCAGCGCATCCTTGGTGGTTCCGAAGGACGGCCCCCAGCTCAAGGAGAGCGTATGGCCCGTCTCCTTCTCGAAGCGAGGAGCGATGGTCTTGAAGGCGCCCGTGAAGGCGCCCGACACCAGGACGTGGATTTCGCCCGCATTCGCGGCCCCGGTGGCCAGCATCATGGCGGCGAGACCCAGTGCGGCGGCGCTACCAGCCTTGGATGAGGTCATGCTCTCCTCCCTTGTCGCATTGTACTGTGTCGAAACCTGCAACACCGGGCCTGACGGCAGTAGCACCTGTCTTGAGCAAACAGGCGGGTCGATCGCGGCGGCGAACGGGCAGATTTTAAGAATGATCCGCTCTGCGGCGGTGGCTTTGGATATCGAGATCGAGCTCAGAGTCCGTTCGGAAAGGGTGACATCAGTATATTTCAAGTTTATGCGGAATGGCAGCACGT
>NZ_LABX01000012.1 GCF_001043915.1 Methylobacterium aquaticum | reverse complement strand
CCCCAAGCGCCCTTCGCGCGCTCGCTGATTACGCCCGCCCCGCCGCCATCTCCTCCGCCAGCACCCGCATGAACTCGTCCTCGGTCGGCGCCTGCTCGGCCGGACTGTTCGCGGCAATGAAGCCATCAATGGCCGCGTGGAACTCGGCCATCGTCATGCCCTTCACCTCTTGCGGCGTGAACCCCGCGACCGCTCCGGTGCGGATGAAGACGGAGAGGTCCCCGGGGCTTGGGCGCTCGCCCCCTCCGTCTCGTCTTTTCCCGGCGGCACGCCGTTCACCGCGCCCTGCACGATCTCGACCGCCAAGGATAGGAACTCGGCGATCGGGTAGTGCGGCGGATGGTAGGTCTGCACCGTGAGGTCGGCTTCGAGTGCCGAAGCGCCGCCCCCGATCAACCCGAGCCGCACCGGCTCCCAGATGTCGTTGACGCCGAAGCGGTGCGTGGCGAGCCGCGCCATGACCTCGCCGATGCCGGCGCTGCAGTTCCGTTCGAGCTCGTGGATCTCGCCGAGGCGGAGCTGGAAGTTGCGCTCGCGGCCCGCAAAGAACTTGCGGACCATCGTGCGCGAGGTATCCGTCTGGCTCACGTGGCCGGCACCCAGGTCAGCGGGCCGTCGCCGCGGAACTGCACCGTGAACGTGACGATGCCGTTGTTGTTCTTGGCGATCTCGAAATTCTCGACAAAGATATTGCCCGTCCACTTGCCGCCGCCCTGGAGGGCGGTCCGGTCGATCCGGAACTCGTAGGGGACCGGGTCCTCGCTGTCGTTGTCGGCCTGGAACTCGGCGAGGTGGTCAGCCGCCATGCTGCCGGCGAAGCGCCCGCCCCACGACTTCGAGGTCTTGACGCTCTTCCGGTCCGGGATGGCCAGCGGATCGTCGCAATCCGCGACCGTGGCGTCCTCAAAGGCGTTCGTCTGGGTCAGTGTGGTGGCGGTCGCCAGGCACACGAACTTGGGCGAGCCGCCCACGTTGCGGTAGGCCCGGAAGCGGTTGCCGGGAAGCAGCTGCGGTTCGGCCATGATCAGTCCTCCGATCCCGGACCCGGCCGGGCGATGATGGTGGTGAGGTCGAGGAACACACTCTTCGCCTGCAGCGGGTCGATGACGTCGCCGGCCTGAGTGACCTCGATCATCTTTTGCATGGTGAAGGGCGCGGCGAGGGCTGGGTCGAACGCCTCAAGGCCGTCCAGGGCCTCCGTCATGGCGTCGACCACCGACCACGCCTCGGCGCGGCCGTTGGCGGTCGAGACGGCGAAGAGGCGCGCCTGCACGGTCCAGGCCCGGCCGCAACCGATCTCGAGGCGCGTATGGCGCATCGGGCCGATGTAGGCGTAGGGCGTGACGATCGTCTGCCCGCCCGGCTTCTGGGTCGGCACCTCGTCGAAGATGCGGTTGCCGGCGAGCGCCTTGAACGCCTCGCTGGCGCGCAGGTGCGCCCGCAGCGCATCGCGGAATGGGATGATGGGAGAGAGGGCAGTCATGCGAGCGCCCGATCCAGTTCAGCGAGGGCCGCCGTCAGAGCCTCTACGCGGCGCGCCAGCACCTGCGCACGCTCCGGCTTGCCGAGGTCGTCGGGCTGGTCGTCGGCAGCCGTAACCAGCGCAGCCCGGGCTTGCACCATCGCATCGCGGATTGCCGCGACATCCATCGGACGCCTCGCTCGGAAAACTTGCATCGGAGCGCCGCGCAGCACCGATCCATCCCCACCGAGAACAGCCCGGCCAACCGTCAGGGTCATAACCCCTCCTCGCTCGCGCGGCGGAGCTCGCCCGCCCAATCGGACAGTGCCTCGCGCGCCGAGCCGTAGAAGAAGGGCTGCGCCTCGACATCGGTGGGACCATCGCGCACCTGGCGCCCGCCGGCGCCGGTGGTGTCCGCGAACAGGTCGCCGTCCGCGACTGTGCCGCCGGCCCGGTGCCCGGTCTCGACCGCCAGGGCGTAGTCGTAGCCGCCGCGGTCGGCGCTGGCCCGGACCGCCCAAATGCCGCCCTCGCGGGCGTAGGTGATGCCGGACAGGAGCAGGCCGGTGTCGACCGCCACGCGGCCGCGCATCAGCTCGACCATGTTGGCTGCGGCCTGCTCGCTCGCGTTGTCCGCCTTCAGCGCCAGCTTCACGCCGAACTTCACCACTTGGCCGGTGATGCGCTCGATCCCGACGATGTCCGCGACGGTGTCGATCAGGCGCAGGCCGGACAGCACGCCGCGGCTGGTCGTGAAATCCCGGACGGCCCCGGTCAGGTTCAGGGCGGCGTAGCCCTGCGAGAGCCCACCGAAGGTCGCGCCGATGTCCACCATGCTACTCGCCGCCGAGGTTGCTGGAGACGTTGAGGGCGATCAGGCCGGTGCGCCGGTCCGGCAGGCCGACGCCGTCGATCGCGAAGTCGCGGCCTTCGACGGTGACCCGGTCGCCGTTCGTGATCGTGCGGCTTTGCGTCGTCGTGCGGACGGTCAGGGTGCCGCTCTCGACGTTCTGCGCCGCGCCGCCCTGCGCAGCCTCGCGGACGCTCTGGGGCCGAAAGTTGGCCCAGAGGGTGAAGACGGGAGCGTAGGGCCCGCGGTCGCCGGTGTCCTGACCCTGGCTGTCGAGAATCGGCGGTTGGCGCATGAACTTCGCGCGGTGCTCGAGGCGTCCGCTGTCCATCAGCCGACCCGCCACACGCGGAAGGGGGCCAGCAAGGTCTCGACGCCGAGCGGCAGTTGTGCCGGCTGGGCGGCCGTGACCGTGACGGCGTCGCGGTTGTTGAAGTAGTGGCTGACCATCAGGAGGATGGCGTGCCGGATCGGTGCCGGCACGGTGCTGGCGCCGTCCTGGGTCTCGGCGTAGCCGGCGCGGTAGCGGATCGTCACGTCGCCATCCCGGCCTCGCACCCGCGGCGGCGGGCCCAGGTCGAGAAGGCCGTTGGTCACCGGGACCTGCTGCGTGGTGCCGTCCGGGTCAACGTAGGAGGCGGCCTCGATCGCCAGGAGCGGCGGGAAGGGCAGCCGAAGCGGACAGGGCCACGCATCGAATCGGGCCTCGAGCGTCTGCTCGCCGAGCGCCCGGCCGAGCCATCCGTCCGGTCCGTCGAGCCAGCCCGTCGCGACGGCGATCAGCCCCTCGACGTAGGGCTGCTGGTCGTCGCCATCGTCGAGGCGCAGGTGCCGGCTCGCCTCAGCCCAGGTGATGATCGGCTGGGGCGGCGTGATGACGGTGACTGGCATCAGTTACAGATCGCCTCGACGAGAACGGTGACGCCCGAACTCGCCTTCTTCGAGGTAAGGCCGAGCGAGAGCAGGGTGATGGGCTGGATCACGGCACCGGTGACCGTGGCGCTGGTGCGGGCGGTGATGAAAGCCTGGACGGCATCGGCGGCATTCTGCGTCGCGCCGATGGCCTGGGCCTGGACGCTGATCGGCGCCGCGGTGCAGGCCGCCTTGCTGATGTCGGCGCTCCAGTTGCCCGATGCGTCGGTCGGCACGCTGCCGACCCAGACCTTCGCGCCGGACAGCAGCCCGGCGGCGCCGTAGATCGGGGCGGCGGTGCCGGCGGGGCCGGTTGCCCCTGAGGCGCCCGTTGCCCCCGTGGGTCCTGCCGCACCTGCCGGTCCCTGCGAACCTGTGGCGCCTGCAGCACCGGTCGCTCCTGCCGGCCCGGTTGCTCCCTGCGCGCCGACCTGACCCGCAGCACCTTGTGCTCCGGTTGCGCCCGTGGCACCGGCAGGCCCGGTGGCTCCAGTCGCCCCAGCCGCGCCGGCTGCTCCTGGCGCACCGGCTGCACCGGGTGCGCCTGTGGGTCCAGCCGGACCAGTCGCCCCTGTCGCTCCCGCTGCTCCGGCCGGGCCTTGCGCGCCCGCGGGGCCTGCATCGCCTTTCGGACCCGTGGCACCCACCGCCCCAGCATCGCCCCTGTCCCCCTTCAGTCCCTGTGCACCAGTCGCGCCCGTTGCTCCTGCTGTGCCCTGGCTGCCGGTGGGGCCGGCCGGTCCGATGGCGCCCAGGGCGCCATCCTTGCCGGCCGCGCCGGTCGCGCCAGGCTGTCCTTGTGCACCGTCTGCTCCCCTTGGTCCTGCTGCACCCTGCGGGCCGGCGTCACCCTTCGGTCCCGGATCGCCCTTGGCTCCAGGCTCACCAGGGATGCCCATCGGTCCCGGCATCCGGGCCAGGGCCGGAGAGGCCAGCAGCAGGCCAGCAGCGAGGACCGTCGCAGTCGCGCGCATTACGACCCCCGTCCGTACATGTGCTCGTACAGGCACGTCACACCGGTCAGATCGGCCGGATACCCCGGGATCGGCACGAGCATGATGGAGATGATCCGGTCCTGCCCACCATTCGGGTTGGCGGCGCTGCCCAGGGTCTCCGGGCCACGGCCGAGCCGAGTGCCAGAGAACTCGTCAATGACCTCGGTCCGCGAGGTTACCAGCAGCACGCCTGGGAGCGTCTTGCCGTTGACCGTGACCGGTTGCGTCACGATCGGTTCCAGCGGCGCTACGGACATGACCCGCACGTCCGCGTTGGCGCAGGGGTTGTAGCCCCGATAGGTCGTCGAACCCGTCGGCTGGGTGACCATGTACTGCTGCGGCGTGGTCGTCGCCGGCAGGATGAACGGAGAGCGCGACGCCCGGACGAACGGCGCGCTCATCACGTTCAGCGGCGCGGCGAGACTGCCGCACGGTAGGGCGTCCCGGTTCGTGCCGGTTGCGCACAGGATGACCACCGGCGGCACCTGCGCGCCGGTCGGCTGCTGGAACGGCTGGTAGGCGTTGGTCGGCGCCTGGGCCGCGGCCGGGATCGCCAGGGCGAGCGCCAACGCCAGCAGCCCGCTACGAAGAGAGCTCCCACGCATGGCTGCGCCCCGATCTGGTTCAGTTCTTGATGACGACGAAGGACACCACCAGCGTGCCGTTCAGGGCCGCGGCAGCATCGCTGTTACGCAGCGTGAACACGATGCTGCCGGCGCCGGGGGCGATCCGCTGGATGTGCGGTGAGCCGGCCGAGTTGGTGCCGTTCGTGAACGAGGCCAGCACGATGTCGGCCGCCGCCACGGTGCTGTTCGTCACCGTCAGGGTGTAGGTCGCCCCCGCCGCTGTGGTCAGCGCCTCGGTGGTGATCTTGCCCGAGAGCTTGTTGAGCGTCGCGGCGCCGGCAGTCGCCGCGGCCGTCTTCACGCCGTCGTCGAGGGCGATGCCGCTGGGCGGGCGGAGGATGGCGGGCGACTGCGCCCAGGCCGCGCCGGTCGTGATGAAGGCGAGCGCGAGCGCGCCGAGAAGCAGCCGCTTCATGGCTTGAAACTCCGATGTTAGATGAAGGCGGGGGGTTACTTCGCCTTATTGGCGGGCGCAGGGGCCATCTTGTTCTCGGGGGGCGGCGCGCTTTTGGCGGCCGGCTCCTCGACGTGCTCCTCGGCGAGCCCGTTGGCCTTGAGTTCGGCCAGCCGGCGCCGGTGCACCTTGAACGGCTCGCTGCGCTCATCCTTGAACCCCTCGTCCCCCACGAACGGCCGCGTGGCCTTGACGAGGACGTGATCGCTGTCCGAACCCATGTCGCGCACTCCTGCGGTTGCGGGTCCGGCGGCAGGTTCCCGCCGCCGGTCGTTAATGGTGATCGTCACGGCGCCGATCAGAGCGTGCCGGTGACGAAGGCCTCGGGGCGGTAGACGCAGAGCGCCAGGCGCTCCTCGGCGCGCAGCGTCATCATGTTGCGCTCGAAGTCATCGACGTTCTCGGTCGACAGCAGCACCTCGAGTTCCATGCGATCGAAGATCTGGGCCGCCATGTCGAAGGCGCCGGTGAGGAACCGCCCCTGCGCCTGCGCCTGGGTCGCGACCACCGGCAGGTTCCAGAGGCGCGGCGCGGTGCCGTCCTGCGGGTCGCCGACGATGTAGCGGCCCATACCGTCCTTGGTCAGCTCGATCGTCGTCCAGTCGATCGGGTTGAGGACGAAGGCTGAGGCCGGATACTCGGCGAGGATCACCTGCAGCACCGCGATGCGCAGCTTGTCGATCTGCGTGAGGCCCGTGGTCGGCACGCCGGTCGGCGGGTTGTAGGCGGTCGCCTGGGTCTGGAGGCCGAACAGGTTCTGGCCGGTGCCGTCGCCGTTCAGCAGCTGGACCTCCTCCTTGAAGGTCAGGCCGTAGCGGGCGCGCCCGTCGATGTAGGAGCGAAGCGCGGGTGCGTCGTCCATGATCTGGCGCGAGGCCTTGAAGATGTGCGCCAGGGTCCGCACCGGCGCGTTCCGCAGATCGAACGTGATGTCCGACTTGGGCTTCGTGGTGGTCTCGGCGACCATGCCGGCGTTGTTGGTGTAGCCGGTCTCGACGACGTACTCGATGTTGCCCGCCGAGGTCTCGCCCGGCATCAGCAGGTCGCGGATCGTCATCCGGCGCTGGGGCGGGGTGACGATGCCGGGCTGGCGATCCGACGGGGTGAGCGAGGTGCCCGGGCTGCGGCCGGTGCCGACGGTCGCGTTGGCGCTGGTGATGTCCTTGCGATCGAGCTTCACGCGCAGGGACATGCGCGAGCCGGAGGTCATGCCGCCCGACTTGAACGTGTCGCTCTCGATCACCGCCTGGCCGAGCGTGCGCGGGCCGTCCGGCGCCTCCGGGCTGCCGCGGCGCGCCAGCTTCTGCTCGATGTCGGTGAGGCGGTCGCCGGCCTCCTGCAGCTTGGTGGCGGTCTCGCCGAACTTCAGCAGCGCCTCGTCGACCTTCTCCTTGGTCGCCTTGGTGAGGTCGCCGTTGGCCTTGACCTCGGCGCCGGCGCGCTCGGCGAAGCCCTTCACCTCGTTGAGGATCCGGGCCATCTCGCCCTGAACGGCCTGGATGGACGGGTCCGACCCGCCGCCGCCCGCGTCCTTGCGGCCGAACTCGCGGTGTGCCGCCGTCAGGCGGGTGTCGTGGTGGCTCATCGTGTGAGTCCTCAGATGTTCGAAAGAGAGAAGCCGGACAGCGCTCCCACGAGCGACTTCACGGCCTCGGGTTCGTTCGCCTCGTCGCCCGCGGACTCACTCCGGAGCAGGTGCGCAAGGCCGCGATTGGCGATCACGGCGGCCTTGGTCTTCGAGAAGCCTGCCTCGCGCAGGAACCGCTCGAATTCGTTCAGCGACGGCAGTTCGCCGTGCGCAATCTTGGACTTGACCGCATCGACCCGCGCCTCGTCGTTCGCGGGGAAGGTCACGAGGCTGATCTCGACGAGATCCAGCTTGAGAAGGGTGCGCGTGCCGGTCTTCTCGTCGAACGAGGACTGCCGGACGTAGTAGCCGATGGAGAGGCCCGAGACGGCCCCCGCCTTCATCAGCGCGTAGGACTCGGCCGCCTGGCGCACCGCCTCCTTGAGCAGCATGCCCTCGACGTACAGCCCGTGCTCGTCCTCCTTCAGCGAGGAGTAGACGCCGATGGGCTGGTCGCTGCGGTGCTGCCAGAGGACCGGGACCGGCCGGCCCTTGGCGGCGATCTCGGCCAGGCTCTCGGCGAATGCGCCGGGCGCGACGATCTCGCCGTAGCTGTCCTCGTTGCCGAAGACCGAGCCGTAGCCGGAGAAGGTGCCGTCGTCGTTCACGGCCTTCACGGCGAGGCCGAAATCCCGGATCTTCAGCGAGGCCTTCTTGCGCTCCAGGCGCGGGGCCGCGAGGGCGGTTCGCATGGTCATTGCTCCTGATGGACCCCGTCCTGGCCCCCGATCGGCTTCTCGGTGGGCTGCACCGCGACCTTGCCCAGCAGGTCGATCGGCATGAGGTTGGACTGCACCGTGTAGGCGTCGCCCCCCTCGTAGGGGGGGAGGTTGTCGAGGCGGCGGGCCTCGTTGCGGTTCATGAGGCCGTTCTGGACGCGGCGGGCGAGCAGGTCGGTCCGCGTCTTGCTGTCAGCGCGCAGCAGCCCGTCGATGTTGAACTCGGCGTAGTACCGGCCGCGCTCGCCGGGCTGGAACAGCCGCAGCAGGATCGCCGCCTCGATGCGGTTCAGCCAGTTGCGGAGCCCGGTCGACAGCCAGCCGAGGTTGATCTGCTCGACGCCCGAGCCCCACATCGTCTGTCCCTGCGCCGCATGCCCGACGAGGATCGGCGGCACCATGAACCAGCGGCAGATCTCCTCGACGTGCCAGCGCCGGGTCTCAAGCAGCTGAGCGTCGTCCGGGTTGAGGCTGATCGGCGTGAACTTCATGCCGCCCTCGAGCACGAAGACGCCGCCGGCGTTCTGCGAGCCCGCCAGGGGCGCCACGATGTTCTCCCGCAGATCCTTGCGCTGCTCGGCCTTCAGCACCTGGGAGACCTCGAGCACGCCGCTCGGGCGCGTGCCGTTGGCGAAGAGCTTGCCCGCCGCCTCGTCGGCCGCGATCGACGCACCGAGGGTCTGGCGGGCGAAGGCGATGGGGGACAGCCCGAGATACCCGGCGTTGCCGAACCCGCGGACGTGGAACACGTCCTCCTCGCGCAGCAGGCGGGTCCGGCGCTCGACCGGGTCGTTGTAGCGGTATTCCAGCGCGCCGGCCTCGTTCCGGCGCACGCTGGTCCGGTCGAACATCATCGGCTGGAGCGAGACGAGCCGGCCGTTGGCGCTGCGCACCTTCTCCGCGTAGCTGTTCCCGTTCAGGCACAGCGACAGGACCAGCCCCTCGACGAACTCGACCGCGGTGTGCTCGCCGTCGGGAGAGACCCGCAGCAGCGTCGAAAGCGGGTGATCCCTCGCCACGACCCGGCTGTCGTTGTCCTCCCGGCGGTAGACGACCAGCGGCAGGGTCGCGATCGTCTCTGACAGCAGCCGCACGCACGCCCACACGGTCGCGATCTGCATCGCAGCGTCGACGGTCACCGTCTTGCCGGAAGCGCTCTCGCCGAAGCCGAGGATCCGCCCCCAGGTGCCGGCATCGCGCGCGTCCGTGATGGACAGCGACCGCGATTTCCGTTCGAGCCCGACCCAGCGCCGCAGCGCGCCCCCGACGCTCATCCTGATCAAGCCCAGATCGGATTCTTGAGGAAGTCGCCGAGCGCCATCTGCTCGGCTGCCGGGTTCGTCGCCATCAAGGTCACCGCGTTGAAGGTTGCCATCAGCGGGTCGATCTTCGCGGTGCCGGCCGCCTGCTTCGTCACCAGGATCGCGTTGCCGCGGGCCTCGGCCTTCGCGTTGCCCACGCACCAAGCCATCATCGCCGAGCCATCGTGCTCGAGCTCGCCGCCGGCGACTTTGCGCTCGGTGGTCTTGATCGCGCCGTTCAGCCGGTAGCCCTGCGAGACGGCGACGATGCGCTCGATCTCGAAGCCGACCGCCTCGCTCGTCAGCTCGTCCACGATGTCGACGATGCCGACCGAATCGACGGCGATTGCCGGGCCGGAGGCGAGCACGTTGGCATCGCGGATCCGCGCCACGATGGCCGCCACCTCGGCGACGTCGTCACCGGGCCGCTCGACCATCGTCAGGCTGCCGGCCTTCTCGAAGTCGCGCAGCCGCGGCGCGATCTCCTTGCGGCGCTCCAGCACGATCGGGTGCGCCCAGGCGTGGCACCAGAGCAGCCACCGGCGGGTCTTGGCGCATCGGCCGAGAACCGCAAGGCCGAGGAGGTCGTCGAGGCCGCCACCGTCGATCCCAACCACCACGACCTCGGACCGGGCGAGCAGGTCGTCCAGCGTGATGCCGCGGCCGGCCGCTTCCCAGAACTCGGCGCCGGGCCAGCGATTCGCGCGCAGGGCCAGACCGATCTCGACGTTGAGGTGCTTGGCGAGGTGGGTACGCAGCGATCCGCCGTCGCCGCGCTGCGCCTCGATCAGCTTGTCCTGCAGCCACTCGCGGCTCACCGAACGGTCGATGTTGGGGTTGGAGACGAACCACCACTTCGGGTCGAGGTAGGCCTTGCGCTCGACCATCTCCTCCGGGAACTCGTAGAGGACTCCGAGGCTTTTTCGGTCCTGCACCTTGCCGTCGCGGACGTCGCGGAAATAGTCCAGCTTCTCCTTGAACACCCCGGCCGGCGGCTCGTCCGACTGCGTCGAGAGGTAGATCACGAAGCCCTCGGGCCGGGACACCAAGCCGCCCGTCGCCTCCTGGAGCATCGCGTTGGCGTTGGCCCGCTTCCCGAAGATCCAGAGCTCGTCGATCAGGACGAAGGCGGCCTTCTTGCCGCCGACGCTGTCGGTGTCGGCCGCTACCACCTTCAGGGTCGCCCGGGTGATGCGGTGCGTGATCTGCCGGAGGTTGTCTTGGATGTGCAGCAGATTCGAGAGCTCAGGATCGGCCCGCACCATCTCGGCGGCGGGGCCGTAGCTGTTCTTCGCGATCTCGAGCGTGGGCGCAAGGATCAGGAGTTCGGCCGAGTGCCGCCAGTTGCGGATCAGGGCGGTGAGCATGATGCCCGCCGCGATGGTGCTCTTGCCGTTTTTCTTGGCGATCAGCAGGAAGAAGTCGCGGATCAGCCGGCGGGCCGCTCCGGCATCGTAGGCGCCGAAGATGGCCCGGACGAAGTCGAAGACCCACTCCTCGCAGACCTCGCCGAAGGTCGGCTGGCCCGGTAGGTCAACGACCCGCAGCGACTTGAAGACCGCCAGCGCCGCCTCGGCCTCGTCCGGGAACAGCGGATCGAACGGCACCAGCGAGCGGCGCTGCACGATGCGCTCCGCCCAATCCGGGCAGGCGGTGGTCCACTCCATCAGTTGCTGACGATCAGCTTGGGCGGAAGCGGCGGCGCGAATCGACCCGCCACGCCCTCGGCGGCCAGCTGCCGCTCTTCCTTCTTCCCGAGCTTCGGCGCCTTGTCGCCACGGCGCTCCAGCGCCTCCGCCGCACCCGATGCCCGACCGATCCCCTCGAGGTGCTTCTGCGCCGAGACGTTGCCATCCCGGGCAGAGCGGAACAGCAGGCCGATGACCTCTCGGCGGCGATGCGCATGGCCGTCCTGAAGCTCGTCGGCGAAGTGCTTGCGCAGCGTATCTGGGTCGATCTGCAGAGCGCGGGCGATCACATTGTCGGACTCGCCGCAGAACTTCATCTGCTCGACCGTCTCGCGCGCTTCTAGCGTCGGCTTGTAGCTCGGGCGGCCACGGCGCTTCGGTTCGGGACGGCCGTCATTTTCGGCCATGGCAGGCACTCACCATGAGATTTTTGGGGGCGGAAAAAAGTGCGCGGATGGGAGAACAACCGCCCTTCATCCGAAAACTCTGGCGACTTATGACCCCCCTACCAGGGGGGATCACCTTCACCTGGCTCAACCTCTCTCATCTCGCTGCTTGTCGCTGTCATGGTGACGCTTGCAGAGGGACTGGAAGGGCCCGGCCCAGAACTTGGTGACATCCCCACGGTGGGGTTCGACGTGGTCGCATACGACGGCGGCGGTGACGCGGTCCTCGGCCATGCACATCCGGCACAGGGGCTCCCGGGTCAGCTGGTCGGCCCTGAGGGCCTGCCACCGCCTGGTGCTGTAGAGGCGGGCGGTCTCGCTGTCCCGGCGGCGTTGGGCGTTGTAGCGCTGGCTGGCGGTCTGGCCGTGCTCGGGCTCGGGGGCCCGGAGCAATCGGCTGTCGAGGGTGCGCAGCCGCGAGGGCAGGCGAGACAGGCGAGGCACTACAGGCACCCATATACCCGGGCAGCCGCAGCGCCCACTGCGATGCCGCACAAAAACACAGCCAGCATCATACCGAAGATCGCCCACCAAGGATCTGTCATTTGCTCTGTTCTGTAACCAACGTGCAAATACTTCGCATATGCTGCGCTTTTACTGTTGACGACACTAGCAACGCGAAGTACAACATAAACACAGACAGAGGAGAGACACAGATGACCAAGACCAAGGCCACCAAGCAGAACCCCACCAACAACACTGGCGCCGAGTGGCTGGTGAAGAACCGGGACCTGAACTGGGAGGTGGAGGGCGCCTTCTACACCGAACTGGAAGCCCGGATTTGGTGCGAGGAGTGGAACAGCCACCCCGAGGTGAACCGGGAGCAGATGAAGGTCTTCGGACCGGGGGCGTAAGTCCCCACCTTGGGAAGGACACAAGCCTCCCTCACCACCCCCTGATCTACTCGGGAGCCGGGTCCACAGGCGCAACACACATCCCCGCAGGGCAGGTCACACGGTGGGTATCCTTGGTCGCGAACGACCCGGTGCATGCATATGATCTCTTCTACCCCAGAGTCAAGCCGCATTCCGCACCCTTTCCACCTGTCCGACTTCTAGCGCCACAGGTGTCGCCCGCCCAAAAATATTGACACTGACTTTCAGGTGCTGTGACTCAGAGTCAATTTCCTCGATCACAGCACTGAATGAAGCGAACGGCCCATCCTTCACCCGAACCGTCTCACCCACCTCGTAGTCCTCGGCCCGGCCTCCGCCTTTCTTGCGCTTCTCGTCCCGCGGGATCGAGCCGCCCAGCGCGCCCGTGAACGTATCCAGTTCTTGTGCGGTGACCTGTTCGTACTTTTCGTTCTTGAAGCGCACGCCCTGCATCTCGATGTCGAACTTCTCCCGCAGCCTGTGGGGATCGTCCCCGGGCGCCAGCCCGACGAACAGCAGCTGGTTGAAGAGCGGCATGCGGGTGCGAATGGCCCGTCCCGACCGGATCTGCACCACGTCCTCGGACAAGCGCAGCGACGGGATCTCGCTCGCCGCCAGTGCATTCCCGAGCGCCTTCGCCTTACCCACCCGGGCATCGACCAGATGCCAGCGCCGGCCGGCCATGTACGCCTCCTCGTCCGCCTTCGCCCGCTCCCGCCGCTCGGCCCGCTCCTTGGCGGTCTGGTCGCGGTGCCCCTGCGCGGCATGCTCGGCCGAGCGCCTGCGCTCCTCGCGGCGGCGGCGCTTGGCGTTGAGGCGGGTCTTGGCGCTGCGGGTCGACATCACTCGACCTCCAGGCGCACGGGGCTGTTGTTGTCCCGGACGGTGATCGTGCCGGCGATGGAGATGAACAGGCGCTCGGTGCGGGTGATGTAGGCATAGCCGTCGTCGCGCGGCTCGAGCCACAGGCGGTCGACCATCACGCCGCCCTCGCGCGCCAGGCGTTCGCCGAAGGCGTCGAGGTCTTCGTCGGGGACACCGATCGGGAAGGCCAGCATCCGCCCGTTCCCGACCGGGATTGTGCTCGTCCAGAACAGCACGACCATGACGCACCTCACACGCTGCAGGATGAGGCCGGCACCGAAGCGCCGGCCGGGTGTTAGGGGTTCGTCGGCAGGTTCAGGGCGCGGGCGACGCTCCACCCCTGTCGCAGCCGCCCGCGAGCAATGTCGTACGGCACGCCGGTGCGCTCGCAGGCTTCCACCAGCGGCATGCTCTCGCCGTTGATGCGGACGACGTGGTTGCCCCTGAAGTTCCGCATCTGCTCCCGGCGGGTGGCCCAGCGGACATTACCCGGCTCGTAACCGCGCTCGTTATTGATGCGATCCAGGGAATGCTCGACAGAAGGCCGCTGTCCGACATCCTCGTAAAACGCCTCGAACGAGCCTGCCCATCTGCGGCAAACGGTAATGCCTCGCCCCCCGTAGTTCTTGAAACTCGGATGATCTTGATCCAAGCACCTGTTGAGCATGTTATTCCAGCACTCGTACTCCGGCAGATGAGACATGCCGTGCGTCGCGTTCAGTTCGCGTCTGACGCAGCCGCAGCTTGTCGTGCGTCCTGCACGGACGTGCTCTATGCGGGCAGTGCAGTTATTTCCGCAGTCGCAGGTGAACCGCCAAACCGCGTGGCGACCGGGCACGAACGACCGCTCCAGAGCAACGAGCCGTCCGAAGCGCTGTCCCGGTTCAATGGCGGGACGGCGCGCGAGCGGCGTGGTAGACGAACGATCAGCCTGTGTCATGGGTGTCTCCATGATGCGGGTTAGGCTCGACGGAATGTTGCAACCGTTCTGTCGAGCCGACTTAAGTACAGTAGCACACATCCCTAACAACCTCACCCGCATCCTGAAGTGATTAACCCCTCATGGGTGCGAGGGCTTGAGGGTCGATCCTCAAGCAACAGCCTTGAGGCGGGCCCTACCGAGACCAGACGATTTCGCCAGATCTGAACGCTGCTTGGCGTAATTCTCGGCCACCATGGGGTAATCTGCGGGCAGAGACCACTTGCGACGGTATTCGTCAGGAGTAAGCCCACGCCCGGCGAGGTGGCGGCGGAGGGTCTTGTACCGCTTCCCGTCCTCCAGACTGACCAGGTAGTCGGGCGTCACGGTCTTGCGGATCGGGACCGGCGGCTCGGGACGGACCACCTCGGGTTCCGCCGGCGCCCCGAGCCCCACCAGCGCCGCGTGGGTCGAGGCGATCAGCCCGGGCAGATCTGCGACCGGGACCGAGTTGTTCGAAACGTAGGCCGAGACGATCGCGGCGGCGTAGCCGATCATCAAGGGCTTGCTGGCATCGACGGCGAGGGTGAGGGTCTGGTCGTTCATCGGGTTGCTCCTGGTGGTTGGATCCCCCCCCTCTGCGGGGGAGGGTGGCCCGCGGTGGCGGGATTCGTGGATCAGGCGGCGGGTCGGCGGTACTTCGCGAGCGCCGTCGGGCTCAGCGAGTTGGGGGCGAGCGGCGGGCCGCCGAGCGTCGCCGCGACCTCCGTCTGGCTGGCCTGGTGCTCGCCCTGCAGCGTGGCCTTCACCTCGGCGGCGCGGCGGGCGATGGCCTCGGCGGCGACCTTGCGTACCGCCGCCTCGCGCTCCGGGTCGGGATCGGGCACGACCTCCGCCTCGAGCACGTCTCGCAGGCGGATCTGGGTCTCGCGGATCTCGGCAAGGCCGGCCCGGGTCTCCTCGACGAACTCGGGCGGGTTCGGCCTCCAGCGCGACTGCCGCGGCAGGATGGTCTCGGCGCGGCGGAAGCGGTCGGCCGCCTCGATGATGGCCCAGAGGGGCAGGCCTTCGAGCGCGTCGACGTATTCGCGATTCAGGGCGGCGGTCCCGACGACGCTGGCGCCCTTGCCCTCCATGCCCAGCAGGAGCTTGCTGACGACGGCCTCGACCTTGAGCGGGTCGTCGCAGGGTTTGAGCGCCTGCAACAAGACCATGCGCCAGTCGCGGAAGGCCCTGCGCTCACCTTCGGTAGGAGCGTGGCTCTGCGATAAGCAATATCTCAGCGGGAGGTTCTTTGCCGTCTCCAGTCGTCCATGACACACCCGCAGCGCCGTTGCTACGCGCTCGTTGCCCGTAACCAGATGTCGGGCGTTGCTGCTTACCGGAAGGGTCATCGGAATTGCCTCGGGACGGGTCACGGAACGATTCGGCGAGCTCGGCCAAGCGGCCGGCCTGTCCCATCAGGGGCCCGTCCCTGCCGCGATACGCGGCCGGCCGATCCTCGTAGCGGCGATCCATCAGGAACGTGTCGGAGCCGAGCCACTGCCGCTCGGGGGGCTTGCTGGCGATGTACGCGGCGATGCCGTCGAGCACGTCCTGGAACGAGGTCTCGCCCTCGGTCCGGATCCGGCGCAGCAGCTCATGGGTGGCCCGCATCCGGGTCAGGTGCGGATAGGCGTCCTGGAACCGGGCCCAGAAATCGTCGGGCCAGCTGTCGTCCGGGGCCGGCTGTGCGGGCTGCGCGTCGGCGCACCCGCCTGCACGCAGGTTCTTATGTTGGTTCCTCTGTTGGTTCAGTGTTGGTTCAAACGTAGTGAGGGGGGACTTTATGCCCCCACCCCCAGGGAACTGTGCCCCCAC
>NZ_LABX01000119.1 GCF_001043915.1 Methylobacterium aquaticum | reverse complement strand
CGACCGGCAGGAGGGGTTCCAATTCGCGCCGTTCGTCGGGCGTCAGATCACTCGGGTATCTCTGGTTGCGGCGATCGTACCGCGGTCTGTTCTCTTTGGTCCAAGCCACGGCCGAGCCATCAAGCCATTCACGACGTGCTGCCATTCCGCATAACCTTGAAATATACTGATGTCACCCTTTCCGAACGGACTCTGATGCGCGGGCTGGCGGCGGTCGAAGCCGAATGGACCCTGGTGGCGCTCGCCTACAACGCCAAGCGGATGGTCAAGCTCTGCGCCGCATGAACGCGGGCCGCCGCGACCGACCCGCAAATCTCAGCTATCCGCCAAAACACTCGAAACAGCCAAACCCGACAGGCTGCTAGGGCCTGTTGTCACTTGATCCACAGCAGTGTGGAGGCAAGGCAGAGGACGCCCATGAAGCTGGCGGCGGTCTTTTCGTAGCGAGTAGCAATGGCGCGCCACTGTTTGAGACGCGCCCAGAGTCGCTCGACGATGTTGCGGTTGTTGTAGATCCAGTCAGGGCAGGCGACCGGCGCCTCGTTGCTCTTGGTCGGGATGGCTGGCCGCGCTCCAGCGGTCCAGATCGCCTGGCGGAAGCCATGACTGGAATAGCCACGATCGGCCACGACCCATTTGGGCACGCCCGGGAGTTGATCGAGCAGCGGGAGGGCGTGGGGCAGTTCGTGTGCCTGACCGGGCGCGAGGCGGAAGCCTACGGGGCGGCCTCGTCCATCGGCGATCACGCAAGCCTTGGTGCCAAAGCCGCCACGCGAGCGGCCAAGAGCTTCACGATCGTCTCGCTCGGCTCCAGATCCCCCCTTTTTGCCGCGCCCGCCGCCTTCTGGTGAGCCCGGATGTTGGTGCCGTCGAGGAACACCATGCCCAGCGCGACGCCGCGGCTCTGCACGAGATCGAGGAGGCGTTCCCAGGTGCCGGCCCGCGCCCAGCGGATGAAGATCTGGACGGCGTGCCACCAAGGCCCAAGCTCGGCCGGGACAGCCCGCCAGGCGGCCCCGTTCTGATGCCGCCAGAGGATGGCTGAGAGGGCCCGACGCAGGTCCTGGGGCGGAGTCTTGCCCTTCGGCCGGCAGGCTTCGATCAGCGGTTCCAACTCGGCCCATTGTGCGTCCGTCAGCATCGCGCCTCCTCCGTCAAAACCGGGAAACGCTCAAATACGTACCGCTTTGATATGGACTCAGTACAGACCGCGCATCAACTTGTCGACGTTCGGCTCGTGGCCCTGAAGCGGACAGACTGCTAACGGCCATCATCAATCGTTCGTGCCGTCCATCAGACTGCCCGGAAGCGGACGTCGCAGGGGACTGCTTCGGGTCAGTAGTTCGCCTACCGCTTGTTCGGCTTTGCGCCAGTTGCGGACATTCGGTCGTAGCGGACGGAATGGCCGCTCTTATCCTGCGAGCTGCCACCGCATGGACTGGTCGCCCCGACCAGCTCTCAGACCGCGCGGTCGCCAGGAACCGATCCACTTCGGCCGAGGGATCCTCGGACTGACGCGAAAGTTCGCAGGCGGATCCCAGAACCTAACTCACCGCCGCTCCCGTTTCCTCCGCTGCTCCCGCCAGACACGGCTCTACGCCTGATCCGTCGACGCGGCATCCCCAGACGCGACCTCGAACCAAGTTCGCCGAATGGCGCGGTCAGGTTTTCGGATGAGCGCGGTCCTCAGACGCCGGGGGCGCTGCGAAGCGCCTCTCCTCGGGCTTGTGGACATACTAGCTGGCGATAAGAGCTCCTTCATCGGCCGGACCACCGGCACGATGGCGAGGAGCAGCAGGGAGCCCGAGGCCGGCCCCGGCCGCACGATAGCCCGCGGCGACGCGTCGGGGACGATGCGGCGCTCCCATCGCCCCCGGCCGCGAAGCCGGTCGGGCCGCTCACGCCGGTCGCGCGACGGCAGCAAGAACGGCGGCGCCGACTTGCCACGAAAATGTCCTAACGTAAATCTTATTCACTCGTACGGCCGGGTCGCGCTGTCCGCGGGACGCTCTGAGAATGCATCGTACCAGGCCGTCAAGGCCGGGTGCTGCTCGCGCCAGTTGATGTCGGCGAAGTGGAAATCGGCGTCGGCGAGGGCACAGCCCAGGGCGATGTGATCGATGCCGAACTCCTCTGATCAGCCCCCACGAGGTGGCCCGAGTGGAATGTTAATAGACCGAGGGCCTGGTCCTGCCGGCGGAGACGCGAGCCCTCGTCGATTGGGTGAGCGAGGCGTTCGAGGCGGAGCGGCTGGCTGAGCGTATGGCCGGCAACCTGGGGTGAATTCTCTGGTCACACGCAAATCAGGTGAATTCCAGGAAGCGGCGCTCGCAGTCAGCCATGGATCGATCCCGCCGGTGGATTGAACCCTGGGGCTTGTCCGCTTCCGAGCAGCCCTCGTAACTCATCGAACGACTGGGTTTGGTCGCAAGCGAAAGGACGGCACGGGATGGAAAGCTGAACGGCGGCCTTCGCAATCACCATGTTTCCAAGCAGACAACCTCACGTGCTCGACTGTCCCAACCGCGATGCGGCAACATCACATGTCCGCCGTCATCCAGGCACGCGTCTCAGCCAGGATCTCGTCCGATAGCGAAGGCTCGTCGACCGCGCGGGCCAGGATCAGCGCGCCCAGCATGGCGGCGTAGGTGCCGATGGCCTCGCGGTGCCGGTTCCCGGCAAAGGCGTCGGGCAGCGCCGTCTCCATTCGCGCGATCTGCGAACGGATGCCCGCCGTCATGGCGGCCCGTGCGGCCTCCGGCCGGAGACGGACGTCCGCGGCCAGGGCGGCCATCGTGCAGCCGCCGGCGGGGTCGTCCCGGTGGGCCGGCGACAGATAAGCATCGAGGAAGTCGGGAAGATTGCCCGCCGAGCCGACCTTCTCGGCCGCGGCGTGCTCGATGGCGTGCGCCATCAGATCATCCTTTGAGGCGAAGTGCCCGTAGAACCCGCCGTGCGTAAGGCCGGCGGCCTTCATCACCTCGGCCACCCCGACCGCATCGAAACCCTTCTCGCGGAACAGGCGGCTCGCCTCCGCGAGGATGCGCCTCCGGTTCTCCCGCATCTGCTCCTGGGTGACCCGCATCCCGAAAAATCCTCCTTCGCGGCCGTTGACACTATTATGATAGCGATCATATTAAAGTTCAATCATGACAGCAATCATGATTAACGACCCGCCTCGAACGGACCCCGTCATGTCGACCAAGCCCACCGTCCTCGTCACCGGAGCATCATCCGGGATCGGCGCGACCTATGCCGACCGGTTCGCGCGGCGCGGCCACGACCTCGTACTCGTCGCCCGCGACAAGGCCTGGATGGACGCCCTCGCCGAGCGTCTCAGCCGGGGGACCGGCGTGGCCGTCGACGTCGTCCAGGCGGACCTCACCGACGCGGCCCAGACCCGCGCCGTCGAGGCTCGCCTGCGCGAGGACGACCGCATCGGCGTCCTGATCAACAACGCCGGCGCCAACGTCGGCGGGGCCTTCGTCGAGCAGTCGCCGGACGACGTCGAGCGCATCGTGACCCTCAACGCCACGTCGGTGATGCGTCTGGCCCGGGCCGTGGCTCCCCGTTTCGCGGCGGCCGGCGAGGGCGCCATCGTCAACATAGGCTCGGTGGTCGGCCTGGTGCCGGAATTCTCGATGGCGGTCTACGGCGCGACCAAGACCTTCGTGCAGTTCCTGTCCCAGGGGCTGGCACACGAGCTCGGCCCGAAGGGCGTCTACGTCCAGGCCGTGCTGCCGGCCGCGACCCGCACCGAGATCTGGAGCCGCTCTGGCGCAGACGAGGCCTCGCTTCCGCCCATGATGGAGGTCGGCGCACTCGTCGACGCGGCCCTTGCCGGCTTCGACCGCCGCGAGCCGGTGACGATCCCGCACCTCCACGACGTCGGACAGTGGGACGCTTTCCAGGCCGCGCGCCAAGCGATGATCCCGGGCTTCGGCACGGTCGAGCCGGCCCCGCGCTACGCCCCGGCCGCCTGACCATCCAGCCCCCGAGTTCGGAGACCGTAGTCCCGTGAAGGCGTTCATCCTCGACCGATACAAGAAGAAGCAGCCGCTTCGGCTCGGCGACCTGCCGGAGCCCACGATGGGACCCGGAGACGTCCTGATCGAGCTCGCGGCGGCCGGGCTCAACGTCCTGGACGCCAAGATCCGCAACGGCGAATTCAAGGCGATCCTCCCCTACAAGACGCCCCTCGTGCTGGGGCACGACTTGGCCGGCACGGTGATCCGCGTCGGATCGGGGGTGCGCCGCTTCAAGGCGGGTGACGCGGTCTACGCGCGGCCGCGGGACGGTCGGATCGGCACCCTCGCCGAGCGCATCGCCGTCGACGAGGCCGATGTCGCCCTGAAGCCGAACAACCTCTCGATGGCCGAGGCGGCCTCGATCCCCCTTGTCGGCCTCACGGCTTGGCAGGCCCTCGTCGGGTACGCCAAGCTCAAGCCGGGCGACAAGGTGCTGATCCACGCCGGCTCGGGTGGAGTCGGCACCTTCGCCATCCAACTCGCCAAGCACCTTGGCGCGTCCGTCGCGACCACGACGAGCGCGGGGAACGCCGACCTCGTCAGGAGGCTCGGGGCGGACATCGTCGTCGACTACCGCCGCCAGGACTTCGAGAAGGTCCTGTCGGGCTACGACGTCGTGCTCAACAGCCTGGACGGCAAGACGCTCCGCAAATCCCTGGCGGTTCTGAAGCCGGGCGGGAAGCTGATCTCGATCTCGGGTCCGCCGGACCCGGCCTTCGCCAAGGCCCAAGGGCTGAACGTCTTCCTCTCACTGGCCGTGCGCCTTCTCAGCCTCGGCATCCGTCGCAAGGCCGAGGCACGCGGCGTCGACTACGCCTTCCTGTTCATGCGGGCGAACGGGGCGCAGCTCGCCGAGATCGCGAAGCTGGTCGAGGCGGGGACCATCCGTCCGGTCATGGACCGGATCGTCCCGTTCGCGGCGACCGACGAGGCCCTGACCGAGCTTGAGGCCGGCCGGTCCAAGGGCAAGGTCGTGGTCGAGATCCGATGACGGGAGCACCTGACATGGATATGCCACTCTCCCGCTTCTCCGATCCCGCACGACGGTGGGTGGACGCCCCGACCCGGACCGTCTCGGCCGCCGGCACCACCTTCGCATACCGGCAGCTCGGGCCTGCCAAAGGCGTACCGGTGCTCCTGCTCAATCACTGGGGCGCGAACCTCGACAACTTCGACCCGCGCATCGTCGACGGGCTCGCGGCCGGTCGCCCGGTCGTCGCCCTCGACTACCGCGGCGTCGGCGCCTCGGGCGGCAAGGCACCGCTCACGGTGGCGGAGATGGCGACCGACACGGTCGCGACGCTCCACGCGCTCGGGTTCGACCGCGTCGATATCGTCGGCTTCTCCCTCGGCGGTTTCGTGGCGCAGGAGGTCGCGCTGCGGGCGCCTGCCATGGTGCGCAGGCTGATCCTGGCGGGGACCGGTCCCGCTGGCGGCACCGGCATCGAGCGGGTCGGCGCCGTGTCTTGGCCGCTCATCCTGAAGGGGCTCCTGACCTTCAAGGATCCGAAGACCTACCTGTTCTTCACCGCCTCTGAGACGAGCCGGCGTGCCGCCGAGGCGTTCCTGGGGCGCCTGAAGGAGCGAAGCTCGGATCGGGACACGGCGGTCGGGATGGGGACGTTCCTGAGGCAGCTCAAGGCGATCAAGGCCTGGGGTCGGCAGGCGCCGCAGGACCTCGCTCGCATCGCGTGCCCCGTCCTCGTCGCGAACGGCGACCGGGACCTCATGGTGCCGAGCCCGAACTCGTCGGACATGGCGCGTCGGCTGCCGAACGCCGAACTCGTCTTCTACGAGGACGCCGGCCACGGCGGCATTTTCCAATACCACGAGGCCTTCACGCGGAAGGCGGTCGCCTTCCTCGATGCCTGAACGAGGGACCGTCGGAGGCAACGGGCCTCCTATGGGTTCGAGCCCTCCCCCGCGATTCCCGATTCGTCGAACGCTCAAGACGAGGCAGCACGACCATGCGTGACATCGTTCTTTGCCATCCCGTCCGCACCGCAATCGGCGCCTATGGCGGTAGCCTGAAGGGTGTGGCTGCGACCGACCTCGGCGCGACCGCGATCCGGGAGACCCTGAGGCGGGCCGGCCTGGAGGCCGGCAAGCTCGGCGGCGTGACGATGGGCAACGTCGTCCAGGCCGGCAACCGCATGAATCCGCCCGGCAGGCGGCCGTGAACGGCGGCGTGCCCGTCTCGGTGCCCGCGCTCACGGTCAACCGGGTCTGCGGCTCGGGCGCCCAGGCCATCGCCACGGCAGCCGACGAGATCCGGCTCGGGCACCACGACGTGGCGGTCGCCGGCGGCATGGAGAACATGGACCGCGCCCCGTACCTGATGGAGGGTGGCCGCTGGGGGTACCGCATGGGCCACGCCCAGATCCTCGACAGCATGCTGAACGACGGCCTCAACGACGCGTTCTCCGGCGAGCATTCCGGTTGGCACACCGAGGACCTCGCCGCGCGGTCCCAGATCGGTCGGGAGGCTCAGGATGCCTGGGCGGCCCGCTCGCAGGCACGGTTCGCCAAGGCGCAGGCCGCCGGCGCGTTCGACGCCGAGGTCGCCGCCGTCGAGGTCAAGGGCCGCAAGGGACCGGAGACGTTCGCACGCGACGAGGCGCCCCGGCCGGAGACGACGGCCGAGATCCTGGCCAAGTTGAAGCCGGCCTTCCGGAAGGACGGGACGATCACGGCGGGCAACGCACCGGGGCTCAACTCCGGTGCGGCGGCGATGATAGTGTCCGAACGCGGGTTCGCCGAGGCCAACGGCCTCGACGCCTACGGCCGTCTCGTCGCCTACGGCGTCGGAGCCTGCGAGCCCGGCCTGTTCGGCCTCGGGCCCGTCCCGGCCGTCCGGCAGGCGCTGGAACGGGCCGGCTGGGGGCTGGGGGATCTCGGGCGGGTCGAGATCTACGAGGCCTTCGCCGTCGTTCCCCTCGCCGTCGCGAAGGAGCTCGGCCTGCCGGAGGACATCGTCAACGTCGAGGGCGGCGCCATAGCGCACGGCCACCCCATCGGCGCGACCGGCGCTGTCCTGACGACCCGCCTCCTGCATTCCATGAGGCGGGACGGCATCCGGCGCGGTCTCGTCACCCTCTGCATCGGCGGCGGCCAGGGCATCGCACTCCTGCTGGAAGCGGTCTGAGGGCCGCTCCAGCAGCATCCGACCACCCGACGACCTGCCGGCCATACCGGCCGGCGGACCGTAGCGACCGGCGCATCACCTGAGGGGGTGAGACGCAGAAGGCTTCAACGTCATGACGAGCAAGTTCCCCGCCGCGATCCTGCTGGCCGCGTTCGGTTCCGCGCCGGTCCTCATCCCCAGCGGAGGGGCATCGGCCCGTCCGGCCATGCTGATCCACGGAAACTACTGCGGTCCGGGCAACAACGCTCCGCTGCCTCCCGTCGACGACCTCGATGCAGCCTGTGCGCGTCACGAAGCCTGTACCCCCGAAGGCGACCTAGAGCATTTTCCGTTCAAG
>NZ_LABX01000118.1 GCF_001043915.1 Methylobacterium aquaticum | reverse complement strand
AGAGCTTCGTCGAGATCGCCGCGGGCGAACAGGATGTCGGCCACCTTGCCGAGTGTCACGGCGCGGGAGCGAACGTCGCCCAGCCTCTCGAAGGTGGGCATCAACTCGTTACGGCATAGACCCAGAGCTTCGTCGAGATCGCCGCGGGCAAACAGGATGTCAGCCACCTTGCCGAGGGTCAGGGCGCGCGAGCGAACGTCGCCCAGCCTCTCGAAGACCGGGAGTTGGTCCTCGCGGCGGATGCGGAGAGCGTCGTCGAGATCGCCGCGGGCAAACAGGATGTCAGCCACCTTGCCGAGTGTCACGGCGCGGGAGCGAACGTCGCCCAGCCTCTCGAAGGCAGGCAGCAACTCTTCCCGATAAAGCCGCAGGGCCTCGTCCAGTTCGCCCCGCGCGAAAAGTAAATCTGCTACCTTACCGAGGGTTACGGCGCGTGAGTGAACATCGCCCAGTCTCTCGAAAGTAGGAACTAAATCTTCTCGATAAAGCCGCAGGGATTCATTAAGGTCGCCTTGTGCAAATAATACGTCCGCTACTTGCCCAAGGGTTACGGCGCGCTCGCGGGTATTGCCAAGGTGTTCGTAAATTGGTAATTGTTCTTCAAGTCTGATGCGCAGCGATTCGTCTAGGTCGCCACGCGCAAACAAGATATCTGCTATCTTTCCAAGCGTTACGGCGCGTGAGAGTACTTCTCCTTGACTTTCATGGACTGGCAATGCCTCTTCACGATGAATACGTAGCGCCTCGTCCAAGTCGCCGCGAGTGAATATTACATCTGCGATTTTTCCAAGTGTCGCTGCCTGCGATCGCACATCGCCGATATTTGCAAATAAATTGCTAAGTGTCCGATAATATTTTTCGGCCTCAGTCACCTTTCCTTTCCGTAGGAGGTGATCTCCACGGCGTCTCAGAAATCGGGCTTGCGCTGCCTGATCAGCGTCATTGGTAAGATGCATGATTCGTTCAATGAATTTATCCTGTATTAAATCATTGCCAATACTCTCTGCGCATTCAATTCCAATTTGAAGCAAGGTGAACGTCGGTGGAACGGCAGAATGATCTATGTGGACAAGCGCCCGATGTACGATGTCTAGTCCAGCACATGCGTCGCCTTTGCCAAACCAAATCCATGCAGCCGCAGCTGTTGCAGCTGCAACAACGGTCTCGGGGGCATCACCTGCCATTTCGGCAATACGGAGGAGTTCGAGTGCCTCCGGTCCTTCTTGCACTCTAGGGCTTGCCATCACGCCACCTCTTCGCCAGGATATGTAAGACAGCTCTCGCGATCTGCCTCGACTCATCCGCTGTAGGCTCTTCAAATAGCGGAGCTGCTAGAGCGTTGATAGCAAGATCAACGGTTTGGGTATTTTGAAAAATATCTACATAGCCCAGGCCGACCAGCCGGCCGAGTGCAGCTGATGGTGCCGGAACACCTAGTACAGCCGCAGCAATCTCCAATGCCAGCCGTGGAACTGGTAACCTGAACGTACGCGCCGCCCGCATGACGCACAATTCGTCAGTTGTCAACGCATTGTGATACGTCGTAAGCGCTAGTTCGTTGAAGAAATTACCAACCTCGCCGTTCGGCAATGTGCCGGTTGACCGGTAGGATTCAACGGCAATAATGCCAGTCTCAGCAGAAGAAGGATTTTTTAAAATCATCCTGGTAAGTAAAGCCTGCAATCCGGGATTGCCTGCTGCCGCTGCGAGCGCGCGCTCTGAAAGATATTCCAGCACATCATTTATCTCAGATGCGAGAATAACGGGTCTTAGTTCAGCCTGGGCGAGCTTGCGACACTGTTCTTGAGTCAAAGGCGGCAATTGAAGGTCGAGCAAGAGACCAGCACAGTCGCCGTGGGAGGTGGGCAGGCTGAACGTGTAGCGGCTGGTGAGGAGCAGGCGCGATTCTGTCATGGCCCGGGTTGCTGCGAAAGCCTCAAT
Source organism: Methylobacterium aquaticum (assembly GCF_001043915.1). Taxonomy (GTDB): domain Bacteria; phylum Pseudomonadota; class Alphaproteobacteria; order Rhizobiales; family Beijerinckiaceae; genus Methylobacterium; species Methylobacterium aquaticum. The sequence goes on along the minus strand of NZ_LABX01000118.1, from coordinate 6,486 downwards.
CACCGATCGGAGTGGAGTACGGGCCTCACTCTGGACAAGGGTGCAGGACTCACCGGGTCGCGGCGTCTCTAATACGCTCTCAAGATCATCGATTATGAGGAGGATTGGCTGGTGACCTACCGCTGCGTCGGGTGCGGCAGCTGGGCCGGTTAGGATTGCCTCAACCGCATCCTTCAAAACAACGGGATCGCTGGCAATACTGTCCCGCCAAGTCGTCTGTAGGGAAGCGCGGTAGCGAGGATCTACCGCTTCAACGATCTCACTGAAAATAGCACTGGCGTTGTAGTGTCCAAACACCACGGCGCTGCGTAGGTCGCGCCGTCGCCGTGCAATGCGAGCGGCGAGGCTCGACTTACCTAGACGACCCATGCCGCGGACGAGCACGCCGGCCGGCCCGTAGGGATCGGAGAAGGCTCGTAGCGCCGCTTGTGCCTCCCGCCGCCGGCCGACATAGACGGCTGGTGGCGCCACCGGTACTTGTTTCTTGCGATCAAGAAACGGTTTGTCGCCAAGATGCCGGCGCCGAGCCGTCTTGCCGTTGGCGCAAAGTGGCCCGCCGCCGATCGGCCCAAGATGCACTCGGGCCAGATGCCAGTGCCTGCCAATTCCGACCTTCGATTTTTGCTGCAACTCTTGAATCAACGTTCGCCGAGCTGCTGCCGCAGCTGCTGGTACCGTCTCGCGGCGGCCAAGGGCTCCATAGAGGGTGCGGGCGAAGGTAATGGCATCGTCGTCGTAGACCGAGCCGGCCCAGCCAATCACCTGCGCCGTGCCGGCAGACATCAGGTCTAGGGCCAGCGGCACGGCCGCGCCGGCTTGCTCGGCGCTGCGGCAGGCTGAGACCAGCACCAACGGCGGCATGTGGCGCCCCGTCGCGCCGCAGAGCTGGTCGGCAGTGATGAGATCAAGTCCGCCTTTGTCGTCTTCCAGGGCGAGTACGCCGTGTCCGCCGACGAAATTGCCGTGGCAGGTGAGATGCAGCACCTCGAATGGGCCCTCTAATGAGAGCCGGTCTGCAAGAGGGCCAAGCGATCCGCTTTCCTCCACGGCGAGCTGCACCGGCAGCCGCTCGACCGCGTCGAGGATCAGTGCCTCCTCGCGCTCGTAATTGAGGTCCGACACGCCCTCCGGCGCCGCCGCCATGAACAAGACCGAGAGGTCGCGATGGGTTGGCTCCCACGGCGTGCCGGGGGCGCCGAAGCGCCGGGCCGGGCTGTAGGCCCGGGTGGCGTCGAAGGCGAGATGGGCCCCGGTCGCGTCGGTCAGGAGTTCCCAGGGCGCCGCCACGAAGGCGCGGGCGCGCGCATCAGGCTTGGGCGTCACCGCCAGGTCGAGGGTGACCGGCCCGCTCTCGCCGATGATCGGCGCCAGCAGATCCTTGCGGTCGAGCCAGTCATGCAGGGCCTTGCCGATCGCTAAAAGCGTTCCGGCCGGCGTCTGGAGCGTCAGCGCTTTCGTATAGGCGGCGCTCTGTTCATCCAGGAACGCCGCGTCGGCGGCCTCGAACGGCCGGCGTTCCTCGCGCGGGCCGTCGAGGATGAGCTGGCCGTCCCTGCACCACAACACCGCCATGGCCGATTGCCCATCACCCCGTGCGACTCGCCCAGATTTGCACGGAGGAAGCACGATCGCCAGGGGCGATCGACGCGGCGTTGGGTGGCCCTCGTCTTGGAAAAGACCATCCGGGGCGGCGAATGGTCTTTCAGTGCAGGGCCGCCGGCCGCTCCGCCTCGGGCGGGAGCGCCGCGTCGTCGATGAGCGCCGCGCGGATGCGGGTCAGGCGCCGCTCCGCCGCCTCGCGGCCGGCCTCGGCCGCGGTGGCGGCGTCGCGGGCGGCGTCGATGTCGGCCATCACCTCGGCCAGGCGCTCCTCCAGCCGGCGTATCCGGGCCCGCTCGGCGGAGAGCCGGGCCTCGGCCGCGCCGGCCCTGGCCTGCGCCTCGGCGGCGGCGCGACGGGCCTCCTCGGCGTCCTGGTGGGCCGCGGCCGCGGCCTGGTGCGCCTCGGCGGTCTCGGCCGAGGCGGTCCGCAACGCCTCCTCGACCCGGCCGAGCAGCGCGCCGACCTCGCGGCCGAGCCGGTCGGCCCGGGCCTCGGCCGCGGCGGCGCGGGCGGTGGAGTTGCGCACCGTCTCGGTCGCGCGGCGCAGCAGGCTGAGGATGGTGCCGGTGTCGATCGGGGTGGCCATAGGGTCCGGTATCGTGGGCGGCCGGGGCGCGGCCGGCAAGTCCCCTAGGGGGGACCGACGGCCGGCCGCGGTCAAGGGCCCTTGCACCGGCATCCCCCACTCCCCGGAGAGCTGCGGCGCGGATGCGCCACCTAAGGGTGGTCCCTGCGACCGATGCGCCCGCTGGATGCATCGCGCGGGAACCCGGGCAGGCTCCGATCGATGCTCCCGGGGACTATCCCCGAGCGAAAGGTGCCGTACCATGTTCATGAGGATCGACCGCCTTCAGGCCGAGCTGCCGCAGCCCAAGCGGCCCGACCCGAACGCCGCCGCCGCCTTGCAGGAGCTGCTCGGCGGCAAGTACGGCGAGATGTCGACGCTCGGCAACTACATGTTCCAGAGCTTCAACTTTCGCGAAAAGTCCAAGCTGCGGCCGTTCTACAGCCTGGTCTCGAGCATCTTCATGGAGGAGCTGGGCCATGTCGAGCTGGTCTCGACCGGCGTGGCGATGCTGAACAACGGCCCCGGCGACCCGACGCCGGATGTCGACGTGTCGAAGGCGCCGTTCCACGACATGCAGGATATCCGCCTCGCCGGCAGCTTCCTCAGCAACGGCGGCGGCGCGATGCCGATGAATTCCAATGCCGCGTCGTGGAACATGGACATGGTCACCACGACCGGGAACATCATCATCGACCTGCTGCACAACTTCCATCTCGAATGCGGCGCGCGGATCCACAAGCTCAGGGTCTACGAGACGCTGAAGGACCCGACCGGGCGCGAGGTCTGCGGCTACCTGCTGGTGCGCGGCTCGGTCCATGCCCATGCCTATGCCCTGGCGCTGAAGAAGCTCACGGGTGTGGCCATCGAGCAGATGCTGCCGACGCCCAACATCAACCTCGACCGCATCCCCGAATGCCAGAAATACTTGCAGGAGGGCAGCCACCGCCGGCTCTACCGGTTCAACTCGCCGGATTACCCGGAATCGGCCGGGGTGTGGTCGAACGACGAGGTGGCGCTGCCGGGCGATCCGCCGGGCCCTCTCGAAGTGGTCGACGGCGCGCCCGAGGGCGGCAAGATCCCGGAACTCGACGGCAATTACGGCGCCTTCGCGCCGAACTACAAGCCGGAAGAAATCTTCGAGATCGCCAGCAAGCTCTACAAGAAGAGCCGCTGAGACGAGGAATCGGGGCCGGTCAGGCCGGCCCCGATTCCTTCATGATCGCGTCGAGGGACTCCCGCACCTCGGCCATGCCGGGGCGCGCCGCCGGGTCGGGTCCGGTGCAGGCCCGGGCCAGGGCGTCGAGGGCCGGATGGGCGAGGGGGGCGATGGTGTGCAATTCCTCGAGCAGCAGCCCGAAGGCCCGCACGTCGAGCCGCTGGAGGACGTGGCCCTCGGCCCCTGGGAGCAGGGCGGAGGCGGCGCCGAGATCGCTCAGCACGGCGTCGCCCTGCGTTCCGTCCCACAGGATGTTGTGGGCGTAGAGGTCACCATGGCCGAAGCCCCGTGCATGCAGATGGGCCGCGCCCGAAGCCACCCCGTGGGCGAGGCGCAAGGCCGCGCGGGCCGTGAGGCGTAACGCCGGATCGTAGACGTCGCGGCTGCAACTCTCCAGGCTCGGCGGCCCGGCGAGCACCCGCCAGCCCTCCGGCAGGAGCGGCATCAGCAATCCTTGCGTGCCGTCGGGATGGTCGGCGAGGCGGCCGAGGCCGCCGATGAGGTGCGGATGCGCGCCGGCCACCAGGCAGGCCGCCATCTCGCGCTCGGGCAGGCCGTCGCTGGTCATCGCGCCCTTGAACAGCTTGAGGGCGACGGGGCGCGCCTCGCCGGTTCCCTCGTCACCCGCTCCGTCTTGCCGCCACGCCGCCCGCATCACCCGCCCGGAGGCGCCCTCGCCGAGGAGCGGGCCGAGGGCGAGGTCGCGCCAGGCCGCAGCCGTCACGGCGACCGGGGGCGGCGCCGCCCGGTCCTCGAACGGATTGCCGGCCCAGGACAGCCAGGCGAGGCGCGGCAGGGCGGTGAGGCAGCCGGGCAACGCCTCGAACCGGTTGGCGGCGATGCGCAGGAGTTCGAGCGCCTGCGCGCCGCCCAGGCTCTCCGGCAGCTCGCGCAGGCGGTTGCCCGCCAGCATCAGCTTCTGCAGCAGCGGCCGCTCGCCCAGAGCCGGCGGCAGGGTGGCGATGCGGTTGTCGGTGAGGGTGAGCCAGCGCAAGGCCGGCGGCAGCGAGTCGGCCGGTACCTCGGCGAGGCCGCAGCCGCGAAACCCCACCTGGCTCAAGGCGGGGCAATCGCCCAGGACCGGCGGCAGCCGCGCGAAGCGGTTGCCGGAGCCGAACAGCACCCGCAGCCGGCGCAAGCGCCCGAGATCGGCGGGGAGCGCGGTCAGGTCGTTGTGGCCGAGATCGAGCAGTTCGAGCGTGTCGGCGAGGCCGAGAATCTCGGGCGGCATCTCGGTCAGGCGGCCTTCCGGCCCGCCGGGAAGCCGCAGCTCCCGGATTCCGGCAAGGTCGCCCCGGCGCAGGGCGTCGAGCCGTGCGGCGGTCGCGGGCGGCAGGCTCACGGCCCGGCTCATGCCCTCGCCCTCGCGCCAGGGCCGCGGCGTCGTGTCGGCATCGTCGTCTCCCGGCGGCGGATCGGAGCCGCCGGGCGGTGGTCGCCGGGAAAGGCCGCCGGATCAAGAGGCCGCGGCGGCCTGCGTGGGGAGGCGCCTCAATACGGATAGCCGTAATAGCCGGGCGGCGGGCCCGGGCGATAGCCATAGCCATAGCCATAGCCGGCGGGCGGACGGCCATAGGTGCGCAGGTAGGGGTCGTAGCGCGGCTGGCGGAAATTGCCGTTGTTGACGCCGGCCGAGCGGTCGTTGCCGCTCAGCGCCGCATAGGGCGAGAGCCCGCTGCCGGCATCGCTGTTGCGGGCGAGCGCCGCGCCGGCCGTGCCGAGGACGAGGGCCGCCGCGACCGCGGCCCGGATCGTGAGAGCGCGCATGGAAAGCCTCCTGCTTTGGGCGAGGGAATCCGGGGAACGGCGCGTCGCAGGGCGAAGTTCCGGCCTGGACGGCGCGGCCTTTCGGCGCCGGGCCCGGCCCAGGGAGGCGCGGGGCCTCAGCGCCCGGCCAGCAGCGTCGCGGTCCGGCGCTGCTGCGCGAGGAGGCGGCCGAGATGGTCGATCGCCCCCTCCTGCAACCGGCGCAGGGCGTCGGGATCCTCCTCCGCGTCGCGCCGCATCGAGACGTAGAACTCGAACCCGCCCACCTCCGTCGCGCCGATCCGGTTGAGCACGAAGGGGAACAGCCCGAGCCGCGTCGCCCCCGCCACCAGGTCCAGGAACGCCTCCGGGGTGAACACCCAGCAATGGCACGGCACGTAAGTCCCGGCGGCGAGCGCCGCTTCGGCCTGCGCATGGGCATGGGGCAGGGCCGCCTCGCCGGCGAGGCGCGGGGCCGCCGCCGGGTCCTCGCCGGCCCAGATCTGCGCCGGCGCCACCGCCCGCACCTCGCTCGCATGGCCGAAGAGCTGGCGCGGGCTCGGCCGCGTGAGGCCGAGGAGGTCGGCCTCGACCAGCTCGGCCAGGGTGCTCACCGGCCGGGTGGCGTCGAACATGAAGCGCTTGTCCGGCAGCGACAGGTTGAGCACGCCCCCGGCCCGCAGCACCCCGTGGATGCCGCGCAGCCAGCCGAGGAGGTTCGGCACGTACTGGGCTACCTGCGCGGCGATGGCGATGTCGTAGGGCTCCGGCCCGACGAGCGGCGCCAGCGGGCCGGACCCCGTCCAGGCATGGTCGATCGGCGCCGCGCCGGGCAGCCCGGCGCCGGCATCGAGGGCGTGATCGAGATAGGCCACCTGCACCCCCTCGGGCAGGGGCGTCGGGTTGTCGCCGGGTCCGAATTCCAGGCCGCGCGCCTCAGGCAGGGGCATGTCGTGGGTCAGCCGCGCCAGCCGCCGGTCGGCGGCGCGGCGGGCCAGGAAGGCGTCGAGGGTGAGGGAGCCGGGTCTCATGATCGGCTTGTCTCACAACCAGCCTTACGCGGCGAGTCCGTCGAAGTGGCCGGCCGCATCCCAGGCGCAGTGCGCGGTGAGCGCGGCGGCGAACACGGCCGACAGGCGCGCCCGCTTCGGCCTCGACCACCGGCCCGTCGACGGCCACCGAACGCCAGCGGGCGGACAGGCCCGGCACGACGACGTCCGGGTTGCGCAGGGCGTGGTCGGAGGCGTCCCCATAGACGGGGCGGTCGCCCCAATCGAGGTCGCCCCAATCGAGGTCGCCCCAGTCGAGGTCGCTCTCGGCGGGCAGGCCCTCGGCCAGGAGGAGGCCGGGGGCG
>NZ_LABX01000117.1 GCF_001043915.1 Methylobacterium aquaticum | reverse complement strand
GGCGCAGGGCGAAATGGCCGCCCTGCGCCGCTCAAGAGCGCGCTACGCTCCCCAACTGGCTCCCGACTTCGACATGTTCGACTTCCTCCGGAAAGACGAACATGGCCTGAACATCATTTTCTCCTGGCTCCTCGACGGAGACGCGAGCCACGCTCAAGGCAACACGTTTGTTTCAGCACTGTTGCGGGTCGCTGGCTTGGAATGGCCGGTCGGTCGCGCGCCCTGTCGGGTCAGGCGTGAGGTGCACATCGCGAACGAGACCCACGCCGGCCGGCTCGACATCGTCGCCCGACTGGGAGATTACATTCTGGCAATCGAAAATAAGCCGGATGCCAGATGGCAAGATTTGCAACTGTCTCGATATTTGACCTATTTGCAAAGCACCTATCCGGACAAATTCAAACTGCTCGTTTTCATGGGCTGGGCAGCCTCACCCCACGACGCCGTGAAGAGTCACGTCGGGTTGGATTGGGAAATTCATCAATCCAATGTCGTGGTGCTTTCGTATGGCGACATTCGTCTTTGGCTTGAATCATGTCGAAATCTATGCCTCTCAGATCGCATTGCCCATTTCATCCAAGAACTCATTCGCCATATCGAGCGGCGCTTCATGGGAATAGAGGACAAGACAGTCATGTCTGAACTTGCCAACTCGATCGCCCTGTCGCCGGACCTCATCGCTCCGGCATTTGAAATCATTCAGTCCGCCCAGATTCTCGAAAAGAAAATTCAGGCGATCCTGTGCGAGGACATGAGGAAAATTGCCTCCGGCGCTCATCTCGAAATTGAGATCGATGACAATTACGACAGCGGCGGCGACAAAGGTTTTAGATTTTTCATCACCGATGGTCATGACATTCACGCCATGGTTGGATTTGAACACAAGAGATTTGATAATATATTCTTCGGCGTCAGTGCAAAATCCAAAACATCGCTCGTCGATAAAATTGCCCTGCGTCGCCGAATCGAGGACATCTACACGCCCCGATCCGGAGAAGATTATGGAGATTGGATTTACTGGAATTACATCAGCGAAACCAATCACTCTCTCCCGCCCGCGCTTCAAATGTCCGCCAATTCGATTTCGAAGAATCCTGGAGACATCTGGACGGCCTGGGCCAACGGAACATTCGCGAAGGCATCCGTCGAGCTTGCCTTAAAGATCCAGCAGATTTTGAGCGACTGAGCCTCCCGGACCGAGACGGCGGAGGAGACCGTCCCGAGTCGAGCCTCTCGATCGGCGGGCCGTCACGGCGCACCGCCCCCGCCTCACGGGTCCCGCTACCGAAACCCGGAGGGCCGCTCGCCGACCGCCCAGGCCAGCGCCTGCTCCAGCCGGTCGTTGCCCCAGAACAGCTCGCCGTCCTCGGTGAGGAAGCTCGGGGCACCGAACAGGCCGCGGGACTTCGCCTCCTCGCCGATCGAGCGCAGGCGGCTCTTCACCGGCTCCTGGGTGGCGGCGCGGATCAGCGCCGGGCCGTCGAGGCCGAGCCCGTTGAGGAGCGCGGAGATGGCGGCAGGCTCGGCGATCGACTGGCCGCGGGCGAACTCGGCGTCGTAGACCGCCCGCACATAGGCGCCGATCCACGGCTCCTCGGCGCCATGCACGGCGACCCGGGTCGCCGCGAGGCTGTTCTGCGGAAAACTCTCCGGCCGCACCACCGGCGGCAGGCCGAGGCGCGCGGCCTCGCGGGCGAGGTCGCGCCACATGTGGCGGCCCTTGGCCGGGTAGAGGTTGAACGGCGAGGAGGTCCAGCCTTGCGCGGCGAAGACCGGGCCGAGCAGGAACGGGCGCCAGCGCAACGTCACCCCGGCGGCCTCGGCCAGGGCCTCGATCCGCATCGCGGCGAGATACGAATAGGTGGATGCGAACTCGAACCAGAACTCGAGCGTAGGCCGGCGCGCCATCGCACCCCTCTTCACAGCGGACAGATCCCGCACCTTCGCGTCCGCGCTCACCACCCACAAGCGCCGCCCCGGGCGTCGCATCGCCACGGGGCCGGCAAGGGAACTTTGGCAGCGCGGTTGCACGGGGCCGGGCCGGGCTGTTAAGCCCCCGCGCACTCATTCGGTTCCCATTCCATCGAGGCCCGCCCGCATGTCCGACCAGCCCCAGAAGCGCGTGAAGAAGGTCGTGCTCGCCTACTCGGGCGGCCTCGACACCTCGATCATCCTGAAGTGGCTCCAGACCACCTATGGCTGCGAGGTCGTGACGTTCACCGCCGATCTCGGCCAGGGCGAGGAGCTGGAGCCGGCCCGCGCCAAGGCGGAGCTTCTGGGCATCAAGCCCGAGAACATCTTCATCGAGGACCTGCGCGAGGAATTCGTCCGCGACTACGTCTTCCCGATGTTCCGGGCGAACGCCCAGTACGAGGGCGTCTATCTCCTCGGCACCTCGATCGCCCGGCCCTTGATCGCCAAGAAGCAGATCGAGATCGCCGAAGCCGTCGGGGCGGATGCCGTGTCCCACGGCGCCACCGGCAAGGGCAACGATCAGGTCCGGTTCGAACTCGGCTATTATGCGCTGAAGCCCGACGTGACGGTCATCGCCCCCTGGCGCGAATGGGATTTCCGCTCCCGCGAGTCGCTGCTGGCCTTCGCCGAGCAGCATCAGATCCCGATATCCAAGGACAAGCGCGGCGAGGCGCCGTTCTCGGTCGACGCCAACCTCCTGCACGCCTCGTCCGAGGGCAAGGTGCTGGAGGATCCCGCCGAGGTGGTGCCGGATTACGTCTATTCCCGCACCCTCTCCCCCGAGGAGGCGCCCGACACCCCGACCATCCTCACCCTCGGCTTCGAGCGCGGCGACGCGGTCTCGATCGACGGCGAGCGCCTGTCGCCGGCAACCCTGCTCGCCAAGCTCAACGAGCTGGGCCGGGCCAACGGCATCGGCCGCCTCGACCTCGTCGAGAACCGCTTCGTCGGCATGAAGAGCCGCGGCATGTACGAGACCCCCGGCGGCACCATCCTGCTGCCGGCCCACCGGGCGATCGAGTCGATCACCCTCGACCGCGGCGCGGCCCATCTCAAGGACGAGTTGATGCCGCGCTACGCCGAGCTGATCTACAACGGCTTCTGGTTCTCGCCGGAGCGCGAGATGCTCCAGGCCCTGATCGACAAGAGCCAGGAGATGGTCACCGGCACGGTGCGGCTGAAGCTCTACAAGGGCGGCGTCCATGTCATCGGCCGCGAGAGCCCGAACTCGCTCTACGACCAGGACCTCGTCACCTTCGAGGAAGGCGCGGTCGCCTACGACCACCGCGACGCGGCGGGCTTCATCAAGCTCAACGCGCTCCGCCTGCGGACGCTCGGCCAGCGCAAGCGCAAGCTGGGCGCCTGACGCCGAAAGGCCCGCTCCGGTGACGGAAGCGGGCCTTGCAATCGGGACGGTGCGGCCGGCGCGAAGCCGGCCGCTTGGGGTTTGAGCCCTACGCCTCGTCCTCGTCGTCGATATCGACCAGGAACAGGATGTCGACGTCGTCCTCCTCGTCCTCGTCGTCGGTCCCGCCCTGGCTGTCATTGGCGGCCTGGGGCTCGTCCTCGTCCTCGAAATCCTCCTCGTCCATCGAGTCCTCGAAGGTCTCGACCTCGTCCTCGGTGGCGGGGCGCAGCTTCAGCGATTCGGCGTTGCCCGACCACAGCGGGCGGCCGTCGCTCTTCATGGTGCGCAGATCGTCCTTGAAGCCCTCGACCTCGAGAAGCTCCCGGGCCCGCTCCTCGTTCGACCGGATGATGGCGACGGGCGTGCCGTCGATCTCGAGAGTGAACATCGTGCTTCCCTTTTCAAGGGCCGCGCCGCACGGGCGGGCGGGGCCGTGTTACGGGGGGAAAGGCCGCGGCGCCAGCCCCGTTCCGGGCGGCCCGGACGGAAAGTGGCGCGAAGCCGCGATGGTTCGCCGGCTCGGAAGGCGGCCCGGCCTACCGGATGCCGAGCAGCGCGTCGTCGTTCGAGACGATCAGGATGCGCAGGTCGGCGTCGGGCACGTAGTCCTGGGCCTCCCACACGAAGGTGGTCGGCCCGGTCTTGCGCACGCCCGTGCGGCAGAAGCTCACGAGGGCGGCCGGGCTGCCCTTGTCCACCGTCAGGGTGAAGCGGCCGATGCGGCCGGCCCAGTTGCGCGCCGTCGTCACGATGTAGGGCACCTCGACCGCCCGGGTCAGGCCCTGGCCCTTCATCGGCGAGGTGGCGATCAGGCGCCGCACCCCGGCAAGCCCGGCATCGTCCAGGCAGTAGCGGGCCCGGTAGGCGGGCGTCGCCGCCTCCGCGACCGCGAGCAGGTGGTTGCCCTTGACCGGGACATAGGCGTGCGAGACGCGCAGATCACGGCCTGCCGGGAATGTCTGCTCCCAGTGGAACTTGGCCTCGCTGCGCCAGAGGAAGTCCGGCATGTCCGAGGGATCGGACATCAGGCCGGCCTTCGCCAGTTCTTGCTGCGTCGCCGGATCGAGGCGCTTCACCGCCGCCTCCAGGTCCTTGCGCCGCAACGGGTTGAGCGGCAGGCCGTGGCGGGTGAGCAGAGCGGTCACCTCGCGCGTGCCGAGATAGGCCCGCTCCTCCAGTTGCGGCGTCACCGGCACGCCGTCCACCGTCACCGTGAAGCCGACGAAATTCGCCCGGTCCTCGAAGGGCAGGCTGAGCGCGCTGGTCGAGAGCTGCGCCCCGTCGATCGCCGGCAGCGGAAAGGCGATCCGCAGGGTCTTGGGCGCGGCCGAGGTGTTGCGGAAGACGTAATCGACCGCGATGCGGTCGAGGCCGATGCGCAGGTCCTCGCTGGCCAGCGCGATGTCGGGGTCGCGCACCAGCACCAGGCCGCCGGCATCGAGGGCGGCGGCACTGTCATTGGCCTGGGCCGGCCCGGACAGGAACGCCGCCATCATGCACGCGGCCAGAACCGATCGCACTCCACCGCCCGTCATTGCCGTCTCCCGTGCTTCGCGCGGCACCGCTTACGGCCAATCGGGTGGCGCCTGCAATCGACATCCCGAGCGTCTCGATGGTGTCACCCCCGTCACGGGCAGCACGTCGCGGGATCCGCTCGTCCGCGTGGGGGCGGAATGCGGGTGGAAACGGCTCAGGATGACGCGGCCGAACCTCCCTCGGCCGGCGACGACATCCGCGCGTGACACGGAAACGCAGACCTCTCACGCGGGATCCTCGATCCTCGGCACAGGAAGCCTCGGCACAAGACCGAGCCACGGGCAGGCACGATGCCGAACGACGCGACCTCACGGCCGCACGCACTGGCTCAAACTCCCGATCCCCGCCATCCGCCCCTGGATGCGACCGGCCAGCACCCGCAGCGCCCGAGTCGGCCGGCGCGGGTTGCGGAGAAACGGGTTCGGCAGGGTGGCGACCAGCAAAGCCGCCTCTCCCTTGCTGAGATCGCGGGCGGACTTGCCGAACCAGTGCCGGGCGGCGGCCTCGGCCCCGAAAATCCCCTCCCCCCACTCGGCGACGTTGAGGTAGATCTCCATCGTCCGGCGCTTGCCCCAGACCCGGTCGACCATCAGCGCAAGAGGAATCTCCAGGGCTTTTCGCAGATACGAGCGGCCCGGCCACAGGAAGACGTTCTTCACCGTCTGCATCGTCACCGTCGAGGCGCCGCGGCTCGGGCCGTCCTCGTCGTCGACCACGCTCCACAGCGCGTCCCAGTCGACGCCGCGATGCAGGCAGAAGCGCTGGTCCTCGGAGGCGACGACGCCTTGCACCAGGGCCGGGGCGATGTCCTCCAGCGCCACCACCTCCCGGGTCACCGGCTGGAGCGTGACCCAACGGCCGAGCATCAGGGTTGAGGGCGGGGTCAGCGCACGATAGACGAGCGCCAGGACCAGGACGAGGGCGACCGCCATGACGGGCACCAGAAGCACGGCGCGCACGAGCCGCCGCGAGCGGGGCCGGGCCGGCGGCGCGCTCGCCGGGACCAGCCCGCGCAGCGGTTGCGGCATGCCGTCCCTGCGGTCCGCCGTGACGCGCGGCTCCTGAATCCGACCCTCCTCTCGGCGTGCCCGTCTGCGAGGCTACCATGACGTCAACGCGGGCCCCGCAGGACACGACGCCGGGCCGTCCCCAGGAAAATACGATGGCCGGCACCACAGGATACCCGCAGGCAGGCGATTTCACGGCGCGGCTCTCGGCCGTGGCCAAGAGCGTCGAAGGCTTTCTCGCCGAGCGCCTCGGCGACGCGGTGCAGGACGGCGAGATCGCCCGGCCGCCGCGGCTGATGGAGGCGATGCGCCACGCGGTGCTCAACGGCGGCAAGCGCCTGCGCCCGTTCCTCGCCATCGAGACCGCCCGGATGCTCGGCGGACCCTTCGAGGGGGCGATGGCGGCCGGTGCCGGTGTGGAACTCGTGCATTGCTACTCGCTCGTCCACGACGACCTGCCGGCGATGGACGACGACGACCTGCGCCGCGGCCAGCCGACCGTGCACAAGAAATACGACGAGGCCACCGCGATCCTGGTCGGCGACGCCCTCCAGACCCTCGCCTTCGAGATCGTCGCCGATCCGGCCTGGCAGGCCGACCCGCTGATCCGCTCCGAGCTGGTGCTCGGCCTCGCCCGGGCCTCGGGCCTCGGCGGCATGGTCGGCGGCCAGCTCCTCGACCTCGGGGCCGAGGGGCGCTTCGGCCCGGCCAACCTCGACGTCGATGCCACGCTTCAGCTCCAGGCGATGAAGACCGGCGCCATCCTGGCCTTCTCGGTCGATGCCGGGGCGCTCGTCGGCGGTGCTTCCCCGGAGGAGCGCCGGGCCCTCCTGTCCTACGGCCGGGCGCTCGGCCAGGCGTTCCAGGTCGCCGACGACATTCTCGACCGCGAGGCGTCCTCGGAGGCGATGGGCAAGCGGACCGGCAAGGACAAGGAGGCCGGCAAGGCGACCCTGGTCGACCGCCTCGGCCTCGACGGCGCCCGCGCCGAGTGCGAGCGCCTGGTGGCCGAGTGCGAGAGCGCGCTGAAGCCCTGGGGCGACGCCGCGGCGACCCTGTGCGAGGCCGCCCGCTTCACCGTCGCGCGCAAATCATAGCCACCCAGGGGCGCCGCCCCTGGACCCCGGCAGAGGGATATTCCCTCTGCACACCCCGATTTCCGACCAGAAGAGTCACGCCATGGCGACCCACAAGATCCTGCTCCTGCCCGGCGACGGCATCGGCCCCGAGGTGGCGGGGGAAGTCTCCAAGGTTCTGGCCTGGTTCACCCGCGCCGGCATCGCCCGGTTCGAGACCGAGACCGACCTCGTCGGCGGCGCGGCCATCGACGCCCATGGCGTGCCGCTCTCGGAAGCCGCGATGGACCGCGCCAAGGCCGCCGACGCGGTGCTGTTCGGCGCCGTCGGCGGCCCGAAATGGGCCGGCGTGCCCTATGCCAAGCGGCCCGAGGCAGGTCTCTTGCGCCTGCGCAAGGACCTGGGCCTGTTCGCGAATCTCCGCCCGGCGATCTGCTACCCGGCGCTCGCCGAGGCTTCGGCGCTCAAGCGCGAGCTGGTCGAGGGCCTCGACATCGTCATCGTGCGCGAGCTGACCGGCGGCGTCTATTTCGGCGAGCCGAAGGAGATCGTGACGCTGGAGGACGGCCAGAAGCGCGCGGTCGATACGCAAGTCTACACCACCGGCGAGATCGAGCGGATTGCCGCGGTCGCCTTCGACCTCGCCCGCAAGCGCCGCAACAAGGTCGCCTCGGCCGAGAAGCACAACGTGATGAAGACCGGCGTGCTGTGGAAGGAGACGGTGACCAAGCTCCATGCCGAGCAGTACTCGGATGTCGGCCTGGAGCACGTCCTGGCCGACAACTGCGCCATGCAGCTGGTGCGCAACCCCAAGCAATACGACGTCCTCGTCACCGACAACCTGTTCGGCGACATCCTGTCGGACGTGGCCGCGATGCTGACCGGCTCGCTCGGCATGCTGCCCTCGGCCTCGCTGGGCGCGATCGAGAACGGCACCCGGCGCGCCCTCTACGAGCCGGTCCACGGCTCGGCCCCGGACATTGCCGGCCAGAACCTCGCCAACCCGATCGCCATGATCGGCTCGCTCGCCATGGCTTTGCGCTACTCGTTCGGTCTGCTCGAGGCCGCCGACCAGCTCGAAGCCGCCATCACCCGGACGCTCGCCGCCGGCACCCGCACCCGCGACATCGCGGGCCCGGGCACCAACGCGGTCGGCACCACCGAGATGGGCGACGCGATCGTGCGCGAGTTGCAGGCGCAAGGACGCTGAACCGGGAAGGACGAGCGATGCGCCTCTGCGTGTTCTGCGGCTCCAGCGACGGGGCCCGCCCGCTCTACCGTGAGGCGGCGACCGCGCTCGGGCGCCATTTCGGCGAAGCCGGGATCGAGCTGGTCTATGGCGGCGGCAAGGTCGGGCTGATGGGCGCGGTGGCCGACGGCGCGCTCGCCGCCGGTGGCCGGGTGACCGGCATCATGCCCAGGGCGCTCGTGGAGAAGGAGACCGCGCATCTCGGCCTGACCGAGCTGCGCGTCGTCGCCTCGATGCACGAGCGCAAGGCCTTGATGGCCGATCTCGCCGACGGTTTCGTGGCGCTCCCCGGGGGCCTCGGCACCTTCGAGGAGATGTTCGAGGTCTGGACCTGGGCCCAGCTCGGCTACCACAAGAAGCCGCTCGCGGTGTTCAATGCCGGGGGTTTCTTCGACGGGATGCTGAGCTTCCTCGATTCGGTCGTCCAGGAAGGCTTCGTGCGCGCGCCGCACCGGGCGATGCTGATCGTCGGCACCGAGCCGGCCGATGTCGTGGCACGAATTCGGGCCTACGAGCCGCCGCAAGTGATCAAGTGGGTGACGTCGGAGGAGCGCTAGAGCATTTTCCGACGAAGTGGATACCGGTTCGTCGTAGAAAATGCGGCAAAAACAAAAACCTAGAGCACTGCACGATTCCAACGTGATCGGGCAGTGCTCTAGGGATCACCCGCCTGCCCCTCGACGCAGTCTCGACCACAAACCCTCTCGTCCACAAACGAAACGGGCCCCTTCCGGGGCCCGTTGCATCTCTGGACGATGTGTCTCGCTCAGTAGCCGTAGCGCGCCCGCGACAGCGGCGAGGTCGGATCGATGTAGTCGATCGCCGACAGGTCCACCGTGACGGCGCTGCGGCGGGCGCCGATGAACGGGCCGTTGGTGATCGGATCGGGCAGGATGCCGGCGCCGCCGAAGCGCTCGCGGTTGGCGATGTAGGGCGGCGAGTTCAGATAGGACGCGGTGATGAAGTGCGGGTTGGTGGCCGGATTGGCCACGGAGCCCGAATTCGCCTCGACCACATTGCCGGCGTCGAGCCAGCTGCGCGGCCGCACGCGGATCGCCAGGCCCTGGCCGTCCCGGGTGCTGCGGATGACGTAGCTGTCCTGCGCCTGCGAGGCGGCGGTGCCGGCGCCCAGGGCCGCGAGGGAGAGAAGCCCGGTCAGGGCGAGAATCTGGAAGCGCATGACGCACCTTTGCTGAACGTCGCCAGGATAGCGCCGGACTCGTTAAGAAACGACGCCTTTGTGGAAAAAGACGTGCGAACGCGGCCGAGGTTCCCGCTCACGGCGAAGCGGGTCGCGAATGCCGCACTCTCGCCGCATTCTTGCGGATCGCCCGGCTCGGCACCGCCGCGGTGGTGGCGGGTTCCTCCAGCGGACAGGATGCGGTCCGCGGCTCGGCCAGCATCGCGGCGACGGCCGGGGCGAGCCCCACCCCCGGCAGGGCGGCGAGGCGCTCCACCGTGCAGGCCACCGCCTGCGGCTCGGGCAGTTGCGCCAGCGGAGCGCAGAACCAGCCGTCGAGCCGCAGCGCCGCCTTCACGCGGAACGCCGTGCAGGCGCGCCGTCCCTCGGCATCGGCGAGGGTCGCGTCGACGGTGTCGAGGGCTCCGAACCGCGTCGCGAGCTGGCCACGCTCCCCGGTTCGCACCACCGCGAGGCCGCCGGCCTCCGCGGCCCGGCGAGCCAGGGTGACGAACAGGCTCCCCTCCCCGTCCGGCTCGGACGTCTCGGTGACCACGAGGCGGAGGAACGGCGTCTCGTGCACCGCGAAGGTGCCGGCCGTCAGCGTGTCCTCCCGCAGGCCGGGCTGCACCCGGGCGCTGCCGGTCGCCTCGCCGAGACGGTACCGGTCGGCCGCGACCGTGCTCCAGGCCGGCGGTGCCGCCGCGGGGGCGGCGAAGCGCGGCACGAAGGCGGGCGGGTCGGCGGCGACGGGCGGGTCGGCGAGGCGCCGCTCGCTCGCCAGAACGCTGAGCAGCGCAATCACCGCGATGGCCCCGATGGTCCGCCGGGCGACGCGCCGGCGCCAGGAGCGACGGGGGGTCGCGCGGGGCAGCGGCCTCGGCAGCAGCGGCTCGACCGCGCCGAGATCCCGCGCCAGGGCGTCGGCCGCCCGCGCCAGGGCGGCGTCGTCAAAGTCCGGCCTCTGCCGCACGGAACGCTCCTCCGGTCGCGCGTGGTCGCCGCCACCGGAATCGCATCGCATTTTAGCGATTTCGTTGATCTGGCCCGGCTTGTCCCCGGCGGGAGCGAGTCAGGGTGAACGAGACGTCAAGGAGTGACGGGACGCGGAATCTGTTGCCGGCATGCGATTCCGGCGCTTGACAGCGCGGGGTGTTCGGGCTGTTGCTTCCCACGCCCGCGCACCCCATCTCGGGTGTCGCCTTTTCCGAGGACTGACCGCGCCATGCGGCCTGGGTCGACCACGACGAAACGCAAAGCCACGACGGCGATCACCGCCGCCGGCTGAAGCCTCGCGTCGTCCTCGGATCCCTCCCCGTCCGTGGCGGACGGAGGCCGGGCTCCTTGAGGGCCCGCCTGAGATCGTCCGGGGAGGAGCTGATCCGAACTGGAGCGATTGAGATGGGTTACAAGGTTGCCGTCGTCGGAGCCACCGGCAATGTGGGCCGCGAGATGCTCGACATCCTGGCCGAGCGGGCCTTCCCGGCCGATACCGTGGTGGCGCTCGCCTCCCGCCGCAGCTTGGGCCAAGAGGTGTCCTTCGGCGACAAGATCCTGAAGGTCCAGGCCCTCGACCAGTACGACTTCTCGGACACCGACATCTGCCTCATGTCGGCCGGCGGCGAAACCTCGAAGGAATGGTCGCCCCGCATCGGCGCCCAGGGCTGCGTCGTCATCGACAACTCGTCGGCCTTCCGCTACGATTCCGACGTGCCGCTGATCGTGCCCGAGGTGAATGCCGACGCGGTGGTGGGCTTTTCCAAGAAGAACATCATCGCCAACCCGAACTGCTCGACCGCGCAGCTCGTCGTGGCGCTGAAGCCCCTGCACGACGCCGCCACCATCAAGCGCGTCGTCGTCGCGACCTACCAGTCGGTCTCCGGCGCCGGCAAGGACGCCATGGACGAGCTGTTCAACCAGACCCGCGCGGTGTTCACCGCCGGCGAGGTCAAGGTGCAGAAGTTCACCAAGCGCATCGCCTTCAACGTCATCCCGCACATCGACGTCTTCATGGAGGACGGCTCCACCAAGGAAGAGTGGAAGATGATGGCCGAGACGAAGAAGATGCTCGACCCCAAGATCAAGCTGACGGCGACCTGCGTGCGCGTGCCGGTGTTCATCGGCCACTCGGAGGCGGTGAACGTCGAGTTCGAGCGCCCGCTCTCGGCGGAAGAAGCGACCCAGATCCTGCGCTCGGCGCCCGGCATCCTGGTCGACGACAAGCGCGAGCCCGGCGGCTACATCACCCCCCACGAGGCGGCGGGCGAGGACGCCACCTACATCTCGCGCATCCGCGAGGACATCACGGTCGAGAACGGCCTGTCGTTCTGGTGCGTGTCGGACAACCTGCGCAAGGGCGCGGCGCTGAACACGGTTCAGATCGCCGAGGTGCTGGTCAACCGCAAGCTGATCTCTCCGAAGCGGAAGGCCGCGTGAGCGCGGCCGTCCTGTAGAAGCGGGAGCGGATCTCGTATAATCCCCCGAATCATGACCGGCCCGTCTCCCCCGAGGCGGGCCGTCTTTCGTCAGACGCGGAGATTCTGCCCATGGCCCCGACCGTCCTGTCTGTCCGCGACGATACCCTGGCGGTGCTGGAGCGCCTCGGCGTGCCGGCCGCGGCCTTCGCGGAGGCCGGGCTTCCGGCGCGCTCGCCGATCGACGGCGGCGTGGTGACGACGGTCCGCGAGACGAGCCCCGGCGAGGCCGAGGCGGCGATCGCGCAGGCGGCCCACGCCTTCCTGGCCTGGCGCCGGGTGCCGGGCCCGCGTCGCGGCGAGCTGGTGCGGCTGCTGGGTGAGGAATTGCGCGCCCACAAGGACGATCTCGGCCGGCTCGTGACGCTCGAAGCCGGCAAAATCCTCTCGGAAGGCCTCGGCGAGGTCCAGGAGATGATCGACATCTGCGACTTCGCCGTCGGCCTGTCGCGGCAATTGCACGGGCTGACCATCGCCACCGAGCGGCCGGACCACCGGATGATGGAGGTCTGGCATCCGCTGGGCGTCTGCGGCGTCATCACGGCGTTCAACTTCCCGGTGGCGGTGTGGTCGTGGAATGCGGCTTTGGCGCTGGTCTGCGGCGATCCGGTGATCTGGAAGCCGTCCGAGAAGACCCCGCTCACCGCGCTCGCCGTCCATGCGCTCGCGATGAGGGCGGTGAAGCGCTTCGGCTCGGAGGCGCCGGAGGGCTTGCTCGGGCTGCTGATCGGCGGCCGGGATCTCGGCACGCGCCTGGTCGAGGACGAGCGGATCGCGCTCGTCTCCGCCACCGGCTCGACCGCGATGGGCCGGCAGGTGGCCCCGACGCTCGCCGCGCGCTTCGCCCGGGCGATCCTGGAACTCGGCGGCAACAACGCCGCCATCGTGGCGCCGTCGGCCGATCTCGACCTGGCGCTGCGCGCCATCGCCTTCGCGGCGATGGGCACCGCCGGCCAGCGCTGCACCACCCTGCGGCGGCTGTTCGTGCACGAGAGCATCTACGACGCGCTGGTGCCGCGCCTGAAGGCCGCCTATGGCTCGGTGCGGATCGGCGATCCGCGCGACCCCGCCACCCTGATCGGCCCGCTGATCGACGTTCATGCCGCGGACGGCATGGCGCGCGCCCTCGACGAGGCCCGCGCCATCGGCGGCACGGTGCATGGTGGCGAGCGCCTGCGCGACATCCGCGGCGAGGCGGCGGCCTATGTCCGCCCGGCGCTGGTCGAGATGCCCGAGCAGACCGGCCCGATGCGCCGCGAAACCTTCGCGCCGATCCTCTACGTGACCCGCTACTCCGATCTGGAGGAGGCGATCCACGCGCAGAACGCCGTGGCGGCCGGGCTCTCCTCGTCGATCTTCACCCGGGACCTGTCGGAGGCCGAGACCTTCCTGTCGGCCTCCGGCTCCGATTGCGGCATCGCCAACGTCAATATCGGCCCGTCGGGTGCCGAGATCGGCGGGGCCTTCGGCGGCGAGAAGGAGACCGGCGGCGGGCGCGAGGCAGGCTCGGATTCCTGGAAAGCCTATATGCGGCGGGCCACCAACACCATCAATTACGGCAAGACCCTGCCGCTGGCGCAGGGCGTGACGTTCGAGGTGTAATACCAACGGTCGCAGAAAGCGATCGTTGGTTCCGTTCTCCAATTTTTGCCAAGCCTTTGGCTTAGAGCATTTTCCGACCAAGTGGACACCGGTTGGTCGCAGAAAATGCGGCAAAATCAAAGGTCTAGAGCACTGCCCGATTGCAACGTGATCGGGCAGTGCTCTACTATCGAAAATTCGAGATGGTTCATCGGCCCGATGCGTCAGCATCTTGGGCCGATGATGTACGGCAACGAGGCCACCGTCAGCGGCCCATGCACTGGTAATGGATCTCGGTGCCGTCCGGCACCGGGGCATAGGCCAGCGTCACGGCCGTCGCCGCGACGGATCCCGCCGGAAGCTGCCCGCTGGTCATCCAGAAGGTGCAGGCCGGCTTCTGCGCCCGTGCCGCCGCGAAGGTGATCCGGCAGCCCTTCGAGCCGGCGGGGAGCGCCACCACGCCGTGATCGTCGGTCGCGCCCGGAGACAGAGTGCCCGCGCCGCAGGAGGCCAGGGCCGGGGCGCTCCCCCGCGACCAGAGATGCCTGCCGTAGCTCAGGTCGCCATTGTCCCAGGCGGCCATGGAATAGGCGGTGCCGCTGTTGCTCGGACCGAGGGTGATGGCGCCGATCGCGGCGTTCTTGCCGAGGAAGGCGGCCCGGCCCCAGGTGATGAACGTGGTGTCGGGCAGGAGGATCGCGTTGCCTTCCGGGAAGATGGCGCCCTGGAGATCCACCCCGCCCTTGGCATGGGTGCCGCTCGCCTTGAGGATGACGGCCGAGTCGCTGCCATCGACGAGGAACCCATCCGCATGGCGGCGCCCGGGCAGCGCCCGGATGGTGGCCGCCGAGTTGCCGGCATCGAGGATCACTTCGCTGCGCACGACGGAGCCGACGTCGTTCGGCTGGCCGCTGATGAAGATGTAGGAATTGGCCCCGTAGGGATTCGGGTTCTTCGTATTGACGGCGCCCGACCCGACATACTGATAGGCCAGGAACGGCCATGTTCCCTCGCCGCCGCCGCCGTAGAAGGTGCAGGCCATCAGGAAGCGGCTGCCGGCCTCGCTCGTCTCGTTGCCGTTGTTGCAGTCCTTCTCCTCACCCCAGGCGGTTCCGGCGCCCTTGTACCGGACCGAGAAGTTGAAGTTGGTGCACCAGGTCTGGCCCGCCCCCTCCTCGGCCGTGCACGCCACGTTGAGTGCCGTCTTGCCGTCGTGGGCCCCGGCCCCTAGGAACGCCCAGACCACCGAGCCGTCCCGGTGCGAGGTCGGGTTTCCGGTCGGCGGCACCGTGCCGGTGGTGCCGCCGGTGGTCGGGGTGTAGAGGCAATCGGGCACGACCTGCACGGTGCCGCCGACCGAGGCGCGACAGGCCGAGCCGAAGACACGGACGTTCTGGCCCACCGTGAACGCGGTATGGGGCCGCCACCGAACGACCTTGCCGGTCTTCGACGTGAAATTGATCGCCAGCGCATTCTCCTGCGCGTCCGCGCCGGCCCCGGTCGTCGTGTTGATCAGCACGTGCGAGCGCAGATGCGGCCCGTCGAAGCATCCGCCGACCGAGCAGTAATCGATCGTCGGGCCGATCGGGGCGATGAACACGCCGTCGGGCTGAGGCGTGTTGGCCGGATTGTGCACGGTGATGAAGGCGGAGCCCGCCGGTTTGCCGGGGCCGGCGACGGTGAGGCCGCCGCGAACCGTGACCTGGCCGAGATCGAGATTCTGGAGATCGGGTCCCGCCGGAGGCCCGGCTCGGGACCCGTCCAGGGCGAGGGCCGGCAGGCAGGCCGCCAGCATGACGGACAGGGCGAGGGTCGGCGACAAGCGGGGCATCGGATCTCGGGCTCTCATGCCCGACCATATGGCGCCGCGCGGATGGCGGGCGAGCCGCCGCCGGAACCGAGGCGTCCCGCGGCGGCCCCCTCCCCTCACGCCGCCGGCATCGCCCGCTCGATCACCCGGGCGAACAACGAGACGCCGTAGGGCGCCGCCTCGTCGTTGAAGTCGTAGGCCGGGTGGTGCAGGCCGGCGCCTGGGCCGGTGCCGAGGAAGATGTAGGCGCCCGGCCGGGCGTTCAGCATGTACGAAAAATCCTCCGCGCCCATCATCGGCTGGACGGCACGCTCCACCGCCCCCTCGCCCGAGACCTCCGCGGCGACGTCGGCCATGAAGCTCGCCCGTCCCGGATCGTTGGCGGTGACCGGGTAGCCGCGGCCGTAATCGGCGGTGGCCGTGGCGCCGAAAGCGGCGGCGACGTTCGAGGCCACCTGCGCGATGCGCGCCTCGCACAGGTCGCGGACGCTCTCGGAGAGGGTACGCACCGTGCCGTTGAGAATCGCGAATTCCGGGATCACGTTGAACGCGTCGCCGGCCTTCACCTGCGTGATCGAGATCACCGCCGACTGCACCGGATCGACGCTGCGCGAGGCGATCGATTGCAGGGCGGTGACGATGTGGGAGGCGACCAGCACCGGATCGATGCACTGGTGCGGGGCCGCCGCGTGCCCGCCCTTGCCGGTGACCGTGATGGTGATCCGGTCGGCCGCCGCCATGATCGCGCCGGGGCGGATCGCGAAGCTGCCGAGCGCCAGGCCCGGCATGTTGTGCAGGCCGTAGACCTCCTGGATGCCGAAGCGCTCCATCAGGCCGTCCTTCAGCATCACGTCGGCGCCGCCGCCGCCCTCCTCGGCCGGCTGGAAGATCAGAATCGCGGTGCCGTCGAAGTTGCGGGTCTCGGCCAGGTACTTGGCGGCGCCGAGCAGCATCGCGGTGTGCCCGTCATGGCCGCAGGCGTGCATCTTGCCCGGCACCGTCGAGCGGTGGGGGACGCCGCTCGTCTCCTCGATCGGCAGCGCGTCCATGTCGGCGCGCAGACCGATGACCTTGCCCGAGCCGGTGTCGCGGCCGCGGATGACGGCGACGACGCCGGTCTTGCCCAAACCCGTCACCACCTCGTCGCAGCCGAAGGCCCGCAGCCGCTCGGCCACCAGGCCGGAGGTACGGTCGAGAGCGAACAGCAGCTCGGGATGCTGGTGGAAATCGCGGCGCCAGGCCGTGATCTCGTCGGAGAGGGCGGCGACGCGGTTGATGACGGGCATGGGACTCGACGCTCATGGCGGGCGGAAACGGAGGTACAGGATGCAACAGGCAGACCGGTGCGCGGTCAACTGCGTCGCACGGCGCGCGAGGGTCATGGGTCCGGCGCCCGGCGCATGGCCCGGTGCTGGTTGGCCCGGGACTTGTTAGTGCTGCGCGATCAACCGACGCTCGCCCGCGATCTGGCGAGACGGGCCGGGATGATGCATCATTTTTCATCATTTCGGCGTCGCCTGCGGCGCCGGAAGATGCTCTAACGCGCTTGGCTGCCCCCTTGGACCCCCGCGGAGTGTTCTCGTCGATGTCGCCTGTGAAGTTCCGTCCGCTGCTGGCCTGCCTCGCCGCCGCCACCGCCCTCGTGGCGATCGCCGGCACCGCGCCGGCCTCGGCCGCCAACACCTTCCGGTTCGCCTTCCAGGGCGACCTCAAGTCCCTCGACCCGTACACCCTCAAGGAAACGTTCACGATCGCGGCGCATGGCGCGGTCTACGAGTCGCTCGTCACCCGCGACAAGGACCTGAAGCTGGTCCCGGGCCTCGCCGAATCCTGGGAAACCCCGGAGCCGACCCGCTACCGCTTCCACCTGCGCAAGAACGTCAAGTTCCACGACGGCTCGCCCTTCACCGCCGACGACGTGATCTTCTCCGCCGAGCGCGTGCGGGCGCCCGGCTCCAACTTCCAGACCAACGTGCCGGCGGACGCCACCTTCGTGAAGGTGGACGACCACACCGTCGACATGGTGCTGAAGAACCCCAACCCGATCGCCCTGTACCAGTTCGGCGGCTGGTACATCATGTCGAAGACCTGGGCCGAGAAGCACGACGCGCTCAAACCGACCCCGGTCGCGGCCACCACCCCGAGCTACGCGGCGCTCCACGAGAACGGCACCGGCCCGTTCACCATCACCGAGCACCAGCCCGGCGTGCGCACGGTGTTCAAGAAGTTCGACGGCTACTGGGGTAAGGTCGAGTCGAACCTCGACGAGGCGATCTTCACCACGATCAGCAACGACGCCACCCGGGTCGCCGCCCTGCTCTCGGGCGAGGTCGACTGGGTCGATCCGGTCCCGCTCCAGGACCAGAGCCGGGTCAGCTCCAGCGCCAACGCCGTGGTGGTGAACGCGCCTGAGCTGCGCACGATCTATCTCGGCATGGACCAGACCAGCGACGAGCTGCGCGGCTCCAACGTCAAGGGCAAGAACCCGTTCAAGGACGTGCGGGTGCGCGAGGCGTTCTTCCGGGCGATCGACGAGGACGCGATCGTCAAGCGCGTGATGCGCGGGCAGGCGACCCCGGCGGCCCTGCTGATCGCCCCGCCGCTCTTCCCGTTGTCGAATGAGTTCAAGCGCCCGGCCTACGACCCGGCCAAGGCCAAGGCGCTGCTGGCGGAAGCCGGCTACCCGAACGGCTTCGAGGTGCCGCTCGACTGCCCGAACGACCGCTACGTCAACGACGAGGCGATCTGCCAGGCGGTGACCTCGATGCTCGCCCGCGTCGGCGTCAAGGTGAACCTGATCGCCCAGCCCAAGGCGAAGTACTTCGCCAAGATCCTCAAGCCCGCCTTCGACACCTCGTTCTACATGCTGGGGTGGACGCCGTCCTCGATGGACTCGCACAACATCCTGTTCGAGATCGCCGGCTGCCGCACCGACAAGTCCTCGCCGCGCGGCACCACCAACCTCGGGAACTACTGCAACCCGAAGGTCGATGCGCTGGCCGACAAGATCGAGCGCGAGACCGACCAGGAGGCCCGCAACCTGATGATCAAGCAGGCCTACGAGACCATCATGAACGACTGGGGCTACATCCCGCTGCATCAGCAGGCGCTGGCCTGGGGCGTGTCGAAGAAGGTGAAACTGGTGCCGCGTGCCGACAACCAGATGATGCTGTTCTGGGTGTCGAAGGAGCAATAAGGCGCTTCAAGAGCGAACCCGTTGTAAGGACGAGCCCTTCCCCTCCCCGCAAGGGGGAGGGGAAGGCGCTCTATTTTTTCGAACAGAGCCCGAGCCCCCGCCTCGGACCCCACCAGAACCCAAGAAAACCCCCCATGCTCGCCTTCATTCTCCGCCGCCTGCTGCAATCCGTCGGGGTGCTGCTGGCGGTCGGGCTGATCGCCTTCGCGATGTTCCGCTTCGCCGGCGATCCGGTGAACCAGCTCGTGGCACCCGATACGCCCTATGCCGAGCGGTTGCAGATCCGCCAGAGCCTCGGCCTCGACGATCCGGTGCTGGTGCAATTCGCGCGCTATGCCGGCAACGCGATGCGCGGCCAGTTCGGCAACTCGTACCAGTTCCGCCAGCCGGTCTCGACGCTGCTGGCCGAGCGGATGCCCGCGACGCTCGAACTCGCGCTCTGCGCCACCGTGTTCGCGCTCACCGCCGGCATCCTGATGGGGGTCTACTCGGCGCTCCACCGCGACAGCGTCGGCGCCAAGCTCCTGCAAGCCATCTCGCTCGTCGGCGTCTCGCTGCCGACCTTCCTGATCGGCATCCTGCTCATCTTCCTGTTCTCGGTCACCTTGGGCTGGCTGCCTTCTTATGGCCGCGGCGACACGGTGCGGATCGGCTGGTGGACCACCGGCTTCCTGACGGTGTCGGGCTGGAAGGCCCTGGTCCTGCCCTCGATCACGCTCGGGCTGTTTCAGATGACGCTGATCATGCGCCTCGTCCGGGCCGAGATGCTGGAGGTCCTGCGCACCGACTACATCCGCTTCGCCCGGGCGCGGGGCCTCACCACCCGCTCGATCCATTTCGGCCACGCCCTGAAGAACACCCTGGTCCCGGTCATCACCGTGGCGGGCCTCCAGCTCGGCTCGATCATCGCCTTCTCGATCATCACCGAGACGGTGTTTCAGTGGCCCGGCATGGGCCTGCTGTTCGTGCAGGCGGTGCAGAACGTCGACGTGCCGATCATGGCCGCCTACCTGCTCTTGGTCGCCCTCATCTTCGTGACGATCAACCTCGTGGTCGATCTCCTCTACACCATCGTCGATCCGCGCCTGCGCCTCTCGGTGCGGCGGGCGGCGTGAGGATTGTTTAAAACGCCATGGCCTCCCCCGCCCCCGCGCCGACCGTGACCGAAGCGGCCCCGCCCTCGCGCCTCGCGCGCTTCCTCGATTCCGATCTCTTCGCCAGTTTCCGGCGCTCGAAGCTCGCCATGGTGGCCTTCGCCGCCACCGTGCTGTTCATCGCCCTCGCCCTGCTCGCCCCCGTCATCTCGCCGCAGAACCCCTACGACCCGGCGCAGCTCGAGCTGATGAACGCCAACCTGCCGCCGCTCTGGTATGCCGACGGCCAGGCGCCGTTCCTGATCGGCACCGACGACCAGGGCCGCGACGTGCTCTCGGCGGTGTTTTACGGCATGCGCCTGTCGCTCCTCGTCGGCGTGCTCGGCGTGCTCTTGTCGGGCTTCATCGGCATCGGGCTTGGCCTCATCGCCGGTTATGCCGGCGGCTTTATCGACACCATCATCATGCGCGTCGCCGACGTGCAGCTGACCTTCCCGGCGATCCTGATCGCGCTCATCGTCGACGGCGTCGCCAAGGCGGTGGCTGGCGGCCACATGGAGGCGGAGGCGCAGATCGCGCTGATCGTCGTGGCGATCGGCCTGTCGTTCTGGGTGCAGTATGCCCGCACCGTGCGCGGCTCGGTGATGGTCGAGAAGAACAAGGACTACGTCCAGGCCGGCCGGCTCATCGGCCTGTCGGCGCCGGTGATCCTCACCCGCCACATCCTGCCGAACGTCACCGGCCCGGTCTTCGTCATCGCCACCATCAACCTCGCCCTCGCCATCATCACCGAGGCGACGCTGTCCTTCCTCGGCACCGGCCTGCCGGAGACGATGCCGTCGCTCGGCACGCTGATCCGCACCGGCAACCGCTTCCTGTTCTCGGGCGAGTGGTGGATCGTCGCCTTTCCGGGGCTGGCGCTTGCCGGCCTGGTCCTGGCGATCAACCTGCTCGGCGACTGGCTGCGCGACGCCCTGAACCCCAAGCTCCAGTGACCGACATGACCCACCCCGTCCTCTCGGTGCGCGACCTGCGGGTCGCGTTCGCCACCCGCCGCGGCGTGCTGACCGCGCTCGACGGCGTCTCCTTCGAGATCAACCGCGGCGAGGTGCTCGGCGTCGTCGGCGAATCCGGCGCCGGCAAGTCGGTGACCGGCTCGGCGGTGATCGGCCTGATCGACCCGCCCGGCCGCATCGCCGGCGGCGAGATTCGCCTGGCCGGCGAGCGCATCGACAACCTGCCCCCGGAGGCGATGCGGCGGGTGCGCGGCAAGCGCATCGGCATGATCTTCCAGGACCCGCTGACCAGCCTCAACCCGCTCTACCGGGTCGGAAGGCAGATCGAGGAGACGATCCGCACCCACACCGACCTCTCAGGCCGAGCCGCCCGCCAGCGGGCGATCGATCTCCTCGCCGAGGTCGGCATCCCGGCGCCGGAGCGGCGCATCGACGGCTTCCCGCACGAATTCTCCGGCGGCATGCGCCAGCGCGTGGTGATCGCGCTGGCGCTCGCCGCCGAGCCGGAGCTGATCATTGCGGATGAGCCGACCACCGCCCTCGACGTCTCGGTCCAGGCCCAGATCATCACGCTGCTGAAGCGCCTCGGGCGCGACCACGGCACCGCCGTGATGCTGATCACCCACGACATGGGGGTGATCGCCGAGGCCGCCGACCGCGTCGCGGTGATGTATGCCGGCCGCGTCGCCGAGATCGGCCCGGTGGCGGCGGTGGTAGGCGATCCGCTCCACCCCTACGCCAAGGGCCTGATGGGGGCGATCCCGTCCCTGTCGCAGGAGACCGACCGCCTCGCCCAGATCCCCGGCGCGATGCCGCGGCTCTCGGCGATCCCGCCCGGCTGCGCCTTCAACCCGCGCTGCCCGAAGGTGTTCGCCCGCTGCACGGTGGACCGGCCCGAGCCCCTGACGGTCGGCTCGCACCGGGTCGCCTGCCACCTCTACGACGCGTCCGGACAGGCCGCCGCATGAAGCCCCACATCGCCTTGAAGCCGGTCATGTCTCCCCAGCCCGACTACGTGCAGGTCCGCGACCTGCGCCGCCTGTTCGACGTCTCGCGCCCCTGGCTCAACCGGGTGATCGAGCGCCAGCCGCGCCAATACCTGCGCGCCGTCGACCACGTCTCGTTCTCGGTCGCCAAGGGCGAGACGCTGGCGATCGTCGGCGAATCCGGCTCCGGCAAGTCGACGGTCGCCCGCATGGTGGTCGGCCTGATGCCGCCCTCCGACGGCGAGGTGACGATTGCCGGCATCTCGATGACCGACCCGCGCCAGGCCGCCGAGCGGCGCCAATTGCGCCGTCGCATCCAGATGATCTTCCAGGACCCCTACGCCTCGATGAACCCGCGCTGGCGGGTCGACCGGATCGTCTCCGAGCCGATCCGCGCCTTCGGGCTCCTCAATGGTGAGCGCGAGATTCAAGCCAGGGTCGGCGAGCTGCTGACCCTGGTCGGCCTGCACCCCGACGACGGCAAGCGCTACCCCCACGCCTTCTCGGGCGGCCAGCGCCAGCGCATCGCCATCGCGCGGGCCCTCGCCTCCGAGGCCGAGTTCCTGGTCGCCGACGAGCCGACCTCGGCCCTCGACGTCTCGGTCCAGGCCCAGATCCTGAACCTGATGCGCGACCTCCAGGACCGGCTCGGCCTGACCTACCTGTTCATCAGCCACAACCTCGCCGTGGTGCGCCACATGGCGAACCGCATCGGCGTGATGTATCTCGGCCGCATCGTCGAGATCGGCGGCGGCCGCGAGCTCTTCACCGCCCCGAAGCACCCCTACACCCGCATGCTCCTCGATGCGGTCCCCGACCTCGCGCATGTCGGACGCCAGCGCGTGCCGGTGCAGGGCGAGATCCCGAACCCGATCAACCCGCCGTCAGGGTGTACGTTTCACCCGCGCTGCCCGTTCGCGAATGAGCGGTGCAAGGCGGAGGTGCCGGCGTTTCGGGATGGGGTGGCGTGTCATGCGGTGGAGGAAGGGCGGTTGATGCCGGGGGGTGTGGCGGCGGTGGCGTAGCTCCAAACAATGTGCCACGGCAGTTGGAGACGTGGCACATTTCTAATGATAAATTAGCTATCCTATTCTTTAGTTTATCATGTATTGATGGATTATATAATATTATATTTCGCTTTGATAATGTAATATTTGTTTTTATATTATGTGCGGATCCACAAATTTGGCGCCTATTAAATTAGTTTACCCTGACCTTCAGGTGTCTGAGCGTCGCGGCGGGATTTTCGGGCAGCGGCCACTCTTTCTTGCTTCTCCAACTGCTTCTGAATACGAGCTAGCTTTTTATCATTAGTAGGCAGAGAAATGAGGCTCCCATCCTCTTGCCAGTTCGAAGGAATTTGCCAGAACGTCGATTTTTCTGCCGTTGCCATCGTTTTTACTATGACAGGCCACCAATTAATCAATAAGGCGCATTTCCTATTAAATTTCCAATTTGACCATTGAGGAGTAAAAAAGCAAACTATCAGCCCAGCCTCAAGAAGTGCGAGTCTTTCATGAGACCGCGACATCATCATCACGTCGCCAGAGATGATGATTTGTCCGCCGTCGGCAGCGTAACGCTTTACCCATGGAACATCTGAGCCAGCCTCAAAATCCGTATCCGAATCTCTAGGAGCGTAGTCTTTTGCCTTAGTTATCTCATAACCACCTGTCAAACGCTTGAATTGACTTTCATTAGCAAATGACTGGAGAGCGCGCACAAGCGCCGGAGGCACATGCTCATCGAAAGCGACTTTCACGCTACCCCACGCAGAGCTTCATCGAACCTCAAGGCTTCGATGACGTGCGCCTTTGGGATCTCAAACATTTCAGCCACAATTTCGCTGTCACCCTCAGCTGCATAGGTTTTTACAATTGCGGCTGTTGGAATATGGCTTTTAAGCAAAATCGGCTGCCCAAACGAGTGAGCAGGATGAATTATTACACTCGGTGCTATTCTTGGGCGAGGCTTCCACGAAATCGCGTCCCCATGCGGATCAAAAACCACGTCTTTCAATAAAACATTCATAATAAGTCCTGGCATTTCGTAATGTCGCGTTTTCAAATCATAGATACTCGGAACGCCATTCTTCCGAGCAATCTCAGCAACAATACGTTTCCCATCAGTCTTGAATACAGTACTAGTTGCGAATGGATGAGGATGCTCAAGCGTATCTTTTGCCTCATTCATTATGGAACGAATAGCATTTAATCTTAAACCGGCATCAACAAACATCGAGATAAATCGAAGCTCCATTAAATTTGTGAAGCTTATTGCCGTTTTATCTCCCACCCTCCCAACCTCATTCTCAATCATCGGCTCTTGCGCACCTTTTCGGCCCTCGATCCAGACACGCGTTTCGTTCTGCTCAGCCTCAACGAGGCGAGCTGCTTCAGGAACCGTGTATATGCCGGCGGAAAGAAGGTCAGGATGCAGCATCAGCCGCCTTAGCCTAATCTCGAAATTAGTTCGAGATGCACCAGGGACTTTCCTCTAATTTTTTCGGGCTGCCCACTTATTACGCTCTGCATCATAAAATCCCGGATATGAGCGCGTTGCGCCTTAGAGCCACAGTGCATCATCAAGCCACGCCGCAGCAGCCTACTCATAATGAAATTTGACCACCCGACAAAAAACATAACCGAAACTCCGATAAACAATGCTTATCGGCATAAATTTGGATTTGCAAGGTGCATGATCGCCAAAAAAAATCAGACTGCGACCCCATCGGTTGCAGTCTGATCTATATAACTATTATACGGATTGAGCGCTGACTTCCGGCACCGCATTCAGCAAAATAGCAGATCAAAGCGGCGTTCGATTGCATTGCATCCGATAAATGCTCTGGACGCCAAGCTAATCGAACGCCAAATCGTCAGCTCTTCACCGCCCCCGCAGTCAACCCACCCACCATATACCGCTTGAACACATAATAAATCGCGGCGGGCGGCAAGGCGTAGATCAACCCCGTGGTCATCAGCAGCTCCCAAGGCGAGTCATCCGCCGCCAGGAAGCTGCCCAAGGCCACCGGCAGGGTCACGTCGGTGTCGCGGGAGAGGAGCAGGAAGGCGAACAGGTACTCGTTCCAGGCGAGCAGCAGCGCGTAGACGCCGATCGCGACCAGCGAGGGGACCATCAGCGGCAGGTAGACGAAGCGGAAGAGCTGGGGCGGCGAGGCGCCGTCCATGATCGCGGCTTCGTCGAGTTCCACCGGCAGCTTGTCGGAGGCCTGCTTCAGCACCCAGATCGCGTAGGGGCTGGCGATC
Organism: Methylobacterium aquaticum; assembly: GCF_001043915.1. Taxonomy (GTDB): domain Bacteria; phylum Pseudomonadota; class Alphaproteobacteria; order Rhizobiales; family Beijerinckiaceae; genus Methylobacterium; species Methylobacterium aquaticum. Next base: position 8,624 of record NZ_LABX01000117.1, on the reverse strand, counting down.
GTCACCATCGCGAGGATCAGCGCCCACTTGCTGTTCAGCAGCCCGTAGGCGCCCATCGTCTTGTACATCGGCACGGCCAGGAACGCGGCCGGGATGAAGTAGGTGAACAAAGCCATGTTCATCACGGTCCGGCCGCCCTTCACCTTCAGGCGGCTGATCGCGAAGGCCGCCGCGGTGGCAATGAGCAGCGTCAGCACGCCGGTCGCGAAGGCGATGACCGCCGAGTTCCAGAATTGCTGCCAGAAGTTCGACAGGAAGTAGTGCTGCTGCCCGAACACGATCCGAAAATTCTGGAGCGTCGGGTGGGCCGGGAACAACGCCCCCGACATCGCGTCCTGCTTCGGCGAGATCGCGAACAGGACGAGGTGGTAGATCGGGATCACGGTCCAGAGCAGGACCGGGATGCCGATGAGGAGGAGTTTGGCCTCCGTGCCGGCCGCCCGCAGCCAGTTGGTGCGGGCGGCGGAGCGCTCCTCGGCGGACGGAGCGGCGCGGGCTGTCAGGGTCGTGCTCATTTCGAGAGCCTCTTCATCAGCACGTAGACCAGCGGCAGCACGAACGGCATCGCGCAGACCACCGCCGCCATCGAGTGGTCGACCTGGTCGAGGCGGAGATACCGGATGCCGAGCGTCGCCAGCACGTGGGTGAGGTCGGCGGGACCGCCGCCGGTGAGCAGGTAGACCGAGTTGAAGTCGCCCAGCGTCCAGATCATCGACAGGATGGTGCAGGTCACGTAGAGCGTCCGCATCGACGGCCAGGTGACGTGCCGGAATTTCTGCCACTTGGTGGCGCCGTCGACCGACGCCGCCTCGTAGAGGTCGGCCGAGATGGCGAGCCGGCCGGCGAGCAGGATCAGCGTCCAGAACGGTAGCGACTTCCAGATATGGACGCCGATGGCGAGCGTGAGCGCCAGCGACGGGTCGTTGAGCCAGTTCGGGCCGTCATCGCCGGTCAGCCGGAAGATCAGCGAATTCACCACGCCCCATTCGGGGTTCAGCATGAACCGCACCGACAGGATGGTCGGGATCGACGGCACCGCCCAGGGCAGGATGAACAACACCGACAGCCAGCGGATCCACTTCCGCTCGTTGGTGAAGAAGCCCGACAGCACCAGCGCGATCGCCATTTTCACGTTGATGCCGACGATCAGGAAGATCAGCGTGTTGACGACGGCGCGGGCGAAGATCGGATCTTCCGCCAGATGCACGTAGCTCGCGGGGCTGCGCGCCAGCCACAAGCCGTAGCCGATCGGGTAGATGACGAAGAACAGGAAGATCAGCAGGTAGGGCGCGATCAGGATCAGCCCCCAGGCCTGCCACGAGGTCAGGCGGAAGGGCTGGGCCGCGGCGACCGGCGCTGCCTCAGCGACCGTTGCGGACATGGTCGGTCTCCTTGGTGAGGCCGTGAGGCGGGGGGACGAGAAAACCGAGAGCGGGCCCCGAGCGCCACGCGATCGGACCCCGCTCTGGATGGGTTGGCGCCCTCCCCTCCCCAGGCGATCTCGGGCTTGCCCGAGATCGCTCAAGCTTGTGGGGAGGGGAAGCGCGCATCTTTCAAAGGCAGAGACCAGTCAGGCCGATATTTTCGTTACTGACCGGCGATCTGCTTGATGCGGGCCAGCATCTCGTCGGCGGCCTTCTCGACCGGGACCTTCTCGCTCACCACCCGGTTCATCGCCTTGGCGAACACGTTCTCGTTGTTGACCAGCGTGAACTTGTAGTTCTTCACGTAGTCGAACGGCTCGGTGCCGGACTTGAACTGGTTGTAGACCGCCTTGCGGTGCTTGTCGGCCTGCCAGAACGGGCTCTCGATCGAGGCGGTGGTGACCGGGAACCAGCGGCCGATCGCACCCTCGACGTAGGGACGGAGGTTGTCCTCCTCCATGATGAACTTCACGAACTCCTTGGCCGCCGCCTTGTTCTTGGCGCCCGAGAAGACCACGCCCTGCTTGACGTCGGCGCGGTAGGTCATCGGCTTGCCGTCCGGCCGGTTCGGGAACGGCGCGGTGATGATCGTCTCCTCGTAGGCCTTCTTCGACGCCTCGCGCTGCTCAGGGGTGTTGTTCGGGTTGACGCTGTCCTCGTACCACTTGGCGGCGATCGAGATGGTGAAGTTGTGCGTCATCACCGTGGTGCGGTTGTGGAAGGCGACGTTGTTGTCGGGGTCCTTCCAGGTCGTGGCCGAGGGCGGCACGCAGCCCTTGATGTAGGGGTCGGTGTAGTCCTTGAGCGCCTTGACCACGCCCTCGCGGGTCTTCGGGTCGTCGACGGTCAGCTTGCCGTCGGCGTCGACGAGCTTGGCGTCGTAGGCGTCCATGAAGGCGTAGAAGGACTGGAAGCTGTCGGTCGATTCCACGCCCATCGGCGCGCCGATGCCGTAGGCGCGGGTGCCCGACGCCTTGCGGTAGGCCGGCTGCACCTTCTCGCACCAGAACGCCCAGTAATCCGACCATTTCTGCGGGATGTCGGCCTGCTTGAAGCCGGCCTTCTCCAGCATGTCGCCCCAGATCTCGGTGTGGAGCGTCTGGCGCTTGAGCGGGAAGCCGTAATACGCCTTCTTGCCGGTCTGGCCGTTCATGAGCAGCACGTGCTCGACGGTCTGGGGCGCGAAGCGCGGCATCATCGGCTGGAGGATGTCGGTCAGGTCCTCGAGCTTGCCCTCAAAGGCCCACTTGCCGGCGGCCTGGTTGTTGTAGGTGTCGGAATAGCCGACATCCGGCGGCGAGCCGGAATCGAGCGCCGCCACGGTCTTGGGGATCATGTCCTGGATCGCGTATTGCGACAGCTCGACCTTGATCCCGGTCTTCTGCTCGAACTTCTTGATCGTCGCCCAGAGCGACTCGTCCTCGGACCGGTAGAAGCCCTTGCTGAACCAGACGGTGAGCGTCTTGTTGTCCTGCGCGACGGCCGGCAGCGCTGCCATTACCAGGGCGCCCAACGACAGCGCGCCCGCGATCACTCGCTTCATCGATCCATTCCTCCCATCCGCCCCGTTCGGCCGGGCGGCTTACCCCGCATATCAGCACGGCGCGCCCGCTGAGGCAATTCGGCGAAAGTCAATCGACGGCATGGATCAAGCAAAATTATATAGCCAACGACAGATTAGCGCGTGTGCGGCTTGCCCTCCTCGCCCACTCCGCCATCGGTGCTGCGTCACGCCCGGCGCAGCAGCCATCGATCGGATTGGCCGCGCCTGCATTGACGCGCCCTGCGCCGGACCCATACCCTTGCCCTAACAAGAAATCGACGGCGTCGGACACGGCCGATGCGCCGCATCACAGGGAGGAGCGCCATGCCCCGCATCGTGTCGCTGGAGGCCGGGCATTATCGCGTGCCGCTGGAGGTCACCCTCAGCGACAGCATGCATGGCGACATGCCGGCCTTCGAACTCAACACCGTGCGCCTGCGCGACGCGGACGGGGCCGAGGGTGTCGGCTACACCTATACCTGCGGCCGCAACGGCGCGGCGATCGACGCGATCCTGACGCGGGACATTCCCGATCAGCTCGTCGGGCAGGAGGCCGACCGGATCGCGCATATCTGGCACAGGATCTGGTGGGGCCAGCATTACGGCGGCCGCGGCGGGGCGGCGGTTCTGGCGCAATCGGCGATCGACATGGCGTTGTGGGACCTGAAGGCCAAGCGCCTCGGCCAGCCGCTCTGGACCCTGCTCGGCGGGAACGATCCGCGCGTGCCGGCTTACGCCGGCGGCATCGATCTCCAGCTGCCGCTCGACGCGCTGCTGCGGCAGACCGACGACAACCTGGCGAAGGGCTTTCGCGCCATCAAGATGAAGGTGGGGCGCCCACGGCTCGCGGAGGATGTCGAGCGGGTCAGGGCGATGCGGGAGCATCTCGGCGACGGGTTCCCGCTGATGGTCGATGCCAACATGCGCTGGAGCGCCGACGAGGCGATCCGTGCCGCCCGCGCCTTCCAGCCCTTCGATCTCACCTGGCTGGAGGAGCCGGTGATCCCCGACGACGTCGCCGGGCAGGCGCGCGTGGTGCGCGAGGGCGGATTGCCGATCGCCGCGGGCGAGAACCTGCGCTCCCTGTGGGACTTCAAGCAGCTGATCGCGGCGGGCGGCGTCACGTATCCAGAGCCGGACGTGACGAATTGCGGCGGCGTCACGCCGTTCATGAAGATCGCCCACCTGGCGGAGGCGTTCAACCTGCCGGTCACCTCGCACGGCGCGCACGACGTCACGGTCCACCTGCTCGCGGCCTGCCCGAACCGCTCCTACCTGGAGGCGCACGGCTTCGGCCTCGACCGCTTCATCGCCGAGCCGCTGGTGATCGAGGACGGCGTCGCGGTGGCACCCGACCGGCCCGGCCACGGCGTCGCGTTCGACTGGATCGGGCTGGCGGCACTCCGCGCCTGAGACGCCGGCGCCCGCTCCTGCCGTCGCTGGACCGGCGGCGGAGGCTCAGGAGGCCGATGCGTAGGGCAGCGGCCCGCAAGGGGGCGTGGCTGCCACCCGGTACCGCCCGCGCCCCTCGGCCTTCGCCTTGTAGAGCACCGTATCCGCCGCCACGAAGAGATCGGCGGAGGAGCGGCCGCCGGTGCGGGCGATCCCGATCGAGGCGCCGATGGTGAAGATCCGGCCGGCCCAGGTCATCGGCCGGCTCAAGGCGGCGATCAGGCGGGCCGCCACCTCCTCGGCGATGCCGGGGGCCGAGGTGGTCAGCAGGATCGCGAACTCGTCGCCACCGATCCGGGCGACGAGGTCGCCCTCCCGGCAGGATTGGCGCAGCCGGGCCGCGACCTCGACCAGGCAGGCGTCGCCGGCGGCGTGCCCGAGGGTGTCGTTGACCGGCTTGAAGCCGTCGAGATCGATGAGCAGCAGGGCACCGAAGGGCGGTCGCCCGGCCGGGGCCTGGTCCAGGGCCGAGAACCGGGCCTCGAACGTCGCCCGGTTGGCCAGCCCCGTCATGGCGTCGAACTCGGCCAGGTAGCGGGTCCGGTCGGCGAGGAGCTTCTCCTCGGTGATGTCCTGCTTCATCCCGAAGATCCGCACCGGCACCGCGCCCTCGCATTCGACCTGGGCGGTGATGCGGATCCAGCGGTGGCGCCCGGCGACGGTGACGATCTCGGCATCGAGGGCGAAGCCGCCGCGCTCGGCGAGGGCGCGGCTGCGAGCGGCCGCCAGCGCCGCGCGGGAGTCCGGCGCGTAGCAGGCGACGATCCGGTCGCGGTCGAGGGGGGCGTCGCGCGGCAGATCGAACATCGCGTAGACCTGATCGGTCCAGGTCAGGGTCTCGTCCGGCAGCGCGCATTCCCAGACGCCGATCCGCGCCGCCTCCGAGGCGCGGTCGAAGATCTTGCGGCTATGCGCCAGGGCCCGCTTCTCGACGGCGAGGGCCTCGGTCAGGCAGGCCGTCGCCCGGACGAGGCAATCCGCGGCCTCGGCGAAATCGGCGAGGCGCCGGCGCTGGGCGCCGGTCAGGCGGCGGGTCTCGCCGTCGACGAGGGCGAGGACGCCTCGTCCCGGGCCGAAGGCGTGGGTGGCCAGGAACCGGCAGCCCGGCGGGCCGGCCACGGCGGGATGGGAGCGCCAGCGCGCGGCGGCGCCGAGATCGGCGACGACGCGGAGCCCGCATCCTCCCCTCGCCTGGCCCGGTCCTGCGCCCCCTTCCTGGCCCGATGCCGAACGGCAGAGGTCGAGGACGGTCCCCGGCACGTCCGCGCCGCCGGCCACCGCCTGCGCGAGCACTCTCTCGCGACCGAACAGGAGGACGGCGTGAACGGCGAAAGCGCTGCGGATGCGTTCGAGGAAGGCCGCAAAGGCTTCCGCCTCGGGCGCCGAGAGCGAACAAAGGTCAGTTGTACAATGCCAACCGTTGCTCGCGTCCATCGCAGGGGGCGGTCACTTCCCATGGGTCCCGGCAAACGGTGCCGGACGGAACTTAAGGTATGATTGAGCCTTCGATGCGGACGGTCAAGCTATCCGTCATGATGACCGTGATACATGGTCGCGGCCCGCATGATCCCGCCGCCCGGGATTGCGCCGCTTACGCCCGCCGCAACCTCAGCGCATTCCCCACCACGAAGACGCTCGACAGGGCCATGGCGCCCGCCGCCAGCACCGGCGACAGGGACGGACCACCGACCATGCGCAAGCCGCCCGCCGCCACCGGGATCAGCGCCACGTTGTAGGCGAAGGCCCAGAACAGGTTCTGGCGGATGTTGCGCATCACCGCCCGCGACAGCCGCAGGGCCTCGGCGACGGTGGCGGGGTCGCCCGCCATCAGCACCACGTCGGCGCTCTCCACCGCCACGTCGGTGCCGGTGCCCAGCGCCAGGCCCGTCTCGGCCTCGGCGAGGGCCGGGGCGTCGTTGATGCCGTCGCCCACGAAGGCGACCGGGCCATGCGCCTCCCGCAGGGAGCGGACGGCGTCGCGTTTTCCGGCGGGCAGCACCTCGGCGAGGACCGTGGCAATGCCGAGGGCCCGGGCGACGCCCTCGGCGGTGCGGCGGTCGTCGCCGGTGACGAGGGCGACGGCGAGGCCCCGGCCGGTCAGCGCCCGCACGGCCGCGGCGGCACCGGGCTTGATCGGATCGGACACCGCCATCACGGCCGCCGGGACGCCGTCGACGGCGAGGTAGAGCGGGGAGCGGCCCTGGCCGGCAAGGCGCTCGGCCTCGGGCGCGAGCCCCGAGAGGTCGAGGCCGGCGAGATGGCGGGCGGCACCGACCGCGACCGCGTGGCCACCGGCCCGGCCGGTGATGCCGTGGCCCGGTACCGCCGCGACCTCGCTCACCGGCGGCAGATCCAGGCCCTTCGCCGCGGCGGCGGCCACGATGGCGCGGGCGATTGGGTGCTCGGAGCGGGCTTCGACGGCGGCGGCCAGGGCCAGCACCGTCTCGGCGTCGAAGCCGGGGGCCGGAATCAGGTCGGTGAGGGTCGGGCGGCCCTCGGTCAGGGTGCCGGTCTTGTCGAAGGCGACGACGCGCACCTCCTCCAGGGACTGCAAGCCGGCGCCGCTGCGAAACAGGATGCCGCGTTCCGCCGCCCGGCCGGTGCCGACCATGATCGAGGTCGGGGTGGCGAGCCCCATGGCGCAGGGACAGGCGATGATCAGCACCGCCACGGCATGGACCAGGGCGAGCCCGAGGGCGGGGGCCGGCGCGAGGACGAGCCAGGTGAGGGCCGTGAGAAGGGCCAGGGCCAGCACCGCCGGCACGAACCAGGCGGTGACCCGGTCGGCCAGCGCCTGGATCGGGAGCTTGGCTCCTTGAGCCGCCTCGACCATGCGGACGATCTGGGCCAGTGCCGTATCGGCCCCGACCCGCTCGACCCGGACGGTCAGGGCGCCGGTGCCGTTGACGGTGCCGCCGGTGACGGGATCGCCCGGCTTCTTCGCCACCGGCACCGGCTCGCCGGTGAGCATGCTCTCGTCGATGCGGGACGCGCCCTCGATCACCCGCCCATCCGCCGGGACGCGCTCGCCGGGGCGGATGCGGACCGCGTCGCCGACCGCGAGCTCGGCCACCGGCACCTCGGTCTCGGCCCCGTCCCTCACGGCGAGCGCGGTCTTGGGCGCGAGGCCGACGAGGCGCGCCACCGCCGCGCCCGTCCGGCCCCGGGCCCGCGCCTCCAGGCTGCGGCCGAGCAGGATCAGGGTGACGATGAGGACCGACGCCTCGAAATAGACATGGGCCGCGCCTGCCGGCAGCCAGCCGGGGGCCAGTGTCGCGACCAGGGAGAACAGGTAGGCGGCGCCCGCGCCCAGAGCCACCAGGGCATTCATGTCCGGATGGCCGCGCAGGAGCCCGGGCACGCCGCGGACGAAGAACCGCCGGCCGGGACCGGCGAGCACCAGGGTGGCGAACACGGCCTGGATCCCGGCGCTCCAGGCGCCAGGGAGAAGGCCATGGCCGCCCGCGAGATGGCCTCCCAGATGCCCCCCCATGTCGAGCACCACCACGGGGAGCGAGAGCAGGGCGGCGAGGATCAGGTCGCGGGTCAGCGTCTCGGCCTCGCGCGGGGCCGCCGGAGCATCCGGCTCCGCCGTCACCGGGCGGGGCTCGTAGCCGGCCTCCCGCACGGCGGCTTCCAGGGCATCGAGCGGCACCAGGCCGGCGGGATGGCGGACCGTCACCCGGCCGGTGGCGAGGTTGGCGCTCGCCGCGCGCACGCCGGGCACGGCTTTGAGCACCCGCTCGACCCGGTTGGTGCAGGACGCGCAGGTCATGCCCGCGACGGCAAGGTCGCTCACCGCCTCCGGCACGGCATAGCCCGCATCCTCCACCGCCTCCGCGAGCGCCGCCGGGTCGTTGTCGGGCGTGAGATCGACGGTGGCGCGGCCGGTGGCGAGGTTGACCGCCACCGCCTGCACGCCCGGCACCCGTTTCAGCACCCGCTCGACCCGGCCGGTGCAGGAGGCGCAGGTCATGCCCTCGACGGGCAGGGTGAGGCGGCGGGCGGATGCGGTCATGGTGCGGTCTCCCGGACGGGATGTGGGGTGCGGGACCGCTCTGCGATACGGCGAGGATCGACGCTGCGCCCTGCATCGGGAACATGGTTTCGCCGCGCTCACCCCCCAGAGCGCGCGGCGGAGCAGGAGCGGATGATGATCGGGCGGGTTCTGGCGGCGGTGGCGATGGTCTGCGGCGGGGCGGGGG